>UQZH01000008.1 GCA_900545445.1 uncultured Collinsella sp. | reverse complement strand
TTCCTGGCCTCCGACGCCTCGAACTTCGTCAACGGCCACATCCTCTACGTCGACGGCGGCATCCTGGCATATATCGGCAAACAACCTGCTTAGGCGCTGCGCGGGCTTGAGGCGGGCATCTTGCCTTTCATTCGTCGGTCGCGTACCCAAGTACGCTTCCCTCCTCTTTCAAGGCAACCTGCTCCGCCTCAAGCCCGCTCGCTCACCGCGCTCCCACATTTAGGTTCATTTAGTAGTTGCGATGAAATAGTTCCTGAATAGGCCATCTATCTGGACAAATAGGAACTATTTCACCGCAAGTTAGAAATAGGAAGGTATTTCGCAATGAAGATTGCTCTCATCAACGAGAACTCCCAGAACTCCAAGAACTCCATGATCGAGGCTGCCCTTAAGAAGGTCGTCGAGCCCATGGGCCACACCGTTTTTAACTACGGTATGTATGCCGACGCCGACTCCAAGCCCCTCACCTATGTGCAGAACGGCATCCTTGCCGCCGTGCTGCTGAACTCCGGCGCTGCCGACTACGTCGTGACCGGCTGCGGCACCGGCGAGGGCGCTATGCTCGCCTGCAACTCCTTCCCCGGCGTGCTGTGCGGCCACGTTGCCGACCCGCTCGACGCCTACACCTTTGCCCAGGTCAACGATGGCAACGCCGTCGCCATGCCCTTCGCTCTTAAGAATGGCTGGGGCCAGGAGCTCAACCTCGAGTACACCTTCGAGAAGCTCTTTGGCTTTGGTTCGGGCAACGGCTACCCCGCCGAGCGTGTTGAGCCCGAGCAGCGCAACAAGAAGATTCTCGATGGCGTGCGCGCTGTGACCATGCGTCCGCTCGTCGACGTCCTGGGCGAGATCGATCAGGACCTGGTGAAGGGCGCACTTGCCGGCGAGCACTTCCAGGAGTACTTCTTTGCCAACGCCACCGACGAGGCCATCATCGCCAAGGTCAAGGAGATCTTGGGCCTGTAATAAGGCCCACGGGGCGCACCGACCCCCAACAAACCGCCAAGCAAAAGGCGCCGCGACAATCCATGTGTCGCGGCGCCTTTTTTGATTGGCTATCGCTTGAGCCACTGCAAGGCGGCCGCTCCCCTATTTGCCAAAAGCTTACATCTCGCAGGCGACCTTGTAGCCGTCGCCGATGGCATCGCGGATGTTACCGCACTTGTTGGCATCGCCCAGCACGTGAGCGGCAACGCCAGCAGCGGCGAGGTCATCAGCCAGCTTGGTATTGGGACGATAGCCCATGGCAAGCACCAGCGTATCGGCACCGGTGATGGTGTGGACCTCGCCGTCCTTCTCGTAACTGATGGTGTCCTCGGTGATCTCGGTCACCTTGGCCTCGGTCAGCACGTGGACGCCCTTGGAGAGCATGCGCGTGATGAGCACCGCGCGACCGGCACCGCCCTCGTTGGCGGCGAGCGTCTTGGTCATCTCGATGACGGTGACATCGCGGTTGGCCGGCGACAGGTCGTTGACCAGCGGAGCCAGATAATCGGCCGTCTCGCAGCCAACGGTGCCGCCGCCCACGATGACGATCTTCTTACCCGGGAAAGCCTTGCCACCCAGCAGGTCGTCGGCCGTCATAACCTGCTTAAAGCCCTGCATGAAGGCCGGGGCGATGGGCTCGGCGCCATAAGCCAGGACGACCTCGTAGCCCGCGTAGTCACGCTGAATGTCCTCGGCCGAAAGCTCGGTACCAAAGATGCACTTCACGCCCGCCTCAGCAAGACGGCGATACTGGTACTTGATCACGCGGGTGAGTTCCTGCTTTGCCGGCGGAACAGCCGCGATGCGCATCTCGCCGCCCGGCTCGTCCTGCTTATCCACGAGCACCACGTTGTGGCCGCGCTTGGCGGCAATGTAGGCTGCCTCCATGCCCGCAGGACCGGCACCCACAACCAGCACGTTCTTAGCCTCGGCGGCAGGCTCGTAGCCAGCCTCGTCGCGCTCCACGTCCGGGTTGACAGTGCAGGAGATGCGCTTGCCAAACATAATGCCGTTCAGGCAGCGCAGGCAGCCAATGCAGGGGCGGATGTCGTCGGCGTTGCCGGCAGCGGCCTTGTTGCAGAACTCGGCATCGCACAGATTGGCGCGGCCCATCATGCAGATGTCGGCGGCGCCGTCCTCGATCAGCTCCTCGGCAATCCAGGCCTCGTTGATGCGACCGACCGTGGCGACAGGAATGTTGACGTGCTTCTTAATCTCGCGCGAGCAGGCGGCGTGCGAGGCCTGCTGCGTACCGGCGGCGGGAATCGCGGAGCCGCGCTTGATGGTGGTACCGCCCGACACGTGAATCATGTCGACGCCGGCCTTCTCCAGGCGACGTGAAACGTAGACCATGTCGTTGAGGGTCAGGCCGCCATCGGTGTACTCATCGCCCGAGATGCGGACGTCGATGATAAAGTCCTTGCCGCAGCGCTCGCGAATCTCGGCAATGACCTCGAGCAGGAAGCGCATGCGAGCGTCGAGCGAGCCGCCGTACTCATCGGTACGCTTGTTGTAGAGCGGGGTCAAAAAGCCGCCGAGCATGCCGTGGGCGTGCGCCGCATGGACCTCGACGCCATCGACGCCAGCCTTCTGCATACGCACGGCTGCGTCGCCAAACTGATGCGTGAGCTCGTGAATCTCATCGACCGTGATAGGACGCGGTGCCTCGCGGGCATAGGACGGTCCCACGAAGGACGGAGCGATCAGGCGCGGCGTGCCCGGAATGTTAAAGGCCATGTAGGCGGGGTGGAAGAGCTGCGGCATGATCTTGCAGCCGTACTCGTGGACGGCCGCGGCGAGCTTTTCCCAACCGGGGATAAACGTGTCGTCGTAGCAGCACATGTCACCCGGCAGATAGGTATAGGTGGGCTCGACCGTCACGACCTCGGTAATGATGAGGCCAACGCCGCCCTTGGCACGGGCACGATAATGATCGACCAAGTCGTCGGTCACATAGCCATGATCGGCCAGGTTCGTGGATACCGGCGGCATAAAGACGCGGTTCTTGACCTCGGTCGTACCGACCTTGATCGGGCTAAAGAGCATCGGGTAGGCGGATGACTCCATACAGGCTTCCTTTCGTTTGAGCCGCTCGGCGGCAGTTGCTAACGTACCTATCGTATCAGTATCCGCCGCATTCGTACTCGCTCGCACTCCCCACCTTCAATCCCGACCCTCATAAAAAAGTTGTGGTGGAATACGGAGTAGATAAGGCCTTTGATAGCCAAAACAGTCCGTATTTCACCGCAACTAATGGATGGGATGTGTTAGAGACCCAAATAGGCAGTCATGCCTTCGACGGCGAGCTTGGCGCCTGCCACGGCATGAACCACGGTGAGCGGGCCGTTAACCACATCGCCGGCGGCAAAGACGCCGGGCACGGTGGTCATGCCGTTCTCGTCGACCGAAAGCAGGCCGCGATGGTCGGTCTCCAGACCACCCGTCGTAAGCACAAGCTTGTCCTTGGGCACCTGCGAAGCCGCAATCACAACTGTGTCGGCAGACGCATGGTCGAGCTCTTCCTCGTAGCCCACCACATTGTTGTCCTCGTCAAAGATAGCCGTCTCGAACACCGGACCGTTATCGTCGATGGCGCAGATCGCCTTGCCGCACACAATCTCGGCACCGTCAAGCTCGGTCAGCTCGACCTCGTCGTCGATGGCCGAGATATGGCGCGAGCGTGCATACACAGTGACCTTGCGAGCACCCGAACGCAGCGCCGTGCGGGCCACATCCATGGCCACATTACCGGCACCGATGACCGCCACGTTCTGCCCGATAGCCACGCTCGTGGGATCGACCAGGTAATCGATACCAAACAGCACGTTGCCGCGCGACTCGCCGGGAATGCCCAGTTTGCGGGCACGCCAGGTACCGGTACCAACAAAGACCGCATCGTAGCCGTCGCGCAGCAGGTCGTCGATATGCAGCGCGCCACCAATGGTGGTCGAGGGGCGCACGCGCACGCCAAGCGAGCACATCACGTGACGGTACTTTTGTACGAGCGCACGGGGCAGGCGGAACTCGGGGATACCGTATTCCAGCACACCGCCGATCTCGGGGCGCTGTTCAAATACCGTGACGGCACAGCCCAGCTGGGCCATCTTAATGGCCACGGTAATACCGGCGGGACCGGAACCGACCACAGCAACCTGTTTGCCACACGACGGCGCGGGCGTCCACTCCTTACGATCTAAATACGCTGTGGAGATGTAGTGCTCGATGCTCGAGAAATGTACGGGTGCGCCCTTGCGGCCCTGGATGCAAGCACCCTCGCACTGGCCCGAATGGTTGCACACCATAGAGCAGACCGCGCTCATGGGATTGTTCTGGAACAGCAGCTCGCCCGCCTCTTCTAGACGGCGCTGTTTGAACAAGTCGATGACCTGCGGAATAGGCGTCTGAACCGGGCAGCCCTTAAGCTGACAGAACGCCCTTTTACAACCCAGGCAACGATTCGCCTCTTCGACAATGTGGATAGCCACGCAACTCCCCTTTTTAATGCAATCCAATGGGGCGACGATAAAGACCCTTCACCGCCGCCCCCATACAGGTAATCTCAATCTGCCGACACGGCAAAAGCCAATGCTATAACTCGCGATGCGAAGCCCCGCAGCGAGCGGACATGTGCTTGAGTGTCGCCAGGCAGTCAGCCGCCGTCGCCGGCACGCTGTTCTCGACCACGCAGGGAATCCCAGGGCAGGCGGCAGCCGCCCAGGCCACCACGGGCTCAAAGTCATATCGTCCCGTCTCGCCCACGCCGTGGCACACCAGGCGCGAACCCGTACCGTCGCACCAACCGGCTTCGTCCTCGTTATCAACGACCTCAAAATCCTTGGCGTGCAGCGCGCGGATCTTACTGCCGCATAAGTAGAGCATGCGCGCGGTGATTTCCTGCGCTTCGTCAACAACACTGGGGTGCAGCAGTGATACCGGGTCATAGATCACGCCGAGCGACGGACTCGAGACGCGCTCTAGCACCTCACGGCAGCGATCCGGCGTGTTGACCGTTTCGTTCCAACCAGGCTCGATCAAAATTTGCCCACCCACGGCCTCGGCCCGATCGCAGACGCGTGCAAGCCCGTCTGCAAACGCATCGAGTGACTCATCGGTCATGCGGTCGTCAGCAACGCGGTTCTGTGCATTGGGGCGACCGGTCTCGGTGCCAACCGGGCATCCGCCGAGCATCTGGGCAAAGTTCAAGCATGCCTCGTACTCGGCAAAGTTATCCATGAGCTGTTGGCGATCGGGCGTCGCCAGATTCTTATAACAGCCGAGCACGGCGACCGAAACGCCCGCCTCGTCGAGCACCGCACGCAAATGGTCGGCAAGCTCGTGGGTCAGGCCGCCTCGATCGATCCCCATCGATGCGTAGAGCACCTTGCTCGGCAGTTGAATGCACGAAAAGCCCAGCTCTCCCGCCATGCGAATGCGTTCCTCGACGGTCCCCTGCGGAAGGTCGTGCAAACGTACGCCCGGAGTAATAGCCCCCACGTTATTCACATCCCTTATGAGCGTTGATGCCCGGGGTGTATCCGCCAAACGGGTCCTCGATAGAGCACACGCCCGAGGGAGCAAGCGGGTCATGCCTGCCGGCCAGTTTGTCGTGATGCATGGTCTCGATATAGGCAAGCACCAGCGGCGCCACGCCCTTCGCATCGTTTTTGACGATAGGCTCGCTCATGTAGTAACCAAACGTGCCCTCGCGGTGCGCGGTGTTTCCCAAGCCCGCGACCAGGCAGATGTTGTCGAGCGCCAGCTGTCCATCATGCTCGGACAGGCAGGTCTCGCAGATGCCGTCGAAGGCGCGACGGCCGTACTGGTAGTAACGCTCGCCCAGCACGCCTAGACGCACGCCCTTCATGATGGCATTGGCAAAAATCGCGCTACCAGACTCCTCCAGGTAGTTGGGGGCGATATTGGGCAGGTTGATGACCTGATGCCACATGCCGGTCTTCTCGTCCTGATACGGCAGCATGGCATCGATCAGGTCGTGGAACATCTTGCGAATCTCGTCCTTCTCGGCTGACATCGAAGGCGGCATGAGCTCCCAGGTATCGATGAGTGCCATGGCAAACCAGCCCTCGGCGCGCAGCCAGAAGTTAGCCGAAAGGCCGGTGACCGGGTCGCACCAGAACTGTTTGCGGCTCGCGTCGTAAGCGTGATAGTACAGACCGTTGAGGGGGTTGCGCATCAGGTCATGCACGACCTGGAACATATGGAAGCTGTCCGAGCAGGCACGACGGTTGTGGAAGCTCAGCTCGTACTGCATGTAGAACGGCTGGGCCATATACATGCCATCGAGCCAGATCTGGTTGGGATAGACGGCCTTGTGCCAAAACACGCCTTCTTTGGTGCGCGGCTGGGTCTCGAGCTGGCGGTAGATGGTGTCCATGGCGGCACGGTACTTGGGCTTGCCCACCAGGTCATAGAGCTTGTAGAGGGTCTTGCCCGCATTGACGTTATCGAGGTTGTACTCCTCGGGGTTGTAATGCTTTATGGTACCGTCGTCCTGGACAAAGAAATCGATGTAGTCATCGGCAAAGGTCAGGTAGCGCTGCTCACCCGTGATCTCGTACAGCTCGATGAGCGCCTTGATCATGCAGCCGTCAATATAGTTCCAGGTGTTCTCCTTGCCGGCGCGAATCTTTTCGATATTCCAAGCCGGCGCCTGCGGCGTAGAGGTTTCGATCAACTGCTCGATATAACGGTCCAGGATTTGATTGCAACCCATTGCTGTCCCCTCTGACATAAACGATAGGTGAACGTTACCCCTAGTGTAACGCGAACGGGGAATATAGGGTGAACGTTAACCCTATATTCCCCGCAAACGGCAGACTTTTAGCGGCAAACGGCGGTGAGACCCGCGGCGATGCGATGCGCCAGGCGCTCATAGCCAGCCGGGCTGTAATGCAGGCCGTCCGGCATATAGAGTTCGCGGTGCTCCGGCAAAAACGGGCTGATGCCGCTTTGCGCATACAGGTCAATCACCGGAACGGAGTAACGGTCACAGACCTCGAGTATCGCTCGCACGTAGGCGTCTTGCGTCAGACCCAAATGGTTCGCCTCATCGCTTGCCGGGATATCCTTCTCGTGCTTACCACTCGTCTTGCATGGCGTCATAAACACGAGCTTTGCCTGAGGTGAGCGCGCCGTGATGGTTCGGATCAGATAGTCGACCGCACCATAGAACTCATGCGCATCGGTGCTGCCCAACTCGCCAAGCGGCACGTTGCGGCTAAAGTCGTTAACGCCGCCAAAGACAACATAGACATCGGCCGCATCGTCGATGCCGTCCAAGCGCTCGACAAATGAATCGGTACGGTCGGCCTTGATGGCGATACGCGAACCCTTGATGCCAAAGTTCTCGACGACCGCGCCTCCCAGCAACGCGCCCAGATGCGAAGTCCAGGAGATGTCGTTACCGCCTGCGCCGCATCCGTTATCGCCCCATGTGGTCGAATCGCCAAAGCAGCAAATGGTCGATTCACTCAAGCTCTTCGTTTCCATAATCTTCTCCTCATCCGCCCATCGGCGGTCATACAGGAACGTACCGTTTATTCGCAGCATGCCGAGGGGCTATGAACGGGCGCATTCCGCAACGTGCGAATCGAGCCATTCGATATCCTCGACAAGATGTGCCACGCCCAGATGGTGTTCACCCGGACACACCTCGTGCCGCAGGCCATCTCTGCGACCCAGCAACTTGTAGGCATCGCGCACGATCTCGAGCTGCTCGTCAACATTTTTCAGCCCGCGCGAACCGTTCAGATGATCCTCTTCGCAGCTTTGCACCAGCAGCGGATGCGGCGCGATGAGCGAGGCAATATCGCCCATGTCGAGTAAGCGCCAAAGTCCGGGCGTGTAGTTGCAGCTGCAATTGCCATTGAGATGCAGCAGCGAATCATCGACACCGTACAGATAGCCCGAGACAAACGCCTTGCGCACACGCGGGTCGAGTGCGGCCAGGTACAACGTCATGTAGCCGCCACCCGAAAAACCAAAGCAACCCAGGTCATCCATGGCAATGTCGCCGCGCGCCTCCAAGTAATCGATCAAGCGCATGTTGTCCCAGACGTTGAGGCCCGCAACCGTAAGACCCAGCGGCTCGGCCATACGTGCTTGATTCAGACACGTACCGCGCAGGTAGCTGTTCTCGTCATCGCCCTGACCCTTCCAGTCACGACGGTATCCCCAACCGCGCGCATCAGGGCAGACGGTCACGTATCCCATGCGTGCCAAACGCAGACCGTAGTCGTAATTGAACTTACGCACGGCATCATCGACAGCCGGCACGCCCGCAACACCGGCTACGCTTGCAGCACCCGCTCCCTGATGGCCATGCGGGCAGATATAACAGCGTTTGAGTCCCCGCTCATCAAGCTTAGGATGAGACGGTTCCAACAGGTAGAACGGCATCCAAACATCGCACTCGACCTGCAACATCGCATGGGTGCGCACGATGCCGCCGGCAACCCGCACGCGGCTGAGCTCACGAATCTCAATCGGGACGCGGTCCATAAGCGAAAGGCCCAAAACATCGTACAGACGAGTCCTGGTCGCAATCTTCCATGCCTCAAAATCTGCAGGAGTCTTGCCCGTAAAAGCAGCCGAACGCCCCTCGCGCTTCAGCCGGGCACGCAGCGCAGGTTCGTCTTCGCAGTACGTCTCGATGTGCACGGTGCGGCCGTTGGCAGACAGTTCAGCCGTCTCAACCGCATCACCGTCGCCGCCCTCGGGATCCCAGCCATCCCCACCGGCAAGCACCTGCTCGCGAGCGTACCCGGCGGCAACCATCACATCGAGTTCATTCGCCCACGGCACCCAGCCGGTAGTATCACCCGCCGGCCCATGCAGAATCGCGCCAGCATACTGCACGCAGTTGTGTGCCGCCGGCTTATTCCAATCCCACCAGCCTTCGCGCTTGACATGTCGCCCCAGCCAGCAATCGATCAGCACAGTTTGCGCCCATTCGCGCCAAGGACGACCCAGGTAGACCGAATCCGGCGCCACGCCATCCGGAGCTGTAAACGAACAGCCGTGGAACACAAAGCCGTGCGGCTCGCCTTCGGGCGTCGACGCCGCCGTCACGTAGCCGTTCACGTCCATATCGCGGTTGAGCGAGCGAATCTCGCACCCCTCAAAGTAGGCACGCGCGCCGCCAAAGATAAAGTCGACATCGCCCTCGATCCGGCAACGTCGAAAATACTGGCGCCCCACCCGGCGCGGCGCATACTGTTTGGGTCCTATAAACCCGCCCGGTTTGGCCTCATACGGCGGCAGCGGACCCAAAAACAGCGTGTCCTGGTGCCCCTTAATGCAGCAGGCATCGACAACCAGACGGTCGCCATCAGCATACAGGGCAATCGCCTGACCGACCTCGCGCCCATCGCCCGCATCGTTTTCGATCGTGAGGTTCTCGAGCCGTACGTCGTCGGCATCGACCAAAACGGTATAGGTCCTAAACGTGCCGAGCGTGCCGTCGACGCCCGAGCCGTCCTCCGAAGGCATCTTGGCACCCAGGCTGCCCACGATACGCACGCTGTCGGCCGTCTCTCCCTCAATCGTCACATGCGAGCGACGAATCTCGACCCGTTCGCGGTACTCACCCGGCTCGATATGGATTGTCACCGGCCGTCCGTCATTCGGACAGGATTCGTCAATTGCCTCCAAGGCCTTAGAGATACTGTGATATGTCCCCGCACGCTCGAGCGAAACCTCAAAAAATCGTCTCTCACTCATCATCAGTCACCGCGTCCTTTCGTCGTAGACCGTCTACGTTGCAGTTTCGGCATATAAAAAGATCGCGCAATGGGTCGGGAAGGCCCTGCCCATCGCGCGCCGCGACATACCGAATGTAATTGTTTAGGAGCAAACGCCTACGCACGGATAACCTTGTCGACGTTCTGGAGCTGCAGTTCCTCGCCGTCCTGGCCCTCGATCACCACATTTTGCAGGTCGAGTACCTTGACGTTTTGCGCGATGATGCCCTGACGCACCATGGGCTCAACGCCACAGGCCATGGCCGGAACAAAGGGCTCGGCGTCCGGCGCGAAGGTCACGTGGACATCCTGGAACGTCAGACGCGTTACTTTGCTCTCGGGCAGACCCGTGATATAGGCCGCGGCAGCATGGCAGTTGGTGGCCTCGATATCGCAAAACGTCGTGGCACCAAAGCCGGGCGTGCGGTCGTCGACAGGCAGCGCCTCGCGAGACTGCACGTAATCGGTCTTGCCGTCCTTGTCACAGAAGTAGAAGGAGTTGACCACGAAGGGCGTGAGCACCTCGTCCATGCGAATGTGCTCAAAGGTAATGCCCTCGTTGACGGCATCCTTGCCGCGCCCGCGGCGGGTCTTGACGCGCAGGCCGCGGTCGGTGCGCTCAAAGAGGCACTTGCTCACGGTAAGGTCCTTGATGCCGCCGGCGGCCTCTGAACCCAGGACCACGGCGCCGTGACCATCGTGCATGTAGCAGTGAGAGATCAGCACGTCGTGCGTAGCGGGACGAAGCTCGGGCTCAATGCCCAGCTTGCCGCTCTTGATGGCGATGCAGTCATCGCCCACCGAGAACTGACAGCCAAGGATGCGGACAAAGCCGCAGCTCTCGGGATCGAAACCGTCGGTGTTGTGGGAGTTCTTGGGACCCTCGATCGACAGGCAAAGCGCGTCGACATGCTCGCACAGGACGGGATGGATATTCCACGCCGGGCTGTTGCGCACGGTAAAGCCGGCAAGGCTCACGTTTTGGCACTCGGACAGGAAGATCATGCGCGGACGGGCGACCTCGCGGCCCTCCTCGGGACGGAAGATGTTCTTAAAGTCCTTGTTCCACCAGTTGTCCTCGGCAAAATCGGTCTGACCGTCAATCGCGCCGCGACCATAGATGCACACGCCGTGCACGCCCAGACCCGTAAAGGTAGAACAGTAGGTCGAGAAGCTCTCCCCCTCCCAGCGGCCCAGGGGCAGCATATCGGTACCGGCATAACCGGCGCCCTCGTTGCCCGTGACCGTGCCCGGAATGTAGGCAAGCGCGGCACGATCGTGGCGGGCCAGCAGCACTGCCCCGTCGGCGAGCTCGATGTTGATATTGCTCTTAAGGAAGAGGGACTTGATACGATAGCTACCGGCGGGAATCAGCACGCGCCCGTCCTTGGGACAGGTCATGATGGCAGCCTGGATGTTGGTGGTGTCATCATGCTCGGCATCGCCCTTGGCGCCACAGTCGCGAACGTTGATGGTAAAGGGCTCAGCCGGCGTGGTGACACCTACGCTCAGCTCACGCTCGCCACAAACAAAACGAACCAGGTTGCGCTTGCCGGGGGTCAGGCCGTCGACATAGGTCTCGACCGTATTCGTGGTACCGGCGGGCTCGTCGTTGACAAAGATCTCCCACGTATCGGCGCAGGTAAAGTAACCGCCGTCGTCAAGCTCGATCACGGCCGCGCGGGCGTTGCGCCAGATAACGTTCGTCTCCATGGGTTTCTCCCTCAAAAAGATGCTCTAAAGGCAAATTGTACGCTGTTGAAAAAGGGCCGTGCCTGCCGGCGGAATTCCGGTGGCACGGCCCTGTGATTTGGACGATATGTCGGCCTTACTCGGCGGGAATTACGCTGCCGTCCTGGAAGCCAACGTTGTTGTGAGCGAAGCAGTCCTCGTACTTGAAGCCGGAGAGCTCCTCGCAAAGAGCCTTGACCTCGGGCTGGACGTCGGCCATCTTGCCGCCCTCCTTGACGCGCTTGATCTCGTCGCAGAGGATGTCGCACTGCTCCTTGTCGATCTTGATGCCGCGGGCAAGGACAGCCGCGAGCAGGAAGAAGCCGGCGCAGCCGATGAGCATGTAGCCGCAGATGTACAGAGGCACGGTGGCGGGCTGGGTCACGGCGTCGCTGTTGCCGGCGGTCTGAATGAAGCCGGAGGCAGCAAGGACAATAGCCCATGCGTTGACGGCGATAGCCTGGGCGATCTGCTGGCAGAGCTGCTGAGCGGAGCTGTAGATGCCCTCGCGACGACGCAGGGTGATGAGTTCATCGACATCGGGGATGTAGTTGAGCAGAACGTCGGGCAGGTACTGGAAACCAACGTAGAAGAACTTCCAGATGGCGAAGATAATGGGGTAGGCAATCATGGCGATGGCGACCGTGGAGGTGCCGTTAATCTGACCAAAGGCGAAGTAGTTGTAGGCGATGATGCACGCAGCGCAACCGACGTTGGCCAGGTACCAAGACTTGTGGAAGCCCTTCTTGGCCATGAGGGCAACCCAGATGGCGGTGCAGACGATAGCGACGACCTTGCCGGGCATCTCCATCACGGACTCATAGGACTTAGGAATCTGCAGGCAGTAGACGATGAAGAAGGACAGGCAGGCAGACCAGCAGGCAGCAGCGAGCTTCGTGGAGACCTGTGCATACAGGACCTTGCGGAAGGACTTGTTGCGGAAGGTAGAGACAACGTCGATGAAGAACTTCTTGATACCCTCGCCGACGCTCTCGATCTTCTCCTGAGCCACCTCCTCGGGGGCGTGCTCCCACGTGGACAGGTACACGCACAGCAGCGAGATTGCCATGACCGAAGCGTTGACCGTAGCGATGATGAAGTAGCTGAACGGGTTGGTCTCGCCGAAGGTGCCAAAGCCAAAGCCGACGAGTGCTGCCATCAGGAAGCCGGCGGCGTTACCAAAGAGGTGCTTGTAGCCGGTGAGGTACGTACGCTCCTTGAAGTCGTCGGTCATCTCGATGGTAAGCGGCGACAGGTTGGCGGTGCAGAACGTATACGCGACGTTGTAGATCAGGTACAGCACAAAGTAGTACGGGAAACCGAACGGCGTAGCCACAAAGATGAGCGGCTCGGCGACCATCATCGGGATTGCCAGCAAGATCCAGAAACGGCGGCGGCCAAAGATACGGCCGATCTTGGTAGCGTAGAAGTTATCGGCCACAAAGCCCATAAGCGGGCACAGAATGGCGTTGAGATAGATGGCGAACGAGCTGATCAGCGCAGCCTCGCCTGCGGACAGGCCGCACTCCGTGGACAGGAACAGCACCATGTAGCTGTGCGTAAAGGTCAGGGCACCGGAGTTGAGCATGCCGCCCATACCAAAGCCCAAGCGCGTCCAGAATGTGATCTTGCGCTTTTTACCGATCTTGTTAGTCATCGAGCTCCCTCTCTTTTCTCGATTGTCTTGGAACAAGACATTGGAGTCCATACCGACGTCTGTCTGCATGCCGTTCAGGGTGAACGTTTAGCTAGATTATGCGCGATTGCTTATGATAGGTGAACGTTCACTTGTATATTATCCTTGAACGGTCGTTTTTTGCCGTTGAACGGGCCTGAAAATGAAAAAATCCCTGCATTTTTGATTATCAAGTCGATTCAGCACCACGCAACAACTAGGTGAACGTTCATTGTTCTCTGGAGATGAGGGAGGTGCCGGGCACCCTTCCCAAAAAAGCCGTGCACGACAACGCAACGAGAAACGAAAAACGACCCCGCCGAGATTGTCCTCGGCGGGGTCGCTCAGTCTTTGCAGCAGCTTATTCAATCACGCGCTCAACGTGTCATCGCTACAGGCAGACTCCGTCCTTCCAGATGCTGATCTCGTGACAGCCGCGACGCTCGGCGCTGGTAAGCTTGCCGCTCGCCGTGTCCAGCACCAGCTGATACAGATCGCCGGCAGCCTCATCGAGCGTACGCTCGCCCGTAGCCACCACACCGGCGTTAAAGTCCATCCAGTTGGCCTTGTGGTCGCACAGGCGCTGGTTGGTGAACACCTTGAGCGTAGGCGCCGGCGCACCAAACGGCGTGCCGCGGCCGGTCGAGAACAGGATCACGTGGCAGCCGGCAGCCGTCAGGGCCGTGGTGGATACCATGTCGTTGCCCGGACCGCACAACATGTTCAGACCATGCTTGGTAGCCTGACCGGCGTACGGCAGCACGTCGACGATGGGGGCAGATCCGCCCTTTTGCACGCAGCCGCAGCTCTTGTCCTCGAGTGTGGTGATGCCGCCATCCTTGTTGCCGGGGCTCGGGTTCTCGTAGACGACCTCGCCATGGCTAATAAAGTAATCCTTAAAGCCGTTGAGCATGTCGGAGGCGGCGTTAAACACCTGCTCGTCCTCGCAGCGATCGAGCAGAATGCTCTCGGCGCCAAACATCTCGGGGACCTCGGTGAGCACCGACGTGCCACCGCGGGCGACGAGCATATCGCTCACGCGACCGATCGTGGGGTTGGCGGTAATGCCCGAAAGACCGTCAGAGCCACCGCACTTAAGGCCAATGACCAGCTCGGAGGCCGGAATGGGCTCACGCTTGGCCTGCTTGGCCAGGTCGGCCAGCTCAGACAGAATCTTGTGGCCTTCGACCTGCTCGTCGGCAACATCTTGGCAGGTAAGGAAGCGAACGCGCTCGTGATCGTACTCGCCCAGCTCGTCGAGCACCTGCTGATGCGTGCAGTTCTCGCAGCCGAGCGACAGGAACAGCACGCCCGCAGCGTTTGCGTGACGCGAGAGCGCTACCAGCAGGCGACGGGTCTGGGCATGGTCGGCGCCGGTCTGCGAGCAGCCAAACGGATGCGGAAAGTAATAGACGCCCTCCAGCGAACCCTCGACCAGATCCTGAGCCTGCTCGCACATGGCACGTGCGACCTCGTTGACGCAGCCGACCGTGGGGATGATCCACAGCTCGTTGCGCGTGGCGGCGCGGCCGTCGGCGCGACGGAAGCCCATAAAGGTCTCGGGCTCAACCGGCTCAACGACCGGATGCGTCGGATTGTAAACGTACTCGACCTCGCCCGAAAGGTTGGTCTTGACGTTATGCGTATGAAGCCACTGACCGGGCTGGATGTCGCCCGTCACGTGGCCGATAGGAAGACCGTACTTGACGACGTCCTCCCCCGCCGCAATGGCACGCACGGCCATCTTGTGGCCCTGCGGAATATCCTCCGCGGCAACGACCTCGCCCACCCCGGGAACCGCGACGGCGGCGCCCTTGGCAAGCGGCGACAGCGCGACGATCACGTTATCGGCCGGATTGATCTGGATAGTGTTCATTACAAATGGTCCTAACCCTACAGGTTGAGCAGAAGTCGAGGCGCGGGCAAGCCGTCTGGCGCCCGCATCGGGAATTTACGCCTGGGCGTTGGCGAAGGCCTGCTTGACGCCCTCGGCGCGCACGACGGTGAGCGCGTTGACGACAAATTCCTCAAGGCCGGCGATCTGCGTAAGGTCCTCGCCCCACATCTGCTCATTGGTGAGCACGTCGTGCACCAGCTCGGCATCGTCTGCACCAGCGTGGGCGGCGTAGAAGTCGAGCACGAAGGCGTCGTCCTGAGCGGTGTACTCGGTGCCGTCGGCACGGCGCAGGTGCAGGCCATCGCCCTCGCGGGACACAAGCTCCTGCGTGTAGAAGGCGATGAGCGTAGCTAGGCTCGTGGCCAGGCACTTGGGCAGGCTGCCGGTCTCGGCAACATAGTCCTTGAGCGTGGGCAGGTCGCGAGCGCGCCACTTGGCCGTGGAGTTGAGGCAAATGGAGAGCAGCGCGTGGTCGATAAACGGGTTGTCGAAGCGGTTCTCGACGGCGGCGGCAAAGGCCTTGCAGTCTTCGACATCCAAATCGGCGGCAAGCGTCGGGATGACCTCGTGGTAGAGCATGGTGTTCATGAAGCCGCGGACGGTCTCGTCGTGCATGCAATCGCGCACGATGTCAAAGCCGGCAACCCAGGAGCCCGGAACAAAGGCAGTGTGGGCGCCGTTGAGGATGCGGACCTTGCGCTTCTTGTACGGGGTGACATCGGGGGTCACAAAGACGCCCGGCAGGCCGGCCTTCACGAAGGGGAGCTTCTCGGCAAGCGACTCATCGCCCTGGATGCCCCACATCTGGAAGGGCTCGCGCACGGCCAGGAAGGGATCCTCGTAGCCCAGGCGCTCGGCCACGGCAGCGGCCTCCTTGGGGTCGCGGATACGACCCGGGACGATGGTGTCGACGAGCGTGGTGCAGACGGTGCAGTCGTTGGCCATCCACTGCGAAAACTCGTCCTCCCAGCCCCAGTCGCTCACGTACTGGTTCATGATGCGCAGCAGCTCCTCGCCGTTGTGATCGATGAGCTCGCAGGCGAGCACGATGACGCCCGGCTTGCCGGCGGCCCAGCGGGTGTGGAGCACCTGGGCAAGCTTGGCGGGGAAGCTCGCGGGCGGCATGTCGTCGGCCTTGCAGGACGGGTCGTAGGCGATACCGGCCTCGGTGGTGTTGGAGACGATAATCTCCAAATCGTCGGAGACGGCGACCTCCATCATGGCGCGGTAGTCGTCCTCGCGGTACGGGTTGATGCAGCGGCTGCAGGCGCTGATCACGCGGGACTCGTCAACCGTGTTGCCGTTCTCCTTGCCGCGCACCAACACGGTGTACAGGTCGTCCTGGGCGTTGATACCATCGGCAAAGCCAAAGGCGCCGCTGATGGGCTGCACCATGACGACCTTGCCGTTCCAGCCGGTGGCCTCGTTGCCCATGTCAAAGAAACGGTCGACGAAGGCGCGCAGGAAATTGCCCTCGCCAAACTGCAGAACCTTCTCGGGAGCATCCTTGGGCAGCAAATAGCCCTTGTAGCCGATCTTCTCGAGCGCATCGTAGCTGATGTTCTCCATCTGTGTCTCTCCTTAGATAGCTGTTAGCGTGCAAGCAAAACAGGGGCGCCGCGTGTGGCAACGGCGCTCCCGAGTTCGATGTGATTCGATGCAGGCTTATGCCTCGACGGTGTCCAAATCAAAGCCAAAGTAGCGGACCGCGTTGTTGTAGCTGATGTCGCGCACGATACTGCCCAGCAGCTCCATGTCGGCCGGGTACTTGCCCTGCTCGACCCACTCGCCGATCACGCTGCACAGCACGCGACGGAAGTACTCGTGGCGCGGATAGGACAGGAAGGAGCGGGAATCGGTAAGCATGCCCACAAAGTTGCCCAGCACGCCCTCGTTAGCCAGAGCCGTGAGTTGCTCGCGCATGCCGACCTCGTTGTCGTTGAACCACCAGGCGGAGCCGTTCTGGATCTTACCGGCGGTCGGAGCCTCCTGGAAGCAGCCCATGACGGTATCGATCATGGTGTTATCGATGGGGTTCAGGCTGTACAGGATGGTCTTGGGCAGACCCGTGGACTCCTGGATGGAGTTGAGGAAATCGGCCAGCTGGTCGGACGGCGTGTAGTTGGAGATGCAGTCGTAGCCGGTGTCGGGACCGAGCTTGGCGAACATAGCGCGGTTGTTATCACGCTTGCAGCCAAAGTGCAGCTGCATGGCCCAGCCAAGGCGGACATACTCGCCGGCGACGAACTGCATAAAGGCCGTCTTGTACTTGAGGACCTCGTCCTCGGTAAGCGGCTCGGCGGCAAGGCCCTTGGCAAAGATGGCCTCGATCTCGTCAGCGGTGGCCGGAACGTACATAACGTAGTCGAGTGCGTGGTCGGAAGCGCGGCAGCCCAGCTCGTGGGCAACGTCGTAGCGCTTGGAGATGGCGGCCTTCATGCCCTCGAAGTCGCTGATCTCAACGCCGGCAACCTCGGAGAGATGCTTGCAGTAATCGGCGAACTCCTGGCCACGCTCGATGCGCAGGGCGGCATCGGGGCGCATGGCGGGAACGACCTGAACGTCAAAACTGTCGTCGGCGGCAATCTTCTTGTGCCACTCAAAGCTGTCGGCGGGGTCGTCGGTAGTGCAGATCATACGAACGTTGGACTGCTTGATCAGGTTACGGCAGGTAAAGCTGGCCTCGGCGAGTTTGGCGTTGGCAAGGTCCCAAACCTCCTGAGCAGTCTTGCCGTTGAGGACGCCTTCGTAGCCAAAGTAGCGCTTAAGCTCCAGGTGGCTCCACTCAAAGACGGGGTTGCCAACGCAGCGACCCAGGGTCTCAGCCCATTTTTGGAACTTCTCGCGAGCAGGGGCGTCGCCAGTGATAAAACGCTCGTCGACGCCGTTGGCACGCATCAGGCGCCACTTATAGTGGTCGCCGCCCAGCCAAACCTCGGTGATGTTCTCAAAACGCTTGTCGTCCCAGATCTCCTTGGGAGAAATGTGGCAGTGGTAGTCAACGATGGGCATGCCCTTGGCAAAGTTGTGGAACAGCTCCTCGCCGGTCTTGGTGCTCAGCAGGAAATCCTGATCGTCCATAAAGTTTTTCATCAAACAGCCCCTTTGCTGGCAAGGCGGGCGCACGGCGCGCTCGTTATCCTTTAGGTGAACGTTCACTATACTAATCCATTGCAACTCAAAAGGTGAACGTTCACCTAACCACCATGGGGTGAACGGTCGATTTTGTCCGTTCAACGGTTGCCGGAGCTGTGACTTGCATGTATTGCGGACCGGTTGGCGTCCCCGAACACCGAACTTGAGCGCTTTTGCTCAGGTGGGTCATATCCCGCCGTGCATTTTTGGGAGTATTCAGCATCGAAGCGCGCCGCGCGCCGTCCTCGGCGCCCCATTTGATGCGCACATTGCGTCCGATCGGCATAAAAAGTGCCGCCGATGGCGAAATACGCCACCGGCGGCACTTAAAACAGTCGTTCTGCGCCTCATTCAGGGCATGCCAATGCTGAATACTCCCAAAAATGCACGTCGCAAGAGGGGGTACCTGCCCAATCGACTAAATTCCCGCAAGTTCGCAGTAGCGGTCGACGTTGCTGCCAAACACCATCTCGACGGCGCCCTTCTGGACGGGCACCGTCGGGGTCCTTCCCCACAGCAGATAATCGCCCAGCGTCTTAGCGCCGCGATACGCCAGGCTCGTCGGGTCCTTATAGACAATATTGGTAAAGATACCGCGGCGCAAGGCCAGGGCGCTTTCGGGAAACAGGTCGTTGCCGATCACCATGACCCGACCGGCCTTGCCGGTCGAGACGAGCGCGTCGGCAACCACTTCGGAACCAACGGCAAAAACGCTACAGATAAGTTCGGGGGCGTCCGGCGCACTCAAGCGCTTTTCGAGCTCATGCTCGAGTTGTTTGACTTGCGCATGGGCACCTGCAAGATCCTCAACCTGCCATGGAATATCACGTTCGCGCAGGTAATTGTGGAAGGCGCGGGCGGTTAGATAGTGCGAATCGGTATATGGGTCGCCTGTCAAAAGGAGCACGCGGGCGTCGGCCCCAGAAGCATGGACCAGGTTTGCCGCCTGCTCGGCCATAAGGCTGCCTGCCGTCGAATAATCGGCCAAGCTCGCACCCAAACGATTCAAATGCGGACGGTCGCCGTCGACAAGCTCAATCGTCACGCCCGCCTCGGCGATCTGCCCCAAAAGCTCAGTCGCACGATCGTCGCCCGGCGCATAGGCGAGCAAGCCATCAATCTTCTCGCCCACCTGCAGACGCTCGTCGATTTGCTCGAGTGCATCAGCGTAGCCGCCCACGCCAAATTCAACGCGCTCAACCGTAATGCCCCGGTCGATGACCTCCCGTTCAAAGCGATTGCAGCCTTCCCACAGGTAACGGAAAAAGTACGCTCCCTCGCGCGATGCGCGGGGCAGGCAAAACACCAGATTGATATCCTTGCGGCGCAGGCTTGAGGCACTTGTGTTGCGGTGATAGCCCATGGCCTCGGCCTTAGCGTTCACCTTGGCGCGCACGGATTCGCTCACGCCGGCCTTTCCCGTCAGAGCCTTGTGCACGGTATTGATGGAAACGCCAAGCTCGGCGGCTATGTCCTTCATGGTTACGCGAGCGCTCATGCGGTTACTCCGTTATAGATAAGTTGCCAATTAATAGTCCAGTTAACGATACCCCAAAAATACTCTTCGACTCGCCGTGCTCTCCCTCAAATGCACAAAGCGCCCCGCGAACGGATGCTCGCGGGGCGCTTGGATATCTGGACCTTATTTGATACCGCGACCCAAGTCTTCGGCGATTTTGTCTACGCCCTTAAGTGCAGCGCACGTCTTTTTGTTGGAGCAATGCCCCGTGCAAACGCCACCCTGAGCGCAGTCGGCGCAGGTGCCCTTGCGGTAGATGCGCACGCACACGGCGACAAACGCAACGCCGATAACAGCCAGTACAACAATATCGATAGGTGCCATAGCAAGCCTCCTCTAGTTAACCACCACTTACTTTACCCCATTCTCCACCTACCAAAAAGGGACAGGTTTATTTTGGTCGGTTTTATCTGCGGAAACGCCACATCTTAACTTCTGGGGCAAAGTAATCTGTCTCCCATGCACAAAAAGCCCGGGGTCGCTGGGACACCCGGGCTCGTGGAAAGGGGTTAATCCTTATTCGGACTTAGGCGGAAACTGCGGCAGAAGCAGTGTTGGTCTCGTCCTCGTCGGTCCATGCATGTTTGGGCATGGGACGGAAGATCTGGAAGAGCATCGCAACCAGCAGCACGATGGCCACAATCGTCCAGATACCAAACTGTCCCAGCACAAGCAGGTTGTAGAACTGGTTGATGAACAGGCCGATAACCCAAGCGAAGGCGCACTCGTAGCCGATGGCAATCGCGGTCCACTTGCCGGAATCCATCTGGTTGCGGATGGTGCCCATGGCGGCAAAGCACGGGGCGCACAGCAGGTTGAACGCTCCAAAGGCAACGCAAGCACCCATGGTGGGGAACATGCCGGCAAACGCGGTCCACAGGCTCGGGTCGGTCTCGCCCGCGTCGGCGACGGACAGCAGCGAGCCGGCGGTGGCGACAACGTTCTCCTTAGCGACAAGGCCAGAGACAGTCAGCGCGGTGGCCTGCCAGGTGCTAAAGCCGAGCGGGGCGAAGATCCAAGCGACCAGGTTGCCGAGCATGGCAAGCACGGAGTAGTCCATGAACTCCTCGGGGATGCCGTCCATCGCAGGCAGGAAGCCAAAGGAGCCGTTGTAGCTGCCAAAGTTGGACAGGAACCAAACCACGACAGTGGAGGCAAAGATGACCGTGCCGGCCTTCTTGATAAAGGCCCAGCAGCGCTCCCACACGTGCAGCGCCCAAGAGCGGATCGCCGGGAAGTGGTAGGCAGGAAGCTCCATAACGAACGGCGTCGGGCGGCCGGCGAAGAGCTTGGTCTTCTTGAGCATGAGGCCCGAAGCAATGACGGCAAAGACGCCCAGGAAGTAGAAGAGCGGGCTGATCCACGCGGCGGTGGTGGAAGAATCGCCGATGATGGAACCCATGAGCAGGGCGATGATCGGCAGCTTGGCGCCACAGGGAATGAACGTGGTGGTCATGACCGTCATGCGGCGGTCCTTCTCGTTCTCGATGGTCTTGGTAGCCATGACGCCGGGGACGCCGCAGCCCGAGGACACGAGCATGGGAATAAAGGACTTACCGGACAGGCCAAAGCGGCGGAACACGCGGTCCATGATGAAGGCGACACGGGCCATGTAGCCACAGTCCTCCAGGAAGGACAGCATGACGAACAGCAGGAACATCTGAGGCACAAAGCCAAAGATGGCACCCAGACCGCCGACGATACCGTCGCAGACCAGCGAATCAACCAGGCCACCGTCCTCGGTGCCGCCTGCCACAAGGGCGTCGTGCACCACGGTGGTGATGCCGGGGACATAGGGGCCGTACTGCGCCGGGTCGACCGAGTCGGCATTGTCGCCCGCAGCCTCGACAGCTGCGTCGTAGGCGTCGCGACCCTGACCGAGCACGTACCAACCGTCGGTACCGAAGAGCTGGTCGTTGGTGAAGTCGGTCACCGTGCCGCCCAAGGTAGAAACGGCGATGTAGTACACACAGAACATGATGACCACAAAGATCGGCAGGCCCAGGATACGGTTGGTAACCACGCGGTCGATCTTCTCGGAGGTGCTCATCTTGGCCGGAGCCTTAGTGAGGCACTCGTCAATGATGTGCGCGATGACGCCGTAACGCTCGCCGGTGATGATGGACTCGGCATCGTCGTCGCAATCCTGCTCGCACTGGGCGACCAGCTCCCCCACGCGAGCGGCCTTCTCCTTGGTGAGGTTGATGAGTTTGCAGGCGTCTGCATCACGCTCGAACAGCTTGACGGCGTAATAGCGGCGCTTGTTGGCGGGAACGCTCGCCGGAAGGTTGTTCTCGATGTGGTCTAGAACGTCCTCGATAGAAGAATCGAACTTGTGCTCCGGCACCTGGCCCTTGGAAGCAGCGGACTTCTTAACCTGCTCGAACAGCTCCTTGATGCCCTTGTTCTTAAGAGCGGAGATCATCATAACCGGGCAGCCGAGCTTCTTGGAGAGCTTGTCCGTGTCGATCTTGTCACCGTTCTTCTCGACCAAGTCGGCCATGTTGAGGGCAACGACCACGGGCAGGCCGGTCTCGATAACCTGAAGCGCCAGGTACAGGTTGCGCTCGAGGTTGGTGGCGTCGACCACCTGGACGACGACATCGGGCTCTCCGCTCATGAGGTAATCGCGCGAGCATTGTTCCTCGGGACTGTAGGGGGAAAGCGAGTAGATGCCGGGGAGGTCCGTAATGGTAACGTTCTTGTCGCTTAGGAGCTTGGCTTCCTTTTTCTCAACCGTGACGCCGGGCCAGTTGCCAACGTAGCCGTTGGCGCCGGTAATCAGGTTGAAAAGCGTGGTCTTGCCGCAGTTGGGGTTACCCGCCAGCGCGACATGGATCTGAGAATCCGCCATTCAATCCTTCTTCCTTGTGTGCCTGCGCTGCTTTCTCCGCGCAGGCTGGATAATGTGCTTCAAAGTTGCAGCATTAAGTTAGAAAAACCTAACTTTATCTGCAGAAATATGCGCCGCGAGTCCTTACTGAACCTCGACGACGGCGGCCTCCTCCTTGCGGATGGAAAGCTCGTAGCCGCGCACGTTGATCTCGACCGGATCACCGAGCGGTGCAACCTTCACGACCTTGAACGAAGTGCCCTTGATGAGCCCCAGGTCCATAAGGTGGCGGCGAAGCGCGCCCTCACCGTGAAGCTTGACGATGGTAGAGCTCTCGCCCACCTTAACGTCACCCAACGTCTTCATCCTCTTGTCCCCCTTTCGGTTTTTATCAAATGCTGCGAACTAACCGACGGTCATGATGTGCATGGCCACCTTGGAATCGATGCCAAAGCGTGCGCCCAGCACCGTGACGATGATATTGGCGCCACTCGAGCTCACCACGTGGATTTCGTTGCCCTCGACAAAGCCGAGGTCCTTGAGGTGGTGCTTCATGTCCTCATTGCCCTTTACACGAGACACGCGCACGGTTTCGCCCGCTTTTACCATCGAAAGCGGCATGGCCGGCATCTGCGGTCCGCAAGACATGAGTAGCTCCTAACGTCAGTTCGTCCTTAACATCGACGCGATAAAAGTTAACCACGTCTATGTTCGCTTTAGTAAACTAACACGTGGTTAACTTTTTGGAAAGGGTCCCCATTCAGATTTCGAAAAAGTTTCCTATACGAAACAAAACAAAAAGGCGCGGCAAAGAGCTGTCCTTTGCCGCGCCCCGTCATGCTTAGAGCGAGAGGTTTCTGATCGACGTAACGCAGGAAGCCTCGTCTACGCCCGAAACACGAAAGACGACGCTCTCGCCGCACTCACCATAGAGGGCCATGAGTCCCATGACATCGCGGCCATCCGTGTGGCGATCGCCGATGCTGACTGACACGTCGCTACGATGCTTGGCAATGATGTCATAGAGCAGCGCAACCGGGCGGGCATGTAATCCCAACGGATCTTTAATCGTCTTTGTAAACTCGACCATGTCCCCTCCCACGACATCGCACATTCGGCCGGCAAACCCAGCCACGTGGTAGTTATTGTACGTTACCGGCGCACCCCCGTCTCACAAAAAACGAGGGAAGGCACGCGTCCTTCCCTCGTTGCGGGCAATATGTAGCCACTCGCCTACATCAGGCGCAGGCTGACGTCCTTGAGCTGGGCGCCACTAACGGCACTCGGGGCGCCCGACATGAGGTCGGAGCCGCTGGCCGTCTTGGGGAACGCCATGACGTCGCGGATGGAGTCGGAACCGGTGAGCAGCATGCACACGCGGTCCAGGCCCAGAGCGAAACCGCCCATCGGGGGCGCACCAAACTTGAGGGCCTCCATGAGGAAGCCGAACTGCGACTCGGCGCGCTCCTCGGTAAAGCCCAGGAGCTTGAGCATGGACATCTGCATCTCGGCGTTGTGGATACGCATACCGCCACCGCCGGCCTCAAAGCCGTCCATGACAAAGTCGTAGGTGCAAGAACCGGCCGCCAGCGGGTCGGCCTCGATCTTGGCGATGTCGGTCTCGGTCGGCAGCGTGAAGGGCTGATGCTCGGCAGCGTAGGCCTTGCGGTCCTCATCCCAGTGGAACAGCGGGAAGTTGACGACCCACAGGAAGTCGTGGCCCTCACGCTTGATCTCGAGTGCGTTGGCCATGTGGGAACGCATGCCGCCCAGGATCTCGTCAGAGAGCAGGCGCGGGCCGGCGGCGAACATCACGAGGTCGCCAGGCTCGACGTCCATGCGCTCGCGCAGAGCAGCCATCTCCTCGTCCGAGAAGAACTTGACGATGGGGCTGTTGATGGAGCCGTCCTCGCGGAAGGCGATCCAGGCCAGGCCCTTGGCGCCAAACGTGGAGGCCACGCCGGCGAGCTTATCGATCTTGGCACGTGCCCAGGCACCGGCGCCCTTGGCGTTGATGGCCTTGACGACAGAGCCCTCCTCGTTCGCGGCAGTCGCAAAGACCTTGAACTTGGAGTTGGCAAAGATGTCGGTCAGGTCGACCAGGTGCATGCCATAGCGGGTATCGGGCTTGTCGGAGCCATAGGTGTCCATGGCATCCCAGTAGTTCATGCGGCGCAGCGGCGTGGGCATCTCGACGCCCATGCGACCGAAAGCATCGGCAAGAACCTCTTCGAGCGCGCTCATGACATCGTTCTGGTCCACGAAGGACATCTCGATATCGACCTGAGTGAACTCGGGCTGGCGGTCGGCACGCAGGTCCTCGTCGCGGAAGCACTTGGCAACCTGGTAGTAGCGCTCGACACCACCGACCATGAGCAGCTGCTTCAGGAGCTGCGGGGACTGCGGCAGGGCGTAGAAGTTACCCGGCTGGATGCGGCTGGGGACGATGAAGTCGCGGGCGCCCTCGGGCGTGGACTTGAACAGGGAGGGCGTCTCAACCTCCATGAACTCACGGTTGTGCAGCGCCTCGCGAATGGCAAAGGTGAAGTCGGAGCGCAGCTTGAGGTTGGCCATCATTTCGGGACGACGGAGGTCCAGATAGCGATAGCGCAGGCGGGTGTCCTCGCTGGTCTCGATGCCGTCCTCGATCTGGAACGGCGGGGTGACGGACGTATTGAGTACCTCGGCGTGGTCGGTCAGGACCTCGATCTCGCCGGTCGCGAGCTTGGTGTTGGTGGTCTCCTCGCCACGAGCGCGCACGACGCCGTGGATCTTGATGGGCCACTCGGGACGCATGGTCTCGGCGATCTTAAAGGCATCGCCGTCGGAGTGCTCGGGGTCGAAGGTGAGCTGCGTGATGCCCTCGCGGTCGCGAAGGTCACAGAAGATAAGGCCGCCGTGGTCGCGGCGACGGCTCACCCAACCGGTGAGGGTGACCTCTTCGCCCACGTTCTCGAAGCGAAGCTCGCCGCAGGTACGGGTGTGCATGGAATGCTCATCGATGGGACGGGTCTGGCTCATACCAGTGATCCTCCTTTATGGATCTGTGCCGCCCCGTGTCGTTCCGGGCGGCGTCGTACAGATTTGCCCAGCCTGCGTAAACCGCGCAGCCGGGCATGGCGTTCTATCTTATCGCACCCGCGTCGATGTGCCGCGAAAAAGTAGCTCTTGCCCAAAGACTTGACGGAGACGAAACAATTGACGCGGCCTGGCCGTCGCCCAAGCGCGCGGCGTGCGACAATGTGCCCCAATACAACCGCACTCGGAAAGGCCCGTCATGACCGCACGCCTCATCGTTATGGATATCGACTCCACGCTCATCAACCAGGAGGTCATCGACCTGTTGGGCGAGGAGGCCGGCGTGGGCGAGCAGGTAGCGCAGATCACCGAGCGCGCCATGCGCGGCGAGCTCGACTTTAAGCAGGCGCTCGAGGAACGCGTGGGGCTGCTTGCCGGCTTGGATGAGAGCGTATTCGAGCGCACCTTTGAGCGCGTGACGTTTACCCCCGGCGCGCTGGAGCTTGTGCGCTCGGCACACAGCAAGGGCTGGAAGGTCGGCGTGGTAAGCGGCGGCTTTCACGAGGTCGCCGACAAGATCGTGGCCGCCGCGGGCATCGACTTTTGCCTCGCTAACCGCCTGGAGGTCGTGGACGGCAAGCTCACCGGTAAGCTGGCGGCAGACATCGTGACCAAGGAGTCCAAGCTCATCCAGCTGCTGGATTGGGCGGTTGAGTGCGGTGTCGACATGGCCCACACCGTCGCGATCGGCGACGGCGCCAACGACATCCCCATGATTCAGGCCGCGGGCACGGGCATCGCGTTTTGCGCCAAGCCCAAGACGCGCGAGGCCGCCCCGTTTGCCATCGACGAGCGCAACCTGATGCTCGCCATGGACATCATCCTGCGCGACTAGCCGATCCGTCTAACAATTGAATCAGTCTGTCCTATAGTTTCCGAACAATTTTGTCTTAGTGTTCGGAAACATACCCTTTGAGTGCTAGACTTTGCGCCGTCGAAGGGAACATATATGGATAAGCGAGATCTTGAGCAGTTGCTGAGCGATGTTGCCGGCGGAGCAGTCGCCCCGGCAGACGCCCTCACGCGCATCCAGACGGCGCCAACCGCCGACCTGGGTTTTGCACAGCTCGATCTTTCGCGCGGGGTGCGCCAGGGAGCCGGCGAGGTTGTCTACGGCGCCGGTAAAACCGCCGAGCAGGTTGCCGCCATTATCGAAGCACTGCGCGATGCCGGCCAGGAGCGCATCCTGGTCACGCGCCTGGACGCCGAAAAGGCAGCCCGCACCTCGGAGCTCCTCGACAACGGCATCGACCTGGGATATGCCCCGGACGCACAGCTCGCCCTCGTGGGAGGCAAGCCCTCCCCCACCGGCAACGGACGCATCGTCGTCGCCTGCGCCGGCACGAGCGACCTGCCCGTCGCCGAAGAGGCGGCAGTGACGGCCGAGTTCTATGGCAACGAGGTCGATCGCCTCTACGACGTAGGTGTCGCCGGCCTGCACCGTCTGCTCGCGCATGCCGAGGAGCTTGCCCAGGCACAGGTGGTCATCGCCATCGCCGGCATGGAAGGCGCGCTGGCGAGCGTTATCGGCGGCCTGGTGAGCTGTCCGGTCATTGCCGTTCCCACCAGCGTGGGCTACGGCGCGAGCTTTGGTGGCGTAGCCGCACTGCTCGCCATGCTCAACTCCTGCGCCAGCGGCATTTCGGTCGTCAATATCGACAATGGCTTTGGTGCCGCATACCAGGCAAGTCTTATCAATCATCTGAGCGCCGGCACACCCCGCGCCCGTTAAGGAGCATTCCATGTCTAACCATCAGCACACGCTTATCATCGATGGCACCTCGGGCATCAGCGGCGATATGACCGTCGCGGCCCTGCTCGACCTGGGCGCCAGCGAGGAGCACCTACGCGAACAGCTCGCCACGCTGCCGGTCGACGGCTTTTCGATCGCCGTGACGCGCGTAAACAAGCATGGCATCGACGCCTGCGATTTCGACGTCCAGCTTGCAGAGGGGCTCGAGAACCACGATCACGATATGGCCTGGCTCTACGGCAACGAAGCGGGCACCGAGCACATGCACGAGCATGAGCACCACCATCATGACCATGATGAGCACGAACACGAGCACTGCCACGAGCATGACCATGAGGGTCACCATCACGCCCACCACCATCACCACCGTTCTTTGGCGGATGTCACCGCCATCATCGATGACTCACGGCTAAGCGATGGTGCCAAGCGTCGTGCCCTCGCCATTTTTTCCGTACTCGCCGATGCCGAGGCAAAGGCTCACGGCAAAACGCCCGACACCGTCCTGTTTCACGAGGTGGGCGCCGTCGACTCCATCGTCGACGTCTGCTCTGTCGCCATCTGCCTCAATGACCTGGGTATTGAGGACATCGTGGTCGAGTCGCTTTCCGAGGGCCACGGCACCATTCGCTGCGCCCACGGCCTCATGCCCATTCCCGTCCCCGCTGTCGTCAACCTGTGCCAGGCGGGCAATATCGCCCTCACGCCTGCACCGGTCGCCGGCGAGCTCGTGACGCCGACGGGCGCCGCCATCGTCACCGCGCTGCGCACGTCCGACCAACTGCCCTCACGCTACCGCATCGAAGCCGTCGGCTACGGCGCCGGCAAACGCCCCTACGAAGGTTGCTCCGGTACGCTCCGCTGCCTGCTCGTTCACGCGGACGCATAGCCATGGATGCCCGCAAGGCAAAAAGCCGCGCTGCCATCGTTACGGCGTTCTCCGAGCTCCTGTGCGAGAAAGACTACGGCAAGATCACCGTCGGCGACATCATCGCTCGTGCCCACGTAGGTCGGGCCACGTTCTACGGGCTCTTCAAGAGCAAAGATGACCTGCTCGCTGAGCTCGTGCGCGATATCTGCACCCATGCCCTCGACGATGACGGTACGCCCCTCGATGACCCACTCGTACAGGTCGAGCATATCCTCAACAACCTCTGGAATCGTCGGCAGGGTGTACGGGCACTGGTAGCCGGCGCCGGCTCACGCGTCTTCGCCGACTGCTTACGCAAGACCATCATGTCACGAGCAGCCGAAACCGTGCCCGTCGACCCCTCAGGCCCCGCCGGCACCATGGACCGAAGCTTCCTACTACACCACATAGCCTCAAGCTTTGTAGGAATGGTCCAATGGTGGGCCTGGCACAATTTCCAAGCAGATAAAGCCGACGTAGCCAAAGACTACCTCTCAGCCATAAAGCCCCTCTTCACCTAAGTAAGAAGCTCATCCCAAATCATCGACCCAACCCAGGGCTCCGCGCACCCCAAAGTGTCACTCGCGCCTCAACGCCCCCACCAGCAACAAGCCCCTCCCATCCAAATTCAGATATATATGTTGGGTTGCTTGCTCGAGCGCAGCAAAGACCCCGCAGCCGTCCGCATGGGGTAACTTCCCAGCGCACTCCGCAGGACGAAAGAACCCCCGCCGCACGAAGTGCGCAGCGGGGGTTCTTTCATGTCCGAGGACGCGCTGGGAAGTTACCCCATGCGGACGGCGGACAACCTATGTAGCCTCAGACTAGAACATGCCCAAGAAACCATGCACAAACAGCGCAGCCAGAGCAGCGCCGACAAACGGAGCGATGCCAGGAACGAGCAGGCCGTACTTCCAGTTGTTGTCAGCCTTGTTCTTGATCGGCAGCACCTGATAGGCCATGCGAGGACCAAGGTCACGAGCCTGGTTCATGGCGAAGCCGGTGATGCCGCCCATGCCCATGCCAACGGCCCAAACGATCAGGCCGACGCAGATGGCGAGCATCAGAACGTTCTCGCCGGCGCGGTTAGCGGCAGCGAGGATGGCGCTGATGAACACAAAGGTGCAGATAGCCTCGCAGAAGAAGTTACGGGCGTAGTTCGTACCCTCGGTGGTGGGGTTGGTCGAGAAGATGTTGCGCTGGGCAATGGGATCGACGACGCCATCGGAAGCCTTGAACTCATCGGCATACATAAGCCAAGCGATTACGGCGCCCACAAAGCCGCCGAGCATATCGGCAATCATGAAGGGGATGCAGCTGCTCCACGGCACCAGGCCGACGATGCACTGGGCAAGCACCATAGCCGGGTTCATGCACACGGCGCCGCCAAAGACAAACAGGCAGACCGAGATGCCAAAAGACCAAGTGGTGATGGCAAACATATGGCCGGAGCCCTGATACTTGGTGCCCTTGAGCACGGTATCGCAGTGCACGCCCACGCCAAAGATGATCATGAGGGCCGTTGCGCCGAATTCGCAGAGGAGTTTGGTAAGCATAAAACCTTATCTTTCTTGTCGGTTATAAACGATTCGTTTAGGCCGCGCACTAGTGCTGCGCGACGACAACGCCCAGGCCATCGGGAATGACGGCAACCTTGGCATCGGCACCCTTCATCTCAAAGGCGAGCTTGAGCGCCTCCTCGATAGTGTTGACCGGCGTCATGTGCATATCCTTGAGCATCTGGTGATCGCACAGGTCGGTGACCATGATCACAGGGTGATGCGCCAGGATGCGGGCGAAAATCTGGCTCGTCCACTGGTCGGGCAGGGTCTCATCCTTAGGACGGTCGATGCAGGCGCGCTCAAACTCCGCCGGGTCGTTGTCGGCGATGTTGTGATAGAAGCCCTCGCCGCCGTGACCGTCGGCACAACCGGCAACATCGATGATCACACCGCCCTCGGGAAGCGTGGCCTCGGCAGCGCACATGCCCTTCACGGCCTGATAGATGTTCTGGTCGAGCGGGTAACCGCCGTTGGTGGTGATGGCAATCTCGCACTCGACGGGCTCAACGCCGGCAAGGCTCTTCACGAACTCGCAGCCAGCCTCGTGCGCCTTGTGGATATCGCCGGCAAAGAAGCCAATGACCTCGTGCTTGCCGTTGAGCACCACGTTAAGCACAAAGGCAAGGTGAGCCATCTCGGCAGCGGCAAACATGTCCTCGCTCACGTGGTTGTGGCACAGGTTGCCGGCACGCGAGTGGGAATCATTCACAAACTGACCGTTGTGGTTGTACATGATGGTCTTGTAGCTGGCGATGCCGGGCAGCACGGACTTGCGGCTGCCGGAGAAACCGGCAAAGAAGTGCGGCTCAATAAAGCCCTCGGCAAGCAGCAGATCGCAATCGGCGGCAATCTTGTTGATGATGCACTCGCCGCCAGAAGGCAGGGTGCCGATCTTTTTCATCATGCTGTCGTCAGTCGCGACGTGCATAACGATTTCCTCGTTGGCAACGATCTCCTCGCCGTACTTGTTGACGAGCTCCTCGTGCGTCGACGGACGATGCATACCCGTAGCAACCAGAATGCGAACGCGCGCCTCAGGCGCAGCGGAGTGGATGTGATGCAGCAGAATAGGCATCGTCACACGCGAGGGAACGGGGCGCGTATGGTCGGAGCTAATGATGACGATATCCTTCTTGCCAGCACAAAGCTCCTCGAGCGAAGGCGAGCCATAAGGGTTGGCAAGCGACTCCTCCACCAGCTCTTCCTGCGATTTCGTGGTTTTAAACTCGTTTTGATGACCTTCCATCACACCCGCGAAGTTCTTATCCTCAAGCTCCAGATGCAACGTCTTGTGGTCAAACGGCAGTTCATATTCAAACAATGACGAGCGCCCTCTTCCTTTCAACTGACACACTAGATAAACCGTTGGAAGGATACGCCGCTCACCGAAAAACTCCACCGTCCACCGACTCATTAACACAACGTTCATATTTGACCCACAACAAAACGGCCGTAATCCCAAACGGGACCGCGGCCGTCACAGCTGTAAGGTGCGAAGCGCCCAATGCATCATTCTTCTCCTCAGCTTTAATCCCTGAAGACCGAGGACGAAGGGACCCGACGGGTTTCCCTCTGAATGCATTCCGCAGCACGAAGCCCCCTTATCCGCAGCTCCGAAGGAGTAGGATAAGGGGGCTTCAAGTGCGAGGACGCATTCAGAGGGAAACCCATCGGGTCCCGGTGAGAGCCACAGGGCTATCGATTACCCCGTGTTCTGCAATCCTGCCGAGACGCCGGTCACAGTCGAAAGGATCAGGCTCATGTACTCGGCCTTCTTCTCCTCGGCCATCTCGTCCTGGTTCATACGCACCTCGCGAAGGGCGCGGACCTGGGCGATAGACAGGGCGTCGACGTAGGGGTTGCGCACACGAACGGCGCAGCCGAGCACGCGACGACGCTGCAGCGGCCACTCGTCACCGACGATGGCAAGGACCCACTTACGCGTGAGCTGCATCTCGGTGAAGACCTTCTCGGACAAATCCTGGCGATCGCCCAGGTGCAGATACATCTTGGCGATGCGCTGGTCGGTCTTAGCAATCGACATCTCGATGTTGTCGATAAAGGTGCGGAAGAACGGCCACTCCTGGTAGGCAGCCTTAAGCTGGTCCAGATCGCCAAACTGCTCGCAGGCGGTACCCAGGCCGTACCAAGCGGCCAGATTGATGCGCGCCTGGCTCCAGCTGAAGATCCAAGGAATGGTACGCAGGTCGTCGAGGGACTTGGCACCCAAGCCGCGCTTGGCGGGACGCGAGCCGATCGGCAGCAGACCTACCTCGGTCAGCGGCGTCACGGTCGAGAACCACGGTGTAAAGTCCTCGGTGTTCAGCAGGTCCAGATAGCGCTCGTGACTTGCGGCGTTAAGCTTCTCGGCCATATCCCAGAACTTCTGCGTGGTCTCGGTGTTGGTCTTCTCGACACTCGGGGCCGACTGCAAAAGCGTTGCGGCGGCAACGGACTCAACATGGCGCTGAGCCAGCGTGCGGTTGCCGTAACGGGCAAAGATGACCTCGCCCTGCTCGGTGAGCTTAAAGAAGCAGTTGACCGAACCCTTGGGCTGCGCCAGCACGGCCTTGTTGGCCGGGCCGCCGCCACGGCCCACGGCACCGCCGCGACCGTGCATGAGCACCAGGTCGATATCGTTCTTCTCGGCCCACTTGGCAATGCGCTCCTGCGCGGAGTGCAGCGCGAGCATGGCCGTGGTAGGACCGGCATCCTTGGAGGAGTCGGAATAGCCCAGCATGACCTCCATGCGGCGGTTGGTCTGGGCAAGGCGCTTTTGCACCACAGGCAGCGTAAGCATCTGATCGAGCACGTCGACGCAGCCCTCGAGGTCCTCGAGCTGCTCGAACAGCGGGATCACGTCGAGCTCGGGGACATCCTCCTCGTGTGCAAAGGACAGGTGGGCAAGCTCAAAGACGTCGGCCACATGCTGGGCGCTCTTGGTAAACGAGATGATGTAGCGGTGCGCCATCTTCTTGCCGTAGCGCTTTTGGATGGAGCCGATAGCACGGAAGGTATCGATGACTTCGCGCGTCATGGGCTGCAGGTCGCCATGGATACCGTTCTCGTGGATATCCTTGAGGGCGCGGGCATGCACCACGGAGTGCTGACGGAACTCCATCTCGACCATATGGAAGCCGAAGGACTCGACTTGCCAGATGATGGTCTGGACCGGGCCGTAGGCGGCACGGACGGCACCGCAGGCGGCCAGCGAACGCTGGACGACGCGCAGGTCATCCAGGAACTCGTCGGCGCTGTGGTACATGGTGTCGGTGATACGGCGCACGGTGGCGTTCAGACGGTCGGCCATGACGAGCATGACGGCGCGATGCGGCTCGTGCTCGGAGATCAGCTCGGCGCGGGCCGTGTAACGAGGGCTCATCTCGACCTGATGGTTCCACAGGTTAATGAGCTCGGCAGAAGGCTTGCTGTAGGTGGCCTCGAGCGTGAGGTTGTGGCCGATGCGGCGGCACTTGTCCTCGAGCTTGAGCACCATGTGAGTGAAGTACTTGGCGGCGACCTCGCGGCTCACCTTGGCGGTGACGTTGGGGTTGCCGTCGCGGTCGGAGCCGATCCAGCTGCCGGGATGGAAGAACGCCGGGCACAGCGGCGGCACGGTACCGGCCTTGTCGCCCAGCACCCAGTCGTCAAAACGACGGTAGATGACGGGGATAACGTCGAACAGCGTGTTATCGAAGATGTCGATGATGGTATCGGCTTCCTCGACCGGCGTGGGCTTCTTGAGCGCGATGGGGCTCGTACGCACCAGGGCGTCGATCTCCTGCAGCATATGGCGCTCGTTCTCCACCAGGTCGGAGCCGCCCAGACGCGGACGCTCCTCCAGCAGGTTGGAGATACGGCGAATCTTGCCCTCGACGGCCTTACGACGGGCCTCGGTGGGATGTGCGGTAAAGACAGGGTGGAACTCGAGCTTGCCGAGCAGCTCATTGGCACCCTCGACGCCCATCTCGTTTACCAACTGGTGATAGGCGACGGTGAGTTCGTTGGCGGGATCGACCTCGGTATCGGTCGATGCGCCGGCCTCGCGCTCGCGCAGCTGCGCCACACGGTAGTTCTCCTCCGACAGGTTTGCCAGATGGAAAAAGCTCGTAAAGGCGCGGACAATGACCTGCTGTTTATCGAGCGGCAGGCTGTCAATCAAATCGACGACTTCGCGAAACGCCACGGCGGTGGGCTCGTCGGCAGTGGGCACGCCCTGTTCGTCAACGGACTCGTCGGCAGCGCGGCTACCGGGGTTGCCGGCATTGACCACAATCTCGGCTGTCAAAATCTTGTCGAACAGGTCCGCGATCTCGGGATCATACTCGCTAAGCACACGACGTTCCAGGCGCAGGAACAGCGCCAGATTATCGCGCAGCTCCTCGGGGATCTCGATCTCGGCGAGACGCTCCCTGGACTCGGCATTCGAGCCGATTCGGTTAACGAGGCGGTTGACCACGGCAGCGACGCGCGCCGCGGCTTCGGGTACAGACTGGTTGCTTAGGTTCTCAGCCACGTTTCCTCCCATTCCTCCTTCTATGCACGTAACATGCGGTATTCATTATAGGCGCTTGAGAAATACTTTCGACACTGATTGCGCTTTACCACACAAAAGTATTTTCTGCATTGCAAGGGTTTTTGCCCCAAATGGTCGTATTTCTCGGTGGGCGGCATACGTAAACGGGGGCATTCCGCATAAAAGCGAAACACCCCCGTAACAATCGCTCTCCATGAGCAGGGCACGTTAGCAGGCCCGCAGCTCAAAAAGATGCGCTACAGGCGCTCGCGAACCGCCTCGACCACATTGGCCAGATCGGCGAGCACCTCGTCATGGCTCTGCATGTCGCGCACTTTGACCTTGCCGGCGGCAAGCTCGTCGCCACCCAGGACCAAGATGAGCTTGGCGCCTACCTTATCGGCTTGCTTAAACTGGGCCTTGAGCGAACGACCCTGATAGTCGGCCTCGGTCACGATACCTGCGGCGCGAAGCTCCTGCGTAATGGCAAAGACGTTCTGACGCAGCTCCTTGCCGGCGTTGGCGACATAGACGCACGGGGCCTCATCGGCACCCAAATCGCTGCCAAAGGCCTGCAGGGCCAGCAGGGCGCGCTCAAAACCGACAGCAAAGCCGACGCCCGCCGTGGGCTTGCCACCCTCGAGCTCGACCAGGCCATCGTAGCGGCCGCCGCCGCCGATGGAGCCGACGCCGGCGCCAGGGGCCTCGACCTCAAAGACAGTACGGGTGTAGTAGTCCAGGCCGCGCACCAAGGTGGGATCCTCGACATACTCGATACCGGCGGCATCCAGATAGCGCTTGACCTGCTCGTAGTGCTCGCGGCACTCATCGCACAGGTTGTCACCCATCAGCGGAGCCTCGGCCATGATCTCGCGGCAGTGGTCGTTCTTGCAGTCGAAGGCACGCAGCGGGTTGAGCTCGGCGCGCTCGCGGCACTCATCGCACATCTCGTCGGCGTGATCGAGGATGAACTGCTTAACCTGCTCGCGATAAGCCGGACGGCACTGGGCGTCACCCATCGAGTTGATGAGCAGACGAAGCTTGGAAAGATCGAAGCCCAGGCGCTTGTAGAACTCCATGAGCATGATGATGCACTCGGCGTCTGCCGCCGGATCGGGAGCGCCGAGCCACTCGATGCCCACCTGGTGGAACTGGCGCAGGCGGCCCTTCTGGGGACGCTCGCCGCGGAACATGGCCTCGGCGTAGTAAGCCTTAAACGGCGTGGAGCCCTGGGGCACCAGATTGTTCTCGACGACGGCGCGCACCACGCCGGCCGTGCCCTCGGGGCGAAGTGCCAGGCGCTGCTTGGGCTTGAGTTTGGTGTCGGTGCCCTCGGTAAAGACGCGCTCCAGGTTGGCACCGCTGAACACGCGGAACATTTCCTTGCGCACGACGTCGGTCGACTGGCCGATACCGTGGACAAACACGTCAACCTGCTCGATCGCGGGCGTCTCGATGGGTTTAAAACCAAACGGCTCGAACACGCCAGCCGCAATCTGCTGCATCTTTTGCCAGGCGCGCATCTCGGCGCCGATAAGGTCGCGGGTTCCCTCCGCCTTCTGTGCCTGCATGGGCAAACACCTTTCTTTTGTATCGCGTCATAGGTAGTGGACATTATACGGCACAAAGCAGCAACGCGGCGGCGCGCCTGACCGAACGAGGGTATGGGGACTCGTTCGGCCAGACGCGCCGCCGCGGACGAAGCGGACAAGCGGCGATGCGCTTTGGCCTACCTACTCCCCCGCCACGCTCGCGCGCAGCTTGGCGGCGATGGGCTCGGATGCCAGCAGGAACACGAGCATGACCACGGAGCACGCCAGGCACACGATCCAGGTGCTCGCAAAGGAGCCCGAGACGGCAAAGAGCACGTAGACCTGCCACAGCTCACCGACAAAGCTCATGCCGGCAAGCACCGCCGAGGTAGCGATAACGGTGAGCGAGCCCAATACGCGGCCACTCACTTTATCGGCAACATGGCCGATAACGAGCGAACCCACGACGCTCACCACGGTGGAGATGGCATTGGAGATGTTGTACTGCGCAAGGGAAATGCCCAGGTCGCTGACGATCAGCGGCTGGAACAGGCTCATGCAGTTGACGAAAATCGTGTAGCACGTGGCCATGATCACGAAGCCGGAGGTCACCACGAGCCAGCCGGGGAAGAACTTACGCTGCTGGGACATACTGCTCCTTATTTAACAAACGAATAGCCGGCGCCGGGCGCCGGTAGTGCCCAAGATTGCCTTGAAAGACAAGGGCATAGGCCTTACGGCCATGCCCGCAGGCTTGAAAGGCAAGGTTGGGTGCTACCGGTGGTCGGCGATATAGCCCAAAGCGACGGCGGTATAAGCCGCAGCACCGAGCGGCAGCTCGGCATCGTTAAAACGTGCCTTGGGATGGTGCTGGGCAAAGTGTTCGTCCGTGTCGGTTACGGCCGCGCCCACGGTAAAGTACGCACTCGGAATCTCGCTCGAGATAAGCGCGAAGTCCTCACTCGCCATGGCATGGAAAAGCGGCAAGAAAGCCGCCTTGGGCAGCACTGCGCCCACGTAGCCAAGCGACACCTGAGTCATATCGCTGTCGAGTACAAGCGGCGGAACATCCGAAAGCGTCTCGATGGTCGCCGACGTACGATATGTTGTGGCAACGCCGTTTACGACCTCCGCGATGCGGGTCTTGAGGTGCTCCATGAGCTCGACGTCAAAGCCGCGCAGCGTGCCTTCGAGCACGCAGGTATCTGGGATGACGTTGGCCGCTTGGCCACCGGCAAACTTACCCACGGTCAGTGCGACCTCCTTGGCCGCCGGCACTTCGCGAGCGATAAGCTCCTGGAGCGCCAGATGCACATGCACGCCGGCCGTGATGGGGTCGATGCAAATCTCGGGGCTCGAGCCATGGCCGCCCTTGCCCTGAAGCGTGATACGAAAACCGTACACGCCCGAGAGCGCCGGGCTGCCGTAGAGCACCAGGCCGAGCGGCGACTGGCTATTGACATGCATGGCAAAGGCGACCTGAGGACGCGGGTTCTGCAGCAGACCGTCGGCGATGGCGGCGCGGGCACCCTCAAAGGTTTCCTCGCCCGGCTGGAACAGCAACTTGACCGTAGCGTTGGCATCAACAAGCTCTGCCTCGCGCGCTTTGAGCATACGAGCCGCACCAAGCAGCGCCGTCGCGTGCATATCGTGACCGCAAGCGTGCATGCAGCCGTTGGTGGATGCAAAGGGCTCGCCGGATTCCTCGGCAACGGGCAGGGCGTCCATGTCGCCACGCAGCATGATGACCGTACCGGCCTGCTCATTCGTGCAGATGCCATTGCCTTGGGCCGCGGCGGCACCGGCGCCGACAAGGCCCACAACGCAGGAACCATCGACGAGCGTAGCAAATGGGATGTCCATCTCGGTCAGGCGCGCTTGGATATACGTAGAGGTCTGCGGGAGGCTATTACCCAGCTCGGGCATCTGATGTAAATCGTGTCGCCACGCAGCGAGCTCGTCTGCAAAAGCCTGAGCTTCTGCAACAAGACCGTCGCCGATAGCGGTCTGCGCCGCCGCGGTGGCCTTGGGCGCTGATTGCGGTTGAAGATCGGACAGTGCTGGTGCCATAGATGCCCTCCAGTAACGTTTTTGCAGCAAGCACTTTGATAGCGTAAAGTGCAAGGTACTACTTTAAGGGCGACGCATAAAAAATGCCGCCCCGGGAGGCGGCGCAACAAATTGTTTACAATTGCGGACGCGGCTTTCGACGCAAAAAATCGAAATGCGTCTCGCTCAAGATAATCGAAAGAAAGATGAGCGCGAAGCCGGCGAGCAGGCGCGAGGTGAGCGCCTCCCCCATCAGCAGCACCGAGAACAGCACACCCGAAGGCGACTCCATCGAAAGGAGCAGCGAGCCCGTCGAGGCTGGGACGTGCGCCAATCCAACGTTTTGGATGAGCAGCGCCACGCACGTGCAGCCCGCCGAGAGAAAGGCCATCACGCCGATAAAGCTCGGCGTCCACACGGACGCAGGAGCTTGGGTCTCGAACAACAACGACGAGATAAGGCTCAAGACGCCATTGCCCACAAACATCCAAAACGTGATGACGTTGATGTCCATCTTGCGGCCGTACTTGGCGGTCACCGACATCTGGATGGCAAAGAAGACCGCGCCGCCCAGCGTAATGGCATCACCGATGTTGAACTCGACGCTATCGAGCGCCACCAGGCCAATGCCCGCCAGACAGAGCAATGCGGCACCCAAGTTGTAACGCGTGAGCTTTTCGCCGCTCAGGAAATAGCTCGCAAAGGGCACGAGGATGCAGTACGTACCCGTCAAAAACGCGTTCTTGCCCGCCGTGGTCTGAGCCAGACCGACTGTCTGCAGGGCGTAGGCGGCCCACATAAGTGCGCCCATGCCAAGTCCGACGATCAGGTTGCGGGCGTTGAGGTGCGCGATGATGCGCTTGTGGAAGATGACAAACATGACCAACGCCGCAGGCAGAAAGCGCACGTAGAGCAGTTCAAACACCGGAATGGTGCCGAGCGCGTCCTTCATAGTGGTAAAGGAGTAGCCCCAGATAATCGCCACCGAAAGCAGCAGAACTTTCCAGAACAGCGGCGAGCGAGCGCCGGCGCCCCGGGGAATACCGCCCGCGCCCAAATCCTCACGGGCCACAGGGCCATCAGGCATGTTTTCGATTTCGTTGGCAGCGTATTGGGCCATGGAACATCCTCGCACTCAATCTGGGCGTGGTGTCCGCACGCGTATGGCTGCGTGCCGCCTCATGGTCAAATAAAAACAGGGCGCACCGGACCCCCGGTACGCCCCGCTACTGTAGCAACAACCAGCGCTGCACCGCAATCCAGCCCGCTAAAGTATCGAGCAGGAAAGCCTCGATGTTCCGGCAACGCCACATTGCCGCGCTAAATCAATTTGGTTGATTCAAGCTTTTCGATAATCCAGTCGTTGGCTTTGATGACCGGACGGCGGAAGACCACGCCCAGCGCCAGCGACGGAATCAGATAACTCGCCAGAATGCCCAGCTCAATCCAGTACTCCATATGGTAGGCACCGGCCATGGCGGCGTGCATGGCGTTGATGCCGTGGGTAAACGGCAGGAACGGATAGATCGCCTGGAACACGGGACCGGTCATCTCGATGGGGAACGTACCGCCCGAACCGCCGACCTGCATGACCAGCAGCACGACGGCAAGCGCCTTGCCGATATCGCCAAACGAAACCGTAAGCGTATAGACGATATTGGAGAACACAAGACTCGCGATCCAGCCCGCCAGCACAAATTGCAGCGGGTTGTCGCACTGGATGCCAAAGAACAGGATGTCGCCCGCGCACACGAGCGTTGCCTGCAGCAGTGCCAGACCGCCAAAGAACAGGTAACGGCCCAGGTAGATCTCGTGCAGGCGCACAGGGATGAGCTCGTTGATGAGCTCATCGTCAACCGACACCTTCATCATGGCCGCCAGCACGATCGAACCGACCCAGAGCGACAGAATCGTGTAGAACGGCGCCATGGCAGAGCCGTAATTGCGAATCGGATAGACCGGCTTACGGTCGAGTGCGACGGGGCCGGAAAGCGACGCGGCCAAACCCTCTGGGTCGTTGCCGATCATCGTCTTGATCGTGGCCAGATCGTCCGACATAAGGGCACCGTCAAGCTCGTCCTTAAACGCGCTGATCTTGTCCGATGCCTCACCCAACTGATCGGAAGCCTTGTTGACCAGCTTTGCGGCTTTGGACAGACCCTTTGCCAGCGAGCCGGACGCATCGGTCAGTCCTGCAACGGCGCTATCCAGATCGCTTGAAATACCATTCAGTGAATCCAGAACCCCCGAGACGGTCTTCTTGAGCTCCTTGGCCTTAACCGAAAACGTGGAATCGTAGTCGGACTTGGCGCCCGAGATACCAGCCTTGGCATCCGCGATTGCCTGATCGACCTCGGCACGCGAGCTGTTGACCTCGGCCATGCTGTCGGAGAGAGACTTCGCGGTCGCCTTCAGGTCCTTCTCATTATTGCGGTACTCAACGGCGATTCTGCCCAGCGACGTCGCAGCGGACTTGAGGCCGTCCTTCAAATTCTCATCCCTCACCTGGTCGGCAAAGCTGCGGAGCTGATCGGCCATCGCATCGATATCCTTGGCGCGCGCATTGAGGGCCGCAGCGGCATCGTTGAGTTGGGACACCGTAAGGTCGACATGCTGGTTCGCGGCATCGAACGCCTTCGCGAGCTCGGCAGACACATTGTCGAACGAACCCGCACTTCCATCGATCGCGGCATCGATGGCATCGTTTGCCGCCTTAAGCGCTTCTTTGGAATCATCGATACCGCTCTTGGCATGCTCCATCAGCTGCTTAGTCGACTCATCGACCGTGCCCGTCTGCTTGAGCATACCGCCCGCCGACGTCAGCGAATCGGACGTGGAACTCAAAATGCCCGCCAGCGACGTTGCGCTGGCCTGAACGTCTTGCAGGTCCTGGACCGAATCGCCCAGCGTCGAGGACAGGTTGGCGATAAAGTTGCTCACTTGGTCGGTGCTCATGTAATCGAGCAGGCTGGACACGGTTTTAAGACCGATGGTCGTGATGGTCTCGGTAAAGGTTTCGTTAACCTGGCTCTGGACGGCGCTCGACCCTTTCTCGGTCACGATCTGTGCGATAGCGTTGGCCTTCTGGTTCTCGTAGAACTCGATATCGGCATGCTTCACATCGGTCGAGAAGAGCGTCATCATATCGGCACTAAACGTCTTGGGAATAACGACAGCCGCATAGTATGCGCCCGATTTGACGCCCTCGATGGCCTTTTCTCGATTGTTGAGTACAACCCAATCGAAGCTCTCGTTGCCGCGCAGGGTAGCGGTCACGTTTTCGCCCACGTTAACCTCGACGGGGATCAGATCGCTCTCGTAACCCTCATCGGTGTTGACCACGGCGATCTTAAGATTGCCGGTGTTGCCGTACGGATCCCAGCTGCCGGCGATATTAAACCACGCGTACAGGCACGGTACGATAACGAGGCCCATCACGACAACCAAGCCGATTACGGAGCGAGACACGTTTTGGACATCGCGCTTAAACAGATGCAGGATGTTCTTCATTTATGCCTCACCTCCTTTGGAGTGCTTGCCGAGCGGGGCGTTCTTTTCATTCATCACAAACGTGTCATCCCCGTTCTCGGGCACATGGACCGCATCGCGATGACCGCATTGGCTGACAATCTGAGTCTTGGGTTCAGACCCCCGCTCGCTCGCATTCAAGCCGAACATGTGACGAGCGGCCGGAATGGCGGCCGTGTGCTCGCGCATCTCGCGGCGCAGGTCCTCATCCGAAAGCGCCGAGATGCGCATCTGGGTGTTGAGGCTTGCGCGGATGTACTCGATGTTGATGAGCCAGCCGCAGATGGCAATGACCGAGATAATCCAGATGACCAGCAGAATGATCTTGCCATTGTTGTCGATATCGAGAACCGTCGACAGAACGAAGAGCAGCACCTGCACGCCGACTACAGCGGCGAAACCGCCCTTGATGTAGTACGGGTAGCGATGTTCAAAGGCGACCGCATGATCGAGCAGTTCGCGACGGTACGAATCGGAATCGAGCATGACACGCATGGCCGTGCGCAGCGAGTAGCGCTGGCGCGGCAGGTCATTGGACTCGCAGATCATCAGACCCGTCGTGGAAAGCTGCTTATCGAAGAGCAGGTTGAGGTTGAGCAGCAGCGGACGCAGTTGCAGGCCGATAAAGAGCGCCACGATCAAGAACACCCCCAGAATGCACAGGTTAAACAGGTAGTTGAACGAGTACATGCCGCCGACCGTCTCACGCAGCAGATTGATGCCGTAGGTAAAGGGCAGCAGCGGATGCAGCCACTGGAAGAAGCCGGGCATCATCTCGATGGGGTACATACCCGATGAACCCGGAATCTGCACGATAACCAGAATGACGCCGATTGCCTTGCCGATGTGCTTAAACGTAGTGGACAGCGCGTAAATGATGTTGACGTACGTAAACGAGATGGCGATACCACCCAGCACAAATAGGAGCGGGTTGACGCACTGCACGCCAATGACCAGATCGCCCACCGTAACGATGATGGCCTGCAAAGCGCCCAGGATCACCATCAGCAGCCAGCGACCAAAGTAGCCCTGACGCGCGGTAAAGCTGCCGATGCCTTCGCGGTCGACCTCGAGCTTGTAGATGGCGATGAGCACATAGCCGCCCACCCACAGCGCCAGATTGGTGTAGAAAGGAGCAATGCCCGAGCCGAAGCTCTTGACCGGATAGATCGACTTAGACGTGAGCTCAACCGGAGATGCCATGAAATCTGCGACGTCATTGACATCGACGCCCATCAGATCAGCCAGCTCGCCCATGGACTCGGAAGTCTGCAGGGCCGCGATGTCGTTGGCGGCGGTTGCAAGCTTGTCCTGGACCTTGGCAAGCGAGGAATCGGTCTGGGCCAGCGTGGTCTTGGCCTGCTTGAGCGTCGCATCGAGTTGGGCCAGCGTGCCACGCGCGCTCGCAATCGTGGGGGTCATACCCGACACAATGCCGGTCAAATCGCCCGAAACGGCGGCAAAGGAGTCCAGCGCGCTCGAAGCCTTCGGCAGCGCGTTCTGCCCCAGATCGGTCTGAGCCTGACCAAGGTTAGCCGTACCGGTCTGAATTGCCGCGTTGAGTGCGTTGCTCGCGTTCGAGATTGCCGTAGCGTCGTTTGCCATGGCGCTCGACTGTGCAGATAGGCCATCCTTGATGCTCTGCAGCTTCTGGTTTTGCTCGCGAAGCGAATCGATGGTCGATACAATGCGCGCGTCAATTTCCTCGGAACCTGTCGACGTGTCATTGACGAGAATCTCCAAGTGCCCGATAACGGCCTTATTGTGATCGATCGTCGCTTGGAGAGACTCGAGCGAGTTGTCGATGCGGGTGGTCGTAGATGTGACCGTACCCGTCAGCTTGCCAATCGCAGCGTTCGCGGAGGCTGACGTCTTGGTGAGTGCAAGGCTGCCCTCCGAAAGTGCCTTGGAGAGCGAGGTGATGGACTTGCCAGCCGTGGTGCGAGCTTCGCCCAGCAGGTCATTGCCCTGAGCGATTGCCTGCGTTAGCGAAGGCGCCTGTCCCTGCAGGCCCGCCAACGCAGCATCGGCCGAAGCAATCGAGCTGCTTGTCTTGTCGATGGCGGTGTTCATATCGCCGATGGAATCGCGTACTTCGCCCAGGGTATCAGACGCTTCGGACACCGAACCAGCCAGCGAATCCTGGGTCTGGGTCGCTTTGTCCTTTAAATCGACTCCGGCATCTTTCGCGATTCCGGCAACAGTCTCGCCCACCGTAGAGACAAATTCCGAGTTGATCTGCTCCTCGATGGTATTGGCGCCAGTGTCGGTGACCTTGGGCGCAATAGCGCTCTTCTTCTCATTGACGTAGTACGTAAGCTTGGGCTGATGGTAGTTGCCGTCGAGCATTGAGACAAGATTGTCAGAGAAGTTCTTGGGGATCACGATGGCAGCGTAATATTCACCGCTCTCGACGCCCTCTTTGGCATCGGCGGCCGAATCGACGAAGGTCCAGCCCAGCTGATCGTTCTCTTTGAGCTGGTCGACAACCTTGTCGCCCGCATTGAGCTCGCCCACCAGGTCGTTTTGAGTTCCTTGGTCATTGTTGGCGATGGCAATCTTGATGCCCTGGGTGTTTCCGTACGGATCCCAGTTTGCCACGATGTTGTACCAGGCATATAGCGAGGGAATGACACACACGCCCAGGGTAACCACCAAGGCGACGGGGTTCATAAGCAATCGCTTAATGTCGCGCTTAAAGATCGCAAAGGAGACCTTTGCGTTGGATAGTTTGCTGCCGAGACTCACGCTTGGACCATCCATCCTGTCGTTGAATCGAATCGTACTATCGACAACCATTGTACGTAGGCGCTTTAGTGTCTCACGGCACAATGGTGCTGAGTTTTGCGGGTAGCAATATACTACGAAGATAAGTTAACGTACAGTTGTACAGTATCTTTAATTTCAGCAGGTCACAAAACCACAACCCGCACAAATTAGCAATTCAAATAGTCATCGGGGACGTTCTTAAACGACTGGTCAAACAAGAACGCCCCCAACGACTAGTTTGGACCACGGTAACATCGATGTTTTAGCAATGCCAGCGAGCGGGCGCCAGAGCGAACAAATTGGCATGAAAAGAGGACGGCATAGACCTTCTGGTCATGCCGTCCTCTTTGAATGACAAGTTGTCGCTCTGGCGCCCGCGCAGCGTCGACTGGTCCGCCGTTCGTTAGAACGGCGGAACTGAGGGCAGCGTCGAGCCGTTACGCGGTTTGGTAAAACCGCGTAACTACCTAACTACATCAAGTTGCAAACAGCCGCCGCGAAGGCAACGGGGTCCTCGGGGAGGATACCCTCGACCAGCAGGGCCTGATCGTAGAGCAGACCAGAGTACTGCTTGATCTTGTCGGCGTCGCCTGCCTTCTGGGCAGCGACAAGCTTGTCAAAGACCGGGTGCTTGGCGTTGAGCTCGAGCACGCGCTGGCTCTTGGGCATGCCGTCGGGCGCGCCCTCGGGTCCCTTCTGGAGTACCTTCTCCATCTCAAGCGAAAGCGGACCCTCGGTGGTGATGCAAGCGGGGGCATCGGTCAGGCGCGCGGAGACGGCAACTTTCTCGACCTTGTCACCGAGTGCCTCTTTCATAGCGCTAAAGAGGTCCTCGTTCTCCTTGGTGGCGTCCTCGGCCTCCTTCTTCTCATCCTCGGTCGCCAGGTCAAGATCACCGGTCGCGACGTTCTTGAGCTCCAGATGACGATCCTCGACCTCGGGCTCGGCACCGTCGGCCACAGCCTTCTCGGCAGCCTCGCGGGCAGCATCGTCCTCGTAGATCTTGGGCATATCGGCGGCAACGTACTCACGCATGGCCTGGAAGGTAAACTCATCCACGTCCTGCGTCAGAAGCAGCACGTCATAGCCGCGGTCGAGCACGCCCTTTACCACGGGCATCTTGGCCAAGCGCTCGCGCGAATCGCCGGCGGCGTAGTAGATGGCCTTCTGATCCTCGGGCATGCCCTTGGCATACTCGGCCAGTGTAATCATCTTCTGTTCCTTGGCAGACCAGAACAGCAACAGGTCGGCGAGCTCATCGGCCTTCATGCCATAGCTCGAGTAGATGCCGTACTTAAGGCCGCGGCCAAAGTTCTCAAAGAACTTCTCGTAGGCCTCGCGGTCGTTGTCACGCATATCCTCAAGGTCAGCGGTGATCTTCTTTTCCACACGCTTGGCGATGGCCTTGAGCTGACGGTTCTGCTGCAGCGTCTCACGCGAGATGTTGAGCGACACGTCGGCGGAATCCACGACGCCGCGGACAAAGTTGTAGTAGTCGGGCAGCAGGTCGTCGCACTTCTCCATGATCAGGACATTGGAGCTGTAGAGCGCCAGACCCTTCTCGTAATCCTTGCTGTACAGATCGAACGGCGCGCGGCCCGGCACAAACAGCAGGGCGTCATACTCGAGCGTGCCCTCGGCATGGAAGCTGATGGTGCGCGCAGGATCGTCAAAGTCGTGGAACGTGGACTTGTAGAACTCGTCGTAGTCCTTCTGCTCGACATCGGAGCTGCGCTTTTTCCAGATCGGCGTCATGGAGTTGACGGTCTCGAGCTCCTGGTAGTCCTCGTACTCGGGCGTGTAGTCATCGCCAGCATCCTCGGGCTTGGGCTTCTGGCGGCTCTTGGACACCATCATCTGGATCGGGTAACGCACATAGTTACTGTACTGCTGAATTAGGCTCTTGAGGCCCCACTCGGTCAGGAAGCGATCGTAGGTCTCGGCCTCGCCGTCGGCATCGAGCTTCTCGTTCTCGCGCAGCGTCAGGATGACATCGGTACCGTGCTCGGCACGCTCGCCGTCCTCGATGGTGTAGCCCTCAAGACCGTCGGATTCCCACACATGGGCGACATCCGCGCCGTAGGCGCGGCTGACGACCTTCACATGGCTGGCGACCATAAAAGCCGAGTAGAAGCCCACGCCAAACTGGCCGATGATGTCGACATCCGAACCCTGCTGCTCGGCGTTCTCGGTCTTAAACTCCTCGGAGCCGGAATGGGCGATGGTGCCCAGATTGCGCTCGAGCTCCTCGGCGGTCATGCCAATGCCGTTATCCGAGATGGTAATGGTGCGGGCGTCTTTATCAAAGGAGACGCGAATGGCCAGGTCGCCCTGGTCGATCTTGACGCTCGGGTCCTGCAGGCTCTTAAAGTTGAGCTTGTCGACGGCGTCGCTCGCGTTAGAGATAAGCTCGCGCAGGAAGATTTCTTTATTGGTGTAGATGGAGTTGATCATGAGGTCGAGCAGTTTTTTGCTCTCGGTCTTAAATTGACGCATGTGCAGTCCTTTCGCGCTACCCCTGTCCGCAAAAACGGCTCGGTCGCCCGAGCCGCATCGCAGACCTGCTATGTTCAGACTTAGATTTTATAACCCATTAACGCGCATATATACATACGGAATCGAAAAACTGTATGTCCGAGCGCTCTGATGCGCCAATTGCCAAGGAGTGTCCCAAACTGCCGGCAGGAAAGGAACGTTCCTATCTGCCATCTACGCGCTTGGCCATCCAGGCATGAGGCTGGCCCTCGTCTTCGTAGTCCACCGGGGCAATCTGCGTGTAGCCCGCCTTGGCATAGAGCGGCAGCACGTATTCCTGAGCATGCAGCTTAATGAGCTTGGCGCCGGCATCACGCGCGCACGTATCACTGGCCTCGACAATCTTGCTCGCCAAACCGCGACGGCGCATGCTCGGCAGCACGGCCACGCGCCCCATAATGTAGGTCTCCCCCGCCGCGACACCTTCGTCCAAGTCGCACGCCGGCGACACCGGAGCCTCTGCGTCAGCCGCGCGCTCAAGCTCTTCGGGAAACACGCGCGAGCAACCGGCAAGCTCGCCGTCTACATAGAGCGTCACATGAATGCAGTTCGGATCCTCGTCGATAGCGTCGAACTCATTCTCGTAGCCCTGCTCGTCCATAAAAATGACGCGGCGCACCAACGCCGCGTCATCAAAGCATCCCGTCTTAAGTTGGATATCCATGGCTGCCCTTTCATTCAATGCGAACGTTAGGGACAGATTTTAGCGAAAATGAGCTCCGCGCACGCTAAACTTCGCGCGAGCCTTCGCCAGGCAATCGTAATGACCCACGTTATGGGCATCGCTCGCGATGAAGCTGTACAGGTTCTGATCGAACAGGCGCTGTGCCGGCTTTTTCTCGCGACCAAAGCGACCGCCGGCAATAAAGTCTGCCGAAGCCTGCAGCTTGCAGCCCATATCGACCAGGCGCTCCGCCACGCTTACATCCTTTTGAACCGCACGATAGCGCTCAGGATGAGCGATGATCACCTGGTAGCCACGGCACTGCAAATCGTAAATCGTGTTCTCGTACTCTCTAAACGCATACGCATCGGCATGCGTCGAAAGCTCGAGCAGAAACTCGTTGGTCCCATCGAAATGCAAGTGCTCCGCGGCATCGATACCAAGCTCAACGAGCTTTCGATGGTTGACCTCGAAGCCCATCTGGAGCGGAAAACCGTCAGCGTTATCGCGCAGCAGCTCAAAGGCATCCCACATCTTGTCGTAATCAAAATAGGGATCACGGCAGTGAGGAGTGCAAACAATTCTGGTTACACCAGCCCGCTTGGCAGCCTCGAGCATCGCCAAGCTCTCATCGAGATCGGCGGCGCCGTCGTCTACACCCGGCAAGATATGGCAATGAATGTCACGCATAGGTCAGCCTTAATCAACTAAACGTTTGCTCGGTTGGTGAAGATGCCCTTTTTGGAAGTCCCCTGATCGTCGGAGCCCTTCTTCACCTTCTTACCGTCCTTGGTGTAGTAGGAGTAGTAGTACTCGCTGGTCTCGGTCTCGCAGTAGTTCATAACGGTACCGATGAGCTTGACCTTCTCGGACTTTTTAAGCTGACCGATGGCGTTGAGCGCCTCCTCGCGCTTGGTGAAATCCTCACGCACCACGAACAGCGTGCCGTCGGTCAGGCTGGCAATCTCGGCAGCATCGATGAAGGTGCCGACCGGGGGAGCATCAAAGATGACGTACTGGAACTTGGCGGACAGCGCCTTTACCAGCTTGGCAAAGCGGTGAGAGACGATGATGTCGGCAGGATTGGGAATATGCGGCTCGGCATCGAGGAAGTAGAAGTTCTTCTGACCCGTCTCGACAATTGCCTGGTCAATGGAGATCTGCTCGGAAAGGACCGCATAGAGTCCGCCGCGCGAACGAACGCCGAGCATATCGGAAAGGGACCTGCGGCGCATATCGGCCTCGACCAGAAGCACGGACTTGCCGCTCGTGGCGATTGCCTGAGCAAGGTTAATGGAAACCGTAGACTTGCCCTCGTTGGGAATCGAGGAGGTAACGGTGATGGTGCGGATGGGGTCGTCCACGCTCGCAAAGCGGATGTTGGCCAGAAGGGTCTTGGCGGCATTCTGTACAACGAGCTTGTCGGTGTTCTTTGCCTTAGCCATGCCTATTTACCACCTTTCATAGCCGGAATTCGGCCAACAACGGGAATGCCCAGGAGCTCTTCTGCCTCTTCGGCACCGCGGATGCGGGTATTGAGCATGTCTGCCAAAACGACATAGGCGACTGCGATAAAGATACCGGCGAGGAACGCGACGGCAATATACAGCGTGCGCTTGGGGCCGCTGGGGGCTTCGGGGGTCTTAGCCTCGTCGATAACGTTGATGCTCTGGGCAGCGCCGACGTTCTGAGCGACCGTACTCACCGAGCTGGCCATGGCCTTTGCGACCTTAGCCGTCTCCTTGGCATCGGTGCCGGTAACCGAAAGCGTAATGACACGCGTGGTGGTCTCGGAGGAAACAGACACCTTGTAGTCATCCAGATCGGTGAGGCCCAGTTCATTGGCTGCGCCGCTCTTAACGCTATCGCTATCCAGCAGCGTGGCGATATCGTTGGAAAGCATCTGACTCGCCGAGAGATCGTTGTAGCTCATCTGACCGCTATCGTCGGTCTTGGCGAGAATGTACATGCTCGTCGTCGCGGTATAGGTGTTGTCCATCGCAACGAAGGACACGATGCCCATGGCGATCGCGCAGACCACCGGAAGGGTGATGACCAGCTGAAGGTGCTTCTTCAGCAGCTGGAACAGTTCGAGAAGGGTCATGCAGCTTGCCTTTCATTTCCCCAGTTCGGATTGACAAAACTGTCCGTATGTTATCGCATCTTTTTACCGAGACCAAACTCTATACATAAGAAACAGGCTCTCCTGTAAAAATGTCGGAAGCAATCGTAAAATTGCACAACAACGCCGCACCCGAAAGTCAAATGCGGCGTCTGCATCAATATCTATGTTGTATCGCTATGCGAATGGCTCGTCCTGCCGTATGGGAAACGTCACCGTAATGGTGGTTCCCACGCCCAACTCGCTCGACAGATCGAGCGTGGCGTGATGATACAGGGCCGCATGCTTGACAATTGCAAGCCCCAGACCGGTTCCGCCGCGCGCCTTGGACCTACTCTTGTCCACGCGATAGAACCGCTCAAATACCTTGCCCTGTTCTTCAGGCGCGATACCGATTCCCGTGTCGGCGACCGCAAGGAACGGATGGCCTTCGTCGTTGGTGCCGCACTGCAGCGTAACCGCACCGCCGGGTCGATTGTAGCGGATGGCGTTGCTCGCCAGATTATAGATGAGCTCGTCAATCAAGCGCGACACGCCTTCGATGACCACAGGCTTGGTCTCATGACTTATCGTCACATTCGCCTGACGGGCGACCTGTTCAAGACGCTGCTCAACCGCGTAGATGGCACGCGAGAGCTCAATAGGCTCCGTGGAACCAATGGGCACCGCCTCGCCCTCAGTTGCACGCTCGGCCTCGTCCAAGTTAGACAGCGTAAGGATATCGTTGACAAGCGCTGCCAAGCGGCCCGCCTCACGATAGATGCGACCGCCAAAGTTGCGCAGGTCGCCCTCGCCCTCGACCATGCCGTTTGCGATGAGCTCGGCATAGCCCGAAATCGCCGTAAGCGGCGTCTTGAGCTCATGGGTGATATTCGCCGTGAACTCGCGGCGCATACGGTCGTTGTCCGCTAGCACCGCCATTTGGCGCTTGAGTTCCTGGCGCTGCGACTCGATACGCTCAAGCATGGGGACCATCTCGGCATAGGCGTGCTCATAGCTACGGCGTGGGTGGTCCAAATCCACCTCTTGCAACGGCGCGATGATGGCACGGGACTCGCGGCGCGCCATAAAAAACGAGAGTACCGCACCCGCTGCTGCGATAAGCAGCATCGGCGCCACCATCGACAGCAAAATCGCCGTAACGCCAGGCTGGGCCTGCGCCAAGCGGACAACCTGGCCGTTATCAAGGGCGACGGCGCGATACAGCATAATCTCGTCGAGCGTAGAGCTTGCGCGCTCCGCGGAACCCAAACCACTCTCAAAGGCCTCGATGACCTCGGGGCGATCGCCATGGTTGGGCAGTGTGGAAGGCGACGCCTCGTTGTCGTAGGCAACCGATCCATCCTTGTTAATCAGCGTGATTCGCAAGTCCTCGCGATCAAGGCTACGCAAGAACGGGATGGGCTCCTGCTGTTCGTCGAGAGCGGCAGCAATGAGCTCGGTTTCCTGCGCCAGATTGGTACTCGTGGCATCCGCCAAGGTGTTTTGCACAAAGAACGCACCCAGCACCGTAAACGCCACGATAACCGCCATGGCGCAGACAAAGATCGTCACAAAAACGCGGTGCGACAGCGTATGTTTTCCCTGGGGGGCGAAGACCACGGGTTACTCCTCCGATGCGGTGGCCGCGGTGTCGTCACCTTCGGCACCATCACCGGCAGAAGGCTCGGCCAAGCGGTAGCCCACGCCGCGCACGGTCTCGATGGCGCTGGCATGCTCGCCCAGTTTTTGGCGAAGCGTCTGCACGTGCACGTCAACGGTGCGCGAACCGCCGTCGAAGTCCCAGCCCCACACGCTCTGCAGCAACGACTCGCGGGTAAAGACCACGCCGGGCTTGCGCATGAGGTACTCGAGCAGGTCGAACTCGCGCAGGGTGAGCTTAAGCGGCTCGCCGGCAACGGTCACCTCGCGATGGCTGGGCGAGAGCACGATGTCGCCCACGCTGAGCACATCGCTCGCCTGCTTGACCATGCCGCCGCGACGCAGCAGTGCGCGGCAGCGGCTCGCAAGCTCCATGAGCGAAAACGGCTTAGTCAGGTAATCGTCGGCACCGCCATCGAGCGCCATCACCTTGTCGAGCTCGGTATCCTTGGCGGTAAGCATCATGATGGGCACCGTCGCCGTCAGGCGATCGGCACGCAGTCGACGCATAATCGCCAAGCCATCGGTATCGGGCAGCATGATGTCGAGCAGGACGGCATCGGGTACCCGTCGCGCCACGGCAGCCTTAAACTCACCGTCGCACGAAAAGCCTTCGGCCTCAATCCCCTGCTTGCGCAGTGCATAGACCGTCAAATCCCTGATGTTGTCATCGTCCTCGACGTAATAGATCATGTTGAACCCCTTTGCGGCCGGCATGACCGCATCTTAACCCTAAAGGTACCTTTACTAGATGGTATCAGCCAAAACGTCCCGTCAAATAATCCGCCGTGCGCGGATCGGTCGGATTCTTGAAGAGTTGCGCGGTGGGCGCGTGCTCCACCAGCTCACCCAGCAAAAAGAATGCGACCGAATCGGAGATACGCGCCGCCTGCTGCATATTGTGCGTAACGACCACGAGCGTGCAGGTCTCTTTGAGCTCGCAGGCCAGCTGCTCCACCACCAGCGTCGACACAGGGTCGAGTGCCGAGGTCGGCTCGTCCATCAGCAGAATGTCGGGCTGCACGGCAAGTGCGCGGGCGATGCACAGACGCTGCTGCTGGCCGCCCGAAAGGCCCAGACCCGACTCTTTGAGCTTGTCCTTGACCTCATCCCATAGCGCAGCGCGACGAAGGGAGTCCTCGACCAGCTCATCCAGCGCAGCGCGATCGCGCACACCCATACCGCGCGGACCATACGCGACGTTGTCGTAGATGCTCATGGGAAACGGGTTGGGGCGCTGGAACACCATGCCCACGCGCTGGCGAAGGCGGCAGATGTCGTAGTCGCCCAGGATATCTTGACCATCGAGCGCAATCTTGCCCTCGATGCGGCAATCCTTGATGCCGTCGTTCATGCGGTTAAAGCAGCGCAGCAACGTGGACTTTCCGCAGCCCGAAGGCCCGATGAACGAGGTGATCTGCTTGTCGCGGATCTTGATATTCACGTCCTTGAGCGCATGGTGGTCGCCATAGAACAGGTCGAGGCCCTCGACATCGATACGCGTCGGCGAGGCGGCAAGATCCTCTGCCGTGGGGCGAGTCGCATCCCCAACCTCGCGCTCGCGCGCGGCCTCGGCCTGCGCTTTCATGAGTTCTTCAAGCTCCGTGGGCTCCACAGCCGCAGCAGCCGTCATACCGCATACCTCCACATCGATATCAATTCAGCAGTATCGATAGTAGGAATCGCGGCTCATATGCACGTGAGCGCATTGTCAAGTGTTTGTAAGGGCACACTGGCTATGCGGCGGGCAGCTCGATGGTGAATATCGTGTGTTCGGGCGTCGATTCACATGCAACGGTACCGCCGTGCGCGCATACGATCTCCTTGGCGATGGCAAGCCCCAGTCCAGCGCCGCCGCGATTGGTCGCACGCGCCGCATCCAGGCGATAGAACTTCTCAAAGATCACCTTGAGCTTTGCCTCAGGGATGGGATCGCCCTGATTGATAAAGCGCACGCGCACGCCACCGCCGTCCCGGCGTCTGGCCTCGATCGTGATGGTCGAGCCCTCATAGCTATAGGCAATAGCGTTTTTCATGATGTTGTTGAACACGCGAGCCATTTTGTCGCCATCCACGAGCACCGTCAGGTCCTCGCGAATATCAACTTGGACTTCCTTATGCTGCTCGTTGAGGATGGGATAGAACTCGTCAGCCACCTGAGCCAGCAGCAACCCCAGATCAACATAGCCGCGCGTGAGCACGATATCGTGGAAGTCAAAGCGCGTGATATCGAAGAACTCTTCGATGAGCGCATCGAGCCGGTGCGCCTTGTCGAGCGCCACGCCCGTAAAGTGCGCACGTTGCTCAACCGGCAGCTCGGGAGCCTCTTGCAGCAGCGAAAGATAGCCCACCACACTGGCAAGCGGGGTGCGTAGGTCATGTGCCAAGTACGTGACCAGATCGTCCTTGCGATGCGACTCGTCACGCAGAGCTTGCTGCACCTTGCGCTCACGGTCACGCACGCGGTTAAGGGCGCCCTCGACCTCCAAGAAGTCGCCGTCGATGTTATCCCAGGTGTCGGGGTGATCGATCAGGCGATCTTGAATACGAGCGGCCAGCACACAATCGGCATGCTGCTCGCCCTGCTCGTAGCCCTGGTAGTACAGGGCGCGGCCGCACAAGAACAGCACGCACACGGCAAGTGCCAGCACAAAGCCAAGCATGTTGAATACAAAGCCGGCATCGAACAGCACCGGCCCTTCGAAGCCGCCGAGCGCCATGGCGCCGATCGCCAACGTCATGGCCCACGCGGCGCCGCCAATCACCACGCAGCGGCGCACGATCTCAAATCGATCGATCAGCAAAAAGCCGACAAGCAGCACCGCCAAGATTCCAGCGATGTTATCAATGCCAATCAGCAGCAAGGTCAACAAAAAGAGCAGCACCGTTGCAAGTGCGCGGTTGTCGACGACTGACCTCACGTATTCAAAGAGTCGATCGGGCACCTCGAACGCTTGCCTATCGTCTTTTGTCATATCAAGATCCTCACAAGCGAAAAGCGTTATTCGATGATGTAGCCGACGCCCCAGACGTTTTTGATAAAGCGCGGCTTTTGTGCGTCGTCGCCGATCTTTTCGCGCAAGTGGCGAATGTGCACCATCACCGTATTGTTGGAGCCGGGCATAAAGTCCTCGTTCCATACCGCGCGGAACAGGTCCTCCACGGCCACCACGCTGCCGCGATGCTCGACCAGATACAGCAAGATTGAATACTCGGTGGGTGTGAGGCGTACCGGTGAACCGTCCACCGTTACGGAACGAGCATCGCGGTTGATCTCCAAGCCGTCGAGCTGAATGGTCGGCGACTCGGCCGCCTGCGCACGGCTACCGTAGCTGGTGTAGCGGCGAAGCTGAGCGTGCACACGCGCGATGAGCTCCAGCGGGCGGAACGGCTTAACCACGTAATCGTCCGCACCAAGCGAAAGGCCCTCGATCTTGTCTTGCTGGGCATCGCGCGCCGTCAGCATGATCACAGGATAGGTATGGCTGGAACGGATCGTACGCAGCAGCTCAAATCCATCGATATCGGGCAGCATGACATCCAGCAGCGCCAAATCGAACTCCTGCTCCAAGATTGCCTTGGCAGCATCGGCCCCGCTATAGGCAATCTGGACATCAAAGCCCTCTTTTGTAAGGTAGATACCAACCAAGTCGGCGATGGCCTTCTCGTCATCAACTACCAGTATGCGCTCGTTCATGCGTGCTCCTCTCGCGCTCCATTATGCCCGAGGCGACGCACGCCACACACAACAAGCGTGGGTGATTAAGTCGGCCTTAAGCACCCTTGTGCCCGTTCGGGTGCGGATGTGGGCCACGCACGCACGCGATGATCGCCGACGCCGGCAAACGATATACTCTAGTTCCAGAAGAGACCATCCCGTCGAAAGCGAAATCCGTGAAGTCCCTCACCCCTTTTGCAAAGCGCTCAGCCCAGCTTGCCGCCGGCTTTGTCTGCGCTATCGCCCTTGCCGCTGGCGTGCCCACCGTCGCCGGCGCCCAAGTGCTCACGACCGACAATGTTTGCGGCAAAACCGCCGATGTGCGCGGTATCACGGCCGAAAACCTGCCCGATATCGATGCGACCAATGCCCTCGTCATGGGCAAAGACGGCACCGTCTACTATGCCCGCGACGCCGATGAGCAGGTCAAGATTGCCTCAATCACCAAGGTCATGACCGCAATCCTAACCGTCGAGAATTGCAAGATGGACGAGAAGGTCACGGTGAGCAACGCCGCAGCCACCGTGGGCAATTCGACCGCCGGCTTGCTCGAAGGCGACAAGCTTACCGTGGAGCAGGCGCTGCGCGGCCTGATGATTCCCTCGGGCAACGACGCCGCCATCGTGCTCGCCGAATATGTGGGCAAGAAGATCGACCCTAAGACCAAAGACGCCGAGGCCACATTTGTGAAGGCCATGAACGAGCGCGCTAAGAAGCTCGGCTGCACCGGTACGCTTTTTGAAAACCCGCATGGTCTGGACTTTGATGAGTGGGCTGGCGATATGCACTCAACCGCACACGACGTAGCGCTGATGATGCAGGAGGCCATGAAAAACGACACGATCCGCGAGGTCGTAGCGAGCGAGGATTCCTGGATCGAGGTCACGGGCGCCGACGGCACCGACCATTCGCATTCCATGGACACGCATAACTATTTGCTGGGCCAAGATGGCAACATCGGTGGCAAGACCGGCACCACCGATGATGCAGGCTATTGCTTTACGGGTGCCTACAACCGCGATGGCGACGAGATCTACACCATCGTTTTGAACTCCACCACCACCGACCAGCGCTTTACCGATACCGCAACCCTTGCCAATTGGTACTACGGTCACAAGGTGACGGTCGCAATCGCCAACACGCAGGAAAAGACCGCCAACGGCAACCCGCTTATGGCACGCATTAGCCAGACAGATTGGACGGATAAGACAATCGACGCCACGCTCGCCGATCCCACGGCGCAAGCGACCGTGTTTTCCCTTGCCGGCGAGGTGACCGAAAAGGTTAGCTACGACGATCTTTCGGGCACGGTGCATGTGGGCGACAAGGTGGGCAGCGTTACGCTCAAGCAGGACGGCACCAAGGTCGCCGTCATGGACCTGGTTGCCGACGAGGAAGGCACAGGGCCGAATCCCATTGAATGGCTCCTTGTGAAGCTCGACCGCCTGGGCCGCCGCATCGACAACCGCCCACTTGCGGCAGAGAGCGAGACCGTCGCCAAGGCTCCTGAGATGTAGAGCGCAAGAATAATCAGCCCACTGAAAGGAGGCGTCCGAAAGGATGCCTCTTTTTTTGAGGGTTCGAATCCCCAGTTAACATTCTTCTAATTAAAAAAGGGCCCCAAATGGGACCCTTCTTTCATGTCATACTGGCGGAGAGCTGGGGATTCGAACCCCAGATGCCCTTTTGGGGCATACTCGCTTAGCAGGCGAGCACCTTCGGCCTCTCGGTCAGCTCTCCGTAACAGCCGTTCTATAGTAACCAAACAGCCAAGGATGGGCAAGAGGAAATTTTCTAATTGCCTAGCATCCTTTCCTCCTTGGAAGCTTCACCTACCCCAGCGAGCGGTTGAGGGAGCCGAGCTCGTCGTTACCCATGGTACGCCACATTTGGAAGATGCAACCGCGCGCCAGGAAAAAGAAGCCGTTGTCGACCAGTTGCACAGCGGCATCTGCCAGCTGATTCGTCACGGCGGACACTGGCGGCAGCTCAAGTCCAGCCTTGCGGATGGTCTCGACCGCCTCCTCGAACGTCGGAGGCTCGCTGACGCCCATCTCGTTCATAAGGCCCTGCATTTCTTCCAGCGCGCTGCTGCCCGACTCCTCGCCGCGCGGCACCAGACGGTAACAAGCCAGCGCCAGGTCGAGCTGATCGCAATTCCAATAGGCAAACGCCAAGCGATAGAACAGGTAGCCGATTGCAGAACGATCGCTGGCAATACGTAGGCCGTGGCGCGCCACCTCGATAATCTCGTCAAAGCGCTCCAGACGCGCAAGCACGTTGATGAGCGCAAAGTGCGATTGCATGGACGAACGCGCCAGATCGTAAAGATGGCGCACCTCGGGCAGCGCTCGTTCAAAGTCCTCTTGCTCGGCGTAAAAACTGCAGATCTCGTGCTGGGCAAAGTACAGTGCATCGGGCGCACGAAGGATCCGCACAGAGCGGTCTTCTTCCAACACCGGTAGCACCATGCGCACCAGCTGGTTATCGCAAAACTGCGTTTGAACCGGACCTGTCGCCAAAAGCTCGGCGACAGTGCACTTAGCCTCCAACTCCTCGACAAGACGGGAAAAGCCTTCAAAAGCACCTGTACGGTCGACTTTTACCTGCTCGCGCAATTCAACAACACGGGCCACGTATGGGTCGTCGTCCTCTTCCATGACCTCCAACTCGTCAGCCGTATCGGCAAGTAGCAGATCGCGCAGCGCCGGCGGCAGCGTGCGATGGTCATCACGCGGACGAGCATGAACCTCCGCAGGCTCAATCGTCTCCGGAGCGGTTGACTCATACGCCTCAAGCACACGCTTGCACGGCATATCGTCCATGTCCATGCTCTCAAGATCCTTGGCGACAGACACGCAATCGGCCAGATAGGCCGCGCGCCCAAAGAAATACGTTGTGACAACGCGCTCGCCCTGTTCACTGTCGGGAGCAGCAATCTGCACACAGCAGCGCGTGATGCAGGTGCCCGCGGCAAAACACGCTGCCGCAAGCGTGAGTGCCACGCGCGCATCGTGCTCCGCGGCCCAGATCGCGCGCGTGTCCTCGTCCAGCTCGCGCCAGGCGTCATCCTGAGCGTCGTATTCACGTTGCGGCATGGCATCAACGACAGACTGCCCAAACCGAACGAGCATAATCCCCTCGGCAACGTTTGCCCGATAGGTATAGTCGAGCCGCGTGACCACGTTGAGCGCCTCAACGATTCGCGCAAAACGGGTGCGCACGTCCCACTCGCCGCCCGGCTGGCAAGCCACCGTACCCGGCTTGCCCCACGGGTTATCGCTCGAAGCCGTATCGAGCAGTCGGGGAACATCGTTGGTCGTCTTGGCGATATGCCACGCATCAAAGAGCGCGCAGCCCTCAAGGCTCGGCGAGGATGCCGTAGGGACCAATCCGGCCCCGATGCGCTCAAGGATGCCGGAGAGGCGGTTGAGACGGCACTCGACGGCAAGCAGCATGTCAATCTCGTCCTGGTCCAGCAGGCTACGATCAAAATTGAGATAGAAAATCTTTGAGCGATCAATGCGAGCCAGGCTCATCTCGGACTTGGCAGCGATGGTGCGCAGGCGGGGCAAGTCAATTTCGCTCATAAGGGCGGCGGCATAGCGCTCGATACCGCTCGGATTCTCGGCATGGTCAACGCGGTAAAGCAGCGTCTCGATAGCATCGGGGAGCGGTGCCGTGTTAAAGCCCAAAAACACCTCGACCGGCTCGGGCAACTTTACGAGCTTGATCTTGTCGACTACGTTTTGCATACCCTCGTCGAGTCCGCCGGCGTCCGCCGTGTTCACAATAGCGCTTTCGGAGTTGGCAAATATCACGTAGCGCAAGAACATCGAGGCCATGAACTCGCCGTAAGGAAGGGCGCGGGTCGAATTCCATGTCTCGTGGTCGGACTGCTCGCGCATGGGGCCTTCGGGAGAGCCGGCAGTTTGCGCACACGCGCGCATTGCACCGTTGGCTTCCCTTACCATAATCTCACCAATACTGGAATCCGACTCGTCAAGGACCAGTTCCATGTCGGGATCGTTGGGCAGCGGAGCCTCGCTGACGGGGCGGTCCACCTTGTACACCTCACCCGAAACGCTTACGTAGCCCAAAAGCGACACATGACTTTTGCCAACGAACTCGACGACATAACAAGATTCATGCTGATCCTCGCCAAAGAGTTTCCAGACCACGCCATATGAGCGTCCCGCAGGCTGCTCGGGCATCGCCGGAAAGCGCTTCTTGGGATCGAGAAACCTGAGCTTGTATGTCGGACGCTCTGCCACGAAATATCACCCTGATCGGTCGTTGAGAGAAAGAGTGGTCGCGGATGGGCCGCGACACCTACTCGGAATCTTACACGAGTCGACAGGAAATCGTCCCTTTGGACGAAAGCACTCAAGCTGGTGCAAAAGAAAAGCCCCCGTTGCCGGGAGCTTTAATCTCAAATGGTGCGGCGTATAGG
>UQZH01000007.1 GCA_900545445.1 uncultured Collinsella sp. | reverse complement strand
TGGTAGCAAAGCCCGTAAGGATGCCGGACTTGGACGCCTTGCCGCCCTTAACGGGAAGCGTGCCCACAAAGAGCCCCAGGCCCGTGGCGGGAAGCGCGGAAGCGGCACCGCCCACCAGACACAGCCCCTCGCGCCCGCCAAAGTCGACGCCCACGACCAGGCGCACGTAGCCGATCGCGATTGCCATCGAGGCAAAGGAGACCAGCCACGAACCGACAAAGATGCCGGCCAGCGACGCTGTCTTGGAAAGGCCGCCCACGCAGCGACGTGCGCCAAGACCAGACAGATTGGGTTGCAAATCGACGACGCTCAAGGCGGCAAACTCGGCAGACATCATCGCGACCAGGCCAAAGAGCGCGTAGTAGTAGATGACCGTGCCGTCGGGCGTGGTGCGTGTCAGGCTCACGCGACGGGTGCCGCCCTCGAGCGACAGGGCGCGCGCAACCGCCTCCGGGTCGGCGAGCGCCGCCGGGTTGTCCTGGGCAATCTGGGACATGAGCTCGGCGTTTTGCGTATACGAGCTTGCCACCGTCTCCAGAATGCTGCGGTCGGTGAGCACCGATGAGGCACGCGAGCTGTCGTAGCTCGATAGCAGCGTGAGCTTGGGTGCGCCTTCGGCGTCAACCGTATAGATGCCCGCGACCTCGCCAGCCTTAAGCGCACGGTTCGCATCGGCTGCGTCGTCGCACTCGTGGATCTCGAGCAGTTGGTCGTCGCCCTCCTCGTCGAGCGACGTCGCCACGTCCTTAAAGGTCGAGGCGTCCCAGGCCTCGTCCGCCACGACGGCAACCGGCACCGGGTCGACCGTGCCGTCAGAGCTCAGGTTCGCAAACATAAACATGAACATCGTGGAAAGCGCGATGGGAAAGAGAGCGCCCCAAACCCACGTGCTCGGCCGGCGCAGCAGCGTCTTGACCGTGGTGATGATGGTGCTGAACATGACTGCCCCCCTAGTCGCGTAGCTCGCGGCCGGTGATCTCGAGGAACACGTCGTTGAGGGTCGGCGGCTCGCTCCACACGCGGCCGAGCGCAACGTCGGCGGCGCGCAATGTGTCGAGGATGTCGACCAGGTTGTGCGGGCTCGCTTCGCAGGTGCAGACGAGCTCGCCGCCGGACAGCTCGACCGAAAGCACGTGCTCGAGGGCGCGCAGTCGCTCGACCGTAGCGGGCTCGACAGCGCCGACCTCGACGGTCACGCGCTCGCCCATCTGAATCATGCGCTTGAGCTCGTCGTTGGTGCCCTGCGCCAGCACGCGCCCGCCGTCCATGATCATGATGCGGCTGCAAATCTGCTCGACTTCCTCCATGTAATGGCTGGTATACACCACCGTGGCGCCCTCGTCGCGCAGGCGGCAGATGCCCTCCAGGATGGCGTTGCGGCTCTGCGGGTCGACCGCCACCGTGGGCTCATCAAAGAAGATGAGCTCGGGCTTGTGCGCGATGCCGCAGGCAATGTTGAGGCGACGCGCCAGGCCACCCGAGAGCTTGCCGGGGCGAAACTTGGTAAAGTCGCCCAGCCCGACAAAGTCAATTGCCTCGTCCACCAGCGCACGGCGGCGCTTGCGGTCGTTAACGTAGAGGCTGCAGAAATAGTCGATGTTCTCGCGCACCGTGAGCTCGTCGAACACCGCCACCTGCTGCGGCACCACGCCGATGCGGCGCTTGAGGTCGTAGCGGGCGGGCGTCATGGGTTCGCCGAACAGCTCGATGGTGCCTTTGTCGTAGGCAAGCAGCTGCAGAATACAGTTGATGGACGTGGTCTTGCCCGAGCCGTTGGGGCCCAGCAGGCCAAAGATCTCGCCGGGGGCGATGCTCAGGTTAAAGTGATCGAGCGCGATAAGATCGTCGTAGCGCTTGACGAGGTTTTCGATGTGGACGATGTCTGTCATGAGGCGGCCCTCCTGTTGATTGTGGCCCGGTACGATTGCATCATCGCAGGAGTCGCCGGCGCGCGCCAGTGAGCTTTGTCACGAGTGCGGGGCTTGACCGTGCAGCCCGCCGACGCCCCCGCTTTGCCGCGCGGGAGGAATGTCACGGTTGCGCAGGCGGCCCCTCCACCACGCGCGGCTTCGCGTACAATACCCGTATGAACAGGCTTTTCGACAAATCGATCGTTCTGGCGTGCTGCATTGCGGCCGCCACGGGCCTTGCTGTGGACGCTCGCCTGGTCGCGGCGTTTTGCCTTGGCGTTATCGCCACCTCGCTGGCCGAGGTCGCAAAGGGGGAACGCACACGCCGTGTAAGCAAGGCCGCGAGTTACGCTTACATCATCGCGGCCGTCTTTGCGCCGCCGTTTGTGCCGTTTGCGCCTCTCGCCCTCTATGACATTGCGCGGCGCGTGCGCCGTGAACACGTTTGGGTCGCGTTGGGCATTGGCGTCGCCTTTGTCTTCGCACTCGTCGCGGACCTACGCGGCGACGCACTCACCGCCCGAACGCTTCTACTGACCGCCATCCTTTCAGTTGCCGCCACCTTGTTATCGCTACGTACCGCCCAGTTGGAGCGCGAGCAGCAGCGCATGCGCCGCATCCGCGACGAGCTGCAGGAACGAGCTCTAGCGCTCGAAGCGCGCAACCGCGACCTTGCCGATCGCCAGGACTACGAAGTCGAGCTCGCGACACTCGCCGAACGCGCCCGTATCGCGCGCGAGATCCACGATAACGTCGGCCACCAGCTCACGCGCGCCTCGCTGCAGACCGAGGCCCTGCGCGTCGTGCACGCCGACGAGCCCAGGGTTGCCGCCGATTTCGCCGACGTCAAACGCACGGTTGACGAGGCGCTCCGGCTTGTGCGCACCAGCGTCCATGCGCTCAACGACAACGCCGTCGACCTTTCCGTGCAGCTCGAACGCATTGTCGAAGGCGCGCGCTCGGACGGCGGTCCGCAGATTGAGCTTGAAGTTATGGCCGAGCATGCACCCGCAAACGTCGCCAACTGCTTTGCGGCGGTCCTACGCGAGGCGCTCTCCAACACCATGCGCCACGCTTGCGCCCATGCTGTCACTGTACGATGCATGGAGCATCCGTCGTTTTACCAGCTCATCGTTACCGACGATGGCACGGGCGGGGTCCAAGCAAGCAGCCGCGGCGCCGCGGAGGGCATGGGGCTCGCCTCCATGCGCGAGCGCATCGAGGCGCTTGGCGGCACCTTCACCGCCGGCCCGCGTGCCAGCGCCGGCGGCTGGCGCGTGTTTGCCACCGTTCCCAAACAGCAAGGAGATGAGAGCCGATGAGGCTCATCGTTGTCGACGACGACCGCTTGGTGGTCGATTCGCTCAAGATTATCCTGGGCGCCCAGCCGCAGATCGAAGTGGTGGGCACCGGTGCCAACGGCAACGATGCGGTTTCGCTCTATGCCGAACACGCGCCCGATATCGCACTGCTCGACATTCAGGTGCCGGGGCGTGACGGACTTTCGGCGGCACGCGAGATCCTTGAGCGCGACCCTTCGGCGCGCGTGGTGTTTCTGACGACATTCTCGGATGACGAGTACATTGTGTCGGCGCTCAAACTGGGCGCCCGCGGCTACCTGATCAAGACCGATGTCGCCGCCATTCCGCCGGCGTTGGCGCAGGTCATGGACGGCAAACGTGTGCTCGAGGGAAAGGCAATCGAGGACATCGATTTTGATGGGGCGGACGTCGAGGCCGGCGCGACCCGCCGGCCCGCGGCCTTCGCCAGCCTAACCGACCGCGAGTTCGAAGTCGCCGAGCTCATCGCCCGCGGCCTCGACAACAAGGAGATTGCCGCCACCGCCTATATGGGCGAAGGCACCGTGCGCAACCACATCAGCTCGATCCTTGCCAAAATGGGCCTACGCAACCGCACGCAAATCGCCATTGCCTACCTGCGAGGGTAATTACCCAACGGCCGACCACCCCGGCATAGCAAAATGGCTGCTACCGCTTTAATGCCATTTCAAAACTATGCCGGTTTACTACGGTGAATCGCCCACCTTTGACCACGGCAAATTGCGCACTTGCAAAACCGCAGGTAGAGCGCTTGCAATATTTAGAAAAATGCAGTCATGGTCGGGAATGTCGAATTCATCGTAGTAAACCGACATAGTTTTGTTCGCGGCGGCCCAACCGCGCGTTTAAGCGCGGGGCCGGTGGGGCAATTTTGCCCCACCGGCCCCTATTCCAGCTCTATTCCAGCGCTACTCCGACTTAGTTTCTACCGTGGGAGTCTTGTTCGCTGCGACTGGGGTGCGGGCGGTGTCCATAGTCAGGCAGTGTTTGGGACAGCTTTCGATACACTCGCCGCATACCACGCAGGCATACGGATCGATCGACCAGGTACCGCCCTTGCGATCGACCGCGAGCGCGCCCGCCGGGCAGCGACGCGCGCACATGCCGCAGCAAATGCACACGTCCATGTCGTTAACGATATGTCCGCGCAAGCGCTCGGGCGTCGTCAGTTTCTCCTGCGGATAGCACACCGTGACCGGCTGCTTGACCATAGAGCCCAAGGCCGTCTTGGCAAATGTCAGTAAACTCATGCCGCGCCTACCTTTCCGTGCAGCTAATGCAGGGGTCGATGGTCAGGATAATCATAGGAACGTTGGCAAGGAGCACGCCCTGCAGCGCATGTGTCAGACCCGCCAGGTTTTGCGACGTCGGCGTTCGCACGCGAAAACGGTCCAGATTCTTGGTGCCGTTACCGCGCACATAGTAGTACGCCTCGCCGCGCGGCTGCTCAATCACAACCTCGCCGCGCGCGCCGTCGGCCGGCGTGAGCTTGGTGCGCCCGCCGATACCGTCGTGCGGGATCTTGCCCACAAGCTCCTTGATGATGTCCATGGCCTGCGTGACCTCGGCACAACGCACCTGACAGCGGGCATAGCAGTCGCCGTCGGTAGCAACGATGGGCTCAAATGCTGCCAGGCCTGCATAGGCACCGTCGCCAAACATGCGCACGTCGTAATCCACGCCCGAGGCGCGACCGAACGGGCCGACCATCGACAGATTCAGCGCGTCCTTCTTGCTGATCACGCCCACGCCATGCAGGCGCTCGCCGCAGCTATTGTCGTCCAAAAACGTATGCACCAGGGCCTCGTAGTCGGGACGCATGGCATCGAGCGTCTGGACAATACCCGCCAGCTCGGAGTCCTCAATGTCGTGTTTAAGACCGCCGATCTCGTTGATCGACAGAATCACGCGGCCGCCGCACGTACTCTCAAAGATCTTGAGAATCTGCTCGCGCAGGGTCCACGACCGATAGAACAGCGCCTCGAAGCCAAAGGCATCGGCGAGCAGGCCCAGCCACAGCAGATGCGAGTGGATGCGCGAAAGCTCATGCAAAATGGTGCGGATATACTGCACGCGACCGGGCACTTCGATACCAAGCATACGTTCGCAGGCGCTGGCATAGCCGTAGCTGTGGCCCACGGCGCAGATGCCGCAGATGCGCTCGGCGATGTAGCCAAACTGGTGCATGTCGCGCTTTTCGGTGAGTTTCTCGAGCCCGCGGTGCACAAAGCCGATCTGCGGAATTGCCTCGATGACGCGGTCGTCCTCGATCACCAGGTCCAGATGAAGCGGCTCGGGCAGCACCGGGTGTTGCGGGCCAAACGGAATAACGGAGCGATGTGCCATGGACCTTACGCCTCCTTTTTCTGCTTGTCGCGGGCGGCCTTGGCGGCAAGCGCCGCGCGGACCTTGGCCGCTTTCTCGGGATCCATGGCGGCGAGCTTTGCCTCCATCTCGGCAGCCTTGAGCGCGGCCTTGGCAGCGGCATCGTCATGCTGAGCATCGGAGCCGGTAGCCGCAGCGGGCTGGGCGGCAACAGCGTTCGCAGCATCGCCGGCACCCGCGGCGCCCTCCCCCGCAGCAGCAGCGGCAGCGGCCTTCTCGGCCGCAGCCTTGCGCGCCTTGGCCTCTGCGGCGGCACGGACCTTCATGGCCTTCTCGCGCGCGGCCTTCACCTCGGGCGTGATAACGCTCATGGGCTCGGCCGTTGAGACCTGGTAGAAAAAGCCCTTAAAGTCGATCTGCATGTCGGTGATGGCAAGCCCAAACAGATCGTGTGCCTCGTTCTCAAACGGGAACACCGCCGGATAGTACGAGCTGATGGACGGAATCTCCTGGTACTGGTCGATGCCCTCGACCACCAGGTTCTCGATCGCATAGCTACCATCCTGAGCGATCTGCTCCTGTGCAGCACGAACGTTGATAAACGTATAGACCAGGCGATACGTGCCGTCGTCGACGTTGCGCTCGGCGTGCATTTGCACAAAGCGCGCGCCGACGCCCTTGAGCGCCTGGACATGCGACAGGAGCTCGTCGATCCCGACGGTGGTATAGATAGCCTTCTGCATTACTCAGCCTCCTTTGCAGCGGCGGGCGCGGCGGGCTTCCCGGCAGGCGCGCCACCGGCACCGTCAGCCCCGGCCCCCGCGGCCACAAACCCGTCCTCGCCCAACTCAACGCCACCGTCCCAGGTAGCGGCGCCGCCCACGGTGAGCGGGTCGCCGCCGGCGCGCATCACGGCCTCCTTCTGGTCCAGGATGCCGCACGCCTCCACGATGGCATCGATCACGGTCTCGGGGCGAATGGCGCACCCGGGCGCGTACACGTCCACGGGAATCGCGCGGTCCACGCCGCCGATTACGTTGTAGGCATCGCGGAATACGCCGCCCGAGCACGCGCAGATGCCGCACGCCACCACGCACTTGGGCTCGAGCATCTGGTTGTAGATCTGGCGCACGACGGGCAGGTTCTGGGCATTGACCGACCCCGTCACCAAAAAGATGTCCGCATGCTTGGGGTTGCCGGTGTTGACCACGCCAAAGCGCTCCGCATCGAACAGCGGCGTGAGCGAGGCCAGCACCTCGATATCGCATCCGTTGCAGCTCGAGCCGTCGTAATGAATAACCCACGGCGAGCGCGACATTTTATGATCCATGGATGCCGCCTCCTAAATAAACACGTCGACGAGGATGGGCATAAGGTTGAGCAGGCCAAACACCAGCGCCACGCCCCATCCGAGCTTAAAGCAGCTGCGCCAGGTACTGCGTGCGAAGGTGTTGTCGATAAGCACCTCGACAAAGTACGTCGCGGCCATCACGACCAGGGCTACCACCCAGCTCACCGGGTTGCCCCAAACAAAGAACATGCCCACCCACATCAAAAACAGCACGGTCTCGCACCAGTGCATAAGGGTCATCTTGGCCAGCGTGCCGCCGCTCATCTCGGTGGCGACGCCCTGAACGATCTCCTGATGCGCGTGATGCGAGTACGAAAGATCGAACGGCGACTTGCGCAGCTTGATGGTAAGTACCGCGAGCAGCGCGAGGAAAATGGGCGCACTGTACACGATGATGGGGGCCGACTGCCCCGTCACGGCGATGGAATCGAAGCTGTCGGTGGCAAGGTACAGGCCCACGCTCATCAGCAGAACGGCGGGCTCGTAACTCATGACCTGCAGCAGCTCGCGGTCGGCACCGACCTGGGCAAACGGGCTTTGCGTCGAGGCGGACGCCAGCACCACAAAGATCGCGGCGAGCGTCACCATAAAAGCGCACAGCAGCGTGTTGGAGCCCGACACAAAGATGCCGCCGCCCACGACGGTAAAGATGAGCGCGCACGCCATGTAGGTATCGTCCATGGTGTTTACGCTGGCAGGGGCCTTGCGCAGCAGCTTGGCAACGTCGTAGAACGGTTGCAGCAGGCGCGGGCCCACACGGCCCTGCATGCGAGCCGAAAGCTTACGGTCAACGCCGTCGATCAGGCCGCCCACAAGCGGCGCCAGCAGGGCAAACGCCACGGTGCCAATAAAGATGCCCACGACACCCGAACCTTCAAAATACTTACCGCGCAGCACCGAGGGTGCACTCATGGCAAGTCGCTCGGGCCCAATCCACGCGCAACACAGCAGCGCAAACAAGATAATGCTGCAGCACACGACGCTACCCACGGGGCCAATACGCTTCTCGCCAAGGGCGTCCTCCGAGTACCAATTGCGCTTTTCGGCCTTCACCTCATGTCCCATCGAGCCGCGGAAATGGCGGTAATTGTCGGTTCCCACACCCGAAAGATATACGTTTACGTGCGGTTTGTTGCTCACGCGGAATGACGTCAGCAGCACCACGGCGATAAACGCCACGATAACCACCATCAGATACATGGCGTCCTTGCCAATAACGTACGGCACGCGGCCAAACACCATGGCCAAGTAAGGCGACACCAAACCGCTCGAGATAATCGGGAAGGCCACGCAGCACAGAATCAGCAGCGCGGCGATGGTGTTGAGCGCCATCCATTCGGTCTTATGGACATTGACCTCAACGTTTTGAGCCGTGGGGTCGACGCCCGAAAGCTTGGCGAGCCACTTGCCCCAGAAGTAAAACGTCGCGGCCGAGCCAAAGGCAAGCACCATGATCATGAGCACGTTGCCGGTCTGCGCAAACGCCACCAGGGCGCCCCACTTGGACACGAGCATGCCAAACGGCGCCACAAACATGCCCATGATGCCCAGCATCATCAGGCGCGTCAGGTGCGGCATGCGGCTGAACATACCGTCCATGTCCTCGATATTGCGGCTGCCGATATGATGCTCGGCAGTGCCCACACACAGGAACAGCAGCGACTTTGCCACCGTGTGGAACAGGATCAGGAAGATGGCCGCCCATACGGCCTCGGGCGCGCCGACACCCAGGCAGGCACTGATGAGGCCCAAGTTGGAAATGGTGGAGTACGCAAGCACGCGCTTGGCGTTGCTCTGCGAGATGGCCATGAGGGCAGCGAGCAAAAACGTGATGGCACCCACACTCGTGACCATAAAGCCGGTCACGGGATAGATGGCATAGAGCGGGCTCAGCTTGACCATCAGGAACACGCCGGCTTTGACCATGGTGGACGAGTGCAGCAGGGCGCTCGTGGGCGTGGGGGCAACCATGGCGCCGAGCAGCCAAGTGTGGAACGGCATCTGTGCGGCCTTGGTGAGTGCGGCGAGCGACAGCAGAATGACCGGCATCACCAGCAGCGCGGATCGCGCGGTTCCGGCGCCGGAAAGCTCAATCATACCCGAGATGGTCAGCGGCATGCCGTTAACGTGCAGGTACATGAGTCCGACCAAAAACGCGATGCCGCCCAGCATGTTGAGGATGATCTGGGTAAAGGCGTTCTTGATGGCCTCGGGCGTGCGCGTATAGCCAATCATAAGGAACGAGCACACGGTGGTGATTTCCCAGCCGCAGAACAGCCACTCAAGGTTGTCGCTCGTCACGATGACGAACATAGCCGAGAGGAACAGGAACATAAGCGCCAGGAACTGCGGGCGTCGGTCGGGCGCGGTCTGCCCGCGCAGCGCGGCCTCGTGCTCGTCGTGGGCCTGGAAGTCCTTCATGTAGCCCAGGGCATACACGCAGATAAGGCTGCCGACAATGCCGACGGCGAGGACCATGATCACGCTCATATAGTCCAGGTAGAGCGGCGTTGCGGTGACGGCTTCGGCCGCGGGCAGCGTCATGGCTGCAAAGGCGAGCGAGCCCACCAGCTGGACTATGCCGAGCACCGTGGTGAGCACGTTCCTATATTTGAACGCGTTGTACAGGATGACGGCGCACAGAATGACATCGATGGCGGAGCTGATGATCGAGAGCACATGCGAGGTGTCGGAGGCAACCTCAAAGCTCTGCGGGCCCGCGCCAAAAAACATGACGGCGACTACAACTGTCACCGCCATAATGATGCCGGAACCTATGAGCCCCACCGCATCGCGGGCGCGGTCACCGCGCGCGAGCAGCATGCCCAGCGCCGGTACCAGCGGAAACAGGGTAAGGAAATACAGTAGCGTCATATCATCACTCCCCCATGCAAAAACGCTGCAATTGTTTAACGTTATAGCTCAATTGAGGAGTAGCGGCGGCGGGTTTTCGGTCAACTGGGGAGTTTTAGGCGTACGGGGCAAGGAGTCTGTCCGCATTGGAGCAGAGGGGCGGCAAGAAAAATGCGCCCCTGTGGGCGCACCATCCCGTTCGCTATTCCGCCTTTTTAACGCGCGGCTTGCGACCGCGCGGCTTATCGACCAGCGCGGACTCACCGCTCTCGCGATACTGGCGGCACCAGGCCTTAACCGAAGACTCGCTGGGAATCCCGTGCTTGATCATGGCCTCGCGAACCGTCAGGCCGTTTTCCAGACGGTCCTTAACCACAGCGAGCTTTACGTCGTACGAATAGGTGTGATGACGAGCGCCCGCATTGAGCACGGCGTCGGCACCGCCCACGGCATATGCGCGGGCCCACTGACGAGCCGTGGCCTGGGGAATGCCAAGCTTTGCAGCGAGGGCGCGGTGACCGACCCCCTCTTGGAGGATCTCGACGGCGCGCTGCCTAACCTCGGGCGCATGCGTGCGGGTCCTAGTTGCTTCCGACATACCTGCCACTTCTTAGCCTTAACCGTTAATCTGCTTTCTTACGTGCTTGTTAGATAGTAGCATTTTGCTGTTCCCGCGTAACAGTTAATTGAAAATCGCAACGGCGGCATCTGGGTATTTGCCATTCATTTGCAACAGTTCTTTAGGTTTTATTTACGCAGCTAGTTGGCTCGCGGCTCATTGACGGTGTTTTACCAACCAGATTGGTATCTTTTTGTTTGGCTGGTATGGTTTGTGCAATTATTAACCCCTCGTCAGTCCGCACCTAACATGTCAGCTTTCCACTTGCTTCCCAACTTTCCACTTAACTTTCCAGCTTTCCACCTTAAGTGGTAAGTTAAGTGGAAAGCTGGAAAGAAGTTGGGAGACCGAAGCATGGGCGACGGACAGCCCTACTTCGCGAGTCGATACCGTTGTCGCGGGCTGCGCGGAGGCTCCATCGCCTCAATCTTGCCCGCACCAATCAAGCCTTTTATGTGGTTGGAAACGGCGCTCCTGCTCAAACCCGAAGCGTCGGTGAGCTCCTTGGTCGAGGCCGAAGAATGTGTTGCCAGGTAATCCAAGATTGCCTCGTCCACATGCCCCACAGACGTCACCTGTTCCGCCCGCATTATCTTTCGCTTATCGAACGTCAACGAAAAAGAAACTGTCGAGTTCTTTGGTTCGGGCGGCAACATGTTTGCCCGCTCGAGCTGCTCACCTATCTCCTGATAACCAGTGCCGCGATTTTCGACCACGTAGCCACCGTCTGGGTACGGCGTGGTCTCGAGGATATTTGAAAGGAACTGGTTTCTGGATGACGAAACCCCAGAAACTCCCAGCGAATCGATCGTTACATCGCCGTACAGCCCGCCGGGATTGAGAATCTCGACGCGGTCGATATACAGGTTGACCTGAACTTGTGAGCCACGCGCGGCGGAAGAGTAGTCGCGGTGCATGAGTGCGTTCGCCACCGCCTCGCGCAGCGCCACGGGCGGATAATCGGGCACATCTTTCCGGAACGCGCCCTCGATAACCGCGGCGTTTCGGGTGTTTCTCGCAACGGCGGCAAGCACGTCCTCAATCATGAAAGGGATTGGACCCAAAATGGTCTGAGAATCCACAAAACGCTTGTTATCGCTTACTCGCTGCGTTTTTGTAGTCCCGGGGTACGCCGTAAAGGTCACATTGAGACGTGGGAAGAACTTTTGCGGAAACCGTCCCATCGCGACAATTGCGGCAAGCGTCGGCACGATTGCGTCGTCCACCCTTTTTGTCACATGCAGGTCAAGGAGAATCTCGTCATCGCTTCTGGTGCCCAAAAGCCTAGGGTGCAGCTCGCGCTGACGTTTTATAAACCCTTGCAAAAGATCGGCGTCAAGGTCATCGAGCGTGGCACCTTCGACCGGCTCGTCGTCGTATGTAGGCTGAACATGCTCCTCCATAAAGCGATCGATTTCGTAGGGAGTCATGCGCCGGTCGCCGTCGCCCGTACGGATAAAGGACGAATCGTACATTCCGCGTGCCGCAATATAGCAGGGTTTATCGCGTGGATGCATTTCTTTGATGCGCGCGCAAAGCACCAGCTTACCCTCGAAGGGGAGCACTTGGATATCCGGCCTCACAACGGGCGTCAGCTTTTCACATGCAGAAGAGAGGGCGTCTTGCATCTTGCGGGCATCAAAACCCTCGACGGGCATAAACCCGTTCTTTTCGGAAATGCCGAGGATGATAAAGCCGCCCTGCGCGTTGGAAAATGCCGAAAGCGTCTCGACGATGCTTTTGGGGAGCGCGCCCTTGGCTTCTTTTACTTCGTACTGCTGGGTGTCGTTTCCTATTGCCCGCAGATGATGGATAACCTGCGCCAACCACTCCTCATTCATGCCGAACCTCCCAACTTTCCAACTTTCCACCTAACTTACCAGCTTTCCACTTAACTTTCCAGCTTTCCACCTTGAGTGGTAAGTTAAGTGGAAAGCTGGAAAGTTGGTGGAGAGCTGGGGCAGCAGTAGGCCAAGCGAACAAGAAAAAGGGCGGCAACCGGGTGGTTGCCGCCCCTCGCGTAGCTAGTTGGTTTTCGTCTCGTGCCGAATGCCCTCGGTGTTGATGCGCGCTAGCGTGTACGTCACGTAGTCGGAGTGCGAATAGCCATCAAGGTTGCTAACGTTGACCGGTGTGTCGTCGACAACGTTGCCGGTCATAATATTGGCCGTAAGCACCAAGCGGTAGTTTGCGTAAGTTTGGTTCTCACCCTCAACATTCGTATTCACTTTAACGCGGAAGGCATGCTTAAAGGCAAGGCTGTTGCCGTCGCGCGTGAGGAACGCGCCGTTGGTCTTGGTGTCGGTGAACACATAGCTGTTGCCGTCGGCGGATGCCGCACCCGTGCCTAGGTAATCGCTGCCGAGCACCGTAATGTAGTTCGAGATATCGCCGACCGGAGCATAGCCGCCATTATCTTGCCGCTGCTCCAGGCTCAGCGTGTAGGTCACCGTGCTTGCGGCGTCGATCTTAGCCTCGGCGCCCGTGAGCTTGCTCAGGTCGTAGGTACCCACCAGAGCGATCTCGCCGTCAGCGGACTTGAGGTCATCGATGTTGATGCCCAACTGGGATTTCTTAGACGCCTCGAGCGCGATGGTCGATGAGCCCACATCCATACGGTAGTAGCCGGCGCCGCCATCGTTGTATGCCGAGTTGCTACTGGTGCTGAGCGTGTCGGCATGCGTGGAAAGGTACGCGCGGTAGTTGGGTTTGGTGTAGCGGTCGGTGCCGCTGTTCTGCGAGGCCACGATACCCGCCTGGCAGGCAGGCTCCGTCATGGTGAGCGCGGCCCTCATGGTAACGGTGAAGGCGTTGACATGGTTCTTGGCGATCTCGCGCAGGCCCGACATATCGATGGGATTACCCTCAGCATCGGCAAGCACCAGTGACATGTCGCCACCGTTCGCAGTCCAACTAAGGCCCGACACCACTGGGGTCTCCTTCGTGCCGGCCAGATTCCAACCCGACCCGCCCCAGGTGTAGTAGTTATCACCCACCTTAACGTAGAACTCATACGTGCCCTGCGTGCCCGTGGGGTATCCTACCGAGCCCGCGATGACGCCATCGTGATAGATGACAAGCGACGAATCGAGCTGATAATACAGCGCGTCAGAGCTCGTGTATTGCTGGCTCAAGTCAAACGTCACGGTGTCGCTCACGTTCATGGAAAGCGAATAGGTGGCTTCCTTGAGCTCCATCCGGTTGATGCTGTCCCTGTTGTCGACGAGGTTACGCTTGTTGTCAACGAGGCTGTGCGTGTAGTTTGATGCCACGCTGTAGGTCGAGGGCGTATTCTGGTGCCCATCCTCGGCAGCCTTGCCGTCGGCTGCTTTCTTGCCTCGCAGCAGGTAGTTAATGTGCTCGTTGAGGCTCGTGTCGACCGTAGTTGCAGTGTAGCCGTTGACGCCCGCAGAGCCCGCCGGCGTGCGCACCACCAAGTAGAAGTTTTCGCTCTTGGGCTCTTCCTTATCAACGGAGAGGGTATAGAACGTGCCCGTCGCGTCGGAAGAAGTGCGCGCGCGGTAGTACGCGCCATCGACCTTGGCGCCAGCCATCTTCGCGAGTTCGGCCTGGCTCTTGTTCGCAACCTCGTCATCGGTGAGCTTGACCCAAGCGCCGTTTTCCTTATCCTCCTTGGCCTTCACGCCCACGGTTTCACTCAGCCATGGCTCGACGTAGGCATTCTTGCTGGCGTCCACAAACTCGGTGAGCTTGACTGACGTCGCGCCACCCGTGCCCACCGTGCAGTGATATTCACGGTTGTTATGAGCAGTGTCCACGAGCGTAAGCTGCGTGCCCTCGGGCAGCGTGGCGCCGAAGGTGATGCTCTTGTTGAGCGGGCCCATGGAGCCGCCGGCTTCGAGCAGCGTGTTCCAGCCGTAATCGACTGCCTCGCCCCGGGCGCTGCCATAGGTCCAGGTAAGGTAACCGGTCATGGTATCGCCGCTGCTCACAAGCACGTGCTTGTCGTATTTTGTCGCATAGTCGGCAGCCTTGAAGTTCGCACCTTCGGAGTAGGTGGCGGTAAAGTCGATCTCGAGCATGCGCTTGACGATGATGGGTACCTGTACACGGTAGCTCTGGCCGGCCTCGCTAAAGGTGACCGTAAGCAGCGTGAAGCGCCCCTGCTCATTGTCCCAGTCGGTGCTCGCGCGGAATGCCATAGAGCTCGTGCCATTGTTGAGCACCTTGAGCGTGGGCGCTTGCGAGGCGGCTACGTCCTTGACGAAGGTGCCGTTATCGGCGAGCGAGAAGACCTCGGCGGTGGCGGTCACATGCGCGGTGCTGCCGTTGAGGCGGCGGGCATCGGAGAAGCCGCCATTGGTCACGATGTTCAGGTAGCTCTCCACCGTCGTGGTATCGTTGCCCGGAATCACGAGCACGGGGAAGTCAGTTTTGGCCTTCTTGCCCGAAGTAATGTTGTTAGCGTTATAGGTGCTACGCGAGCTGTCCGCGCTATAGGTGCTCGTGTTTTGGTATGCGCCGGCATCATTGATGCCGGCGATGTTGGTGTAGGTGTAGCGGCCGGGAACGCGGGCACCCGCTTGGCTTTGGATGGTCGTCGCGGTGTCAATGGCGGCGCCGTCGCCAAACAGGTAGCGGTCGGTGGTGTCGCCGTCGGAGGCACGCACCGCCAGCGTGCTCACGGGCCTCGTGGTCACGTACGGACTCGTTGCCGTGGTAGCAGTATCGCCTGCGCCGTAAAGCGTTTTGTTCTCGTTGGGCGCGGCAGCCGTGCCGTTGTAGTCGCCGAAGGCAATATAAGTTTTCTCGTTAACAGCAGCCGTATTCGTATTGGTCGTGTAAACCATCGGCGGCAGGTCGCTCGTGGTCTTGCCACTACCGGGCTTTACTTCCACGCCCGCTGCGGAAAGGCTGTACTTACCATCCCCCGTGTCAACCTCGCCCAAGAGTACGCCCTGGGTTTTGCCCGCATTGTAGCTATTGCTGTCCATGAGCACGTTTAACAGATGGAACTGGCCGCGCCCGTCGCCCATAATGCCGCCGTTGGACCTTTCGCTAAACGTGGTGTTGGATACCTTTGTGTTGGTAACGTCGATGACGACGGATCCGCTGTTACTCGCGTTATTCGCGCCCAGCAGACCGCCGCTCCAGTTACCCTTAATCGTAGCGTTCTCGATCGCGATGTTGTTGCAGGCTATATTCACATTGCTGAAGAAGTAGCCGATAAGCCCGCCCGAGCATTTGCCGGTGCCGGCGATGCTGACATTCTTGACACTGCAGTCGTCGAACCAGTACTTGTTGGGGCTACCGCTACTCGTAACCTCACCAATCAGGCCGCCCGCATTGTAGATGCTATTGTTCGTTCCGGCCTTATCGCCGATGACGGCGTTCTCGGTGCCGTTTCCGCCATCAATGCGCACGTTGCTCATAGAAATAACGCCGCCACGGGCGCGTCCGACCACGCCGCCGGCGCCCATATGGTCATCGGAGTTCGACCCGGTGGCTAGCACGTTTACCCCAGAGATGACTGCCGTGCACGACGACTGGGCCGCTGTGGTGGTGCCGATGTTGGTGTTGACCGAGATATCGCTTCTTTCGACATAGCCGAGCACGCCGCCCACGTAGGGCACTGTCCCTGTGGCAGTTATGGTCGAGTTTTTGCCAACGGTCCTTTCGCTCACCCCTGTGCCTGCGGTTGTCCACACACCGCACGCCGAGGCGACCGTACCCACATAGCCACCGACATTCTTCTCGCCCGTGACGTTAAGGCCAGTGTATGAGCAGTCATAGAGATACGCGGGGCCCCACCCGTCCCCGAACTCGACCATATAGGTTCTGTCTTCGCTCGTAGTTCGTCTGGCGCGGCCCGAGCTGCCAAGAAGCCCTCCTACGCTCTTTGCGCCCGACACGGTGCAGTTCTTCATCTGCACGTTGCGGTAGATGCCGCACGTGCCGTCGTCGTAGTTGGCCGTTGCACCCGCCAAAAGGCCGGCACCGGTAAGGTCGTTCGGCGCCTCTCCTGGTTTGGCTTCGCCGTTGGTGTCGATATAGGTGAGCGCTACGTTGCAGTTGCTAAAGGTGAGGTCTTTGACCTGCGCGCCATCGTTCGCGGTGACGCTCTGCCCCACATTGGTGGAGGTGAACATCACGGTGCTGAATAGACCACCCACGCCCGAGACCTTATAGTCGTCGTCGGCGTATTCGACGACGCCGTAGGCGGTGCCTTCGGTACCCACCGTGATGGTGGCGCCGTTACCGTCGATCGTGGCTACGTGCGGCGTAATACGGTCGCGGTCGGTGCCCGGCTGGTTCGAATTGCAGGCATTGGAATAGTAGCAGCCGTTTAGGCCCACGTACCCCGTGCCGTAGTCGGTCATATCGTAGGTGTCGCCCTGCTTGAACTCCAAGCTCATGCCGATCGATTTCGACGCGCACACATAGCCCGTTTGGTAGTCGGCAGCGTAGGACGCCACCAGGTAGGGCGAATTTACATCGTCATCATGGTCGAGCGGGCCGTGCCACCCCTGCTTGCCGGGGGCCTTCTGGTCGTCGTTTTTGGCGATTTCGAAATCGCCGGCAGCACTCTCAGGCTTGCCCACATTTGCGTAGTTAGCATTCCGCACCTTGCCATATTCCTTGTTGCCAAACAGGTAGCCGCATATCGCCGGGTCTTGCGAATCGCTGCCCCAGTAAGCCTTGGAACCGCGGAACACGCCATTATTGGAGTAGTTGGTATGTGCCGCGCCAGCACCCGCACCCGAGCTGATGATGGCCGAGAGCACCAAAAGGCCCTGGGCGTTTTTCACCATGGTCACAGGAGCCTCGGCGTTAGTGCCGAGGTACTTGTTGTCGGTGCCCGTGGTGGTGACACAGGGGGTTCCTTTTTTTGTGAGCTCGTTAATCTGGTAGTTAGCGTTACCGTTTTCAACCTTACAGCCCTCGCTAAAGGCATAGCCATCAATCACGCGACCGACGTAGGGATTGTTGTAGAGATCAAAGTTGCCCTTTCCCAGACCACGAGATTTGTCACCAGTTCCAGCACGCCAGGAAGATTTTCCGCTTTTGTCCATATTGCGGAAAATCACGCCGCCACCCGCAATGGCACCGACGTAGCCACCAATGGGAACAAGATGCGGCTTGTCGCCACCGCCCGTGACGGTAAATCCCGTTGTAGGGTTTTCGGCCGTCGTCCCATTAACGACCACGCCATCGATAATGTTATCGCCACCAAGGATGCAGCCGACAACGCCACCGAAAAACGCCGTTGGAACGCCGTCGGCATCCTTGGCAGAATAAGTAATAGTCGCCGACGCGTTCACATAGCGAATATTCAGATCGCGCACCACGCTGCCGTAACTATAGGGAATAAGGCCGCGAAGCGAACCCTCGTTATTCTCTATCTTGATGGTTGCGTTTTTATTATCACTGCCAAAGTTGCCAACGATGACGCCCCTAAACGGGTTGGCCCTATTTCCAAAACCGCCAAACGATGCGCCGTCGAGAGTAATCATATTGCCCTCAGTAGGCTCGATGCTGTAATACGCGCTCTGCATATAGCGGTGCATGGTTTCGTCGCTCAGCGTCTGCGGGGAATTGGTCGACGCGTCTCCGGTCTTCTTCTCCCATTTATTATCGGTACCGTTCGCCTGCTTGTAGACGTACGTAACCTCATTGTCGGTCGAGTGATCGCTGCTGCGGCGAGTGCAGAGCCTACCCTGGTCGGCGACAATGGTGACCTCCCAGCCGTCAAGCGCCGTCATGTTATTAATGTAGTTGGCAATGGCATTCATCTCCGCCGCGTTTGTGACGGAATAAGGATCGCCGTAGGTACCACATCCCATTACCAGCTTTGGAATGCGCTGGTTGACTTTAATTTCGTGATACTGGACGCCATCCTCGGCGGCTTTTCCCTTGTAAACATAAGGAAGGTAGTCACCGAACCAAGGCCTGACGTCACCGTCCTTCTTACCATCAACCGTCACATAGCCGCTCACGGCACCATACGTCGCTTCGTCGTAATACCAAAGCTGCTTGCCCGGGTACTCCGTACTCCCATCAATCTCGGATCCGTAGGTCACCTTGCCCGCATCGGCATCAGCCCTAGTAAAGGTGTAGTCCGCAGAGCCCGTGCTCGTGCTTCCGTAGCCAAAACTCTCCAGCAGGCTCGCATGGGTGAAGATCGTATTGTTCTTTTGGCTGGGCAAGCTGATTTGCTCAAACTTCGCCGTCACCTGATCGGCCTCACTGCCTACACCAAGCTTTCCGAACAGCGACGTAGCCGCCTTGGTGCCACTCGTGTACCCAGTAGTCTTGATATTCTTCGCGTTCAGGCTCACGTACTTCTGCATCTCGTTGATGAGCAGAGGCATATAGGCGTTAGCGTCCGTGGCGCTGTTGGCGCCGTCGACAATCAGATTGTTGAGCGTAAGACCATCAATTGAGATCTTTCTAATCTTGGTGCCATTGCCGTCGCTGGACCCACACACGTAGCGGCACACGAGCGCGCCCGATGAGCTTCCGCTTGCTCCATCAGTGTCTTCAGAGCTCTTTCCGTCATTGATAACGGGCCCAACAGTACCACGCAAAGTGACGTTTTTTACTGTGAGATCGCCGTTTGCCACCGTTCGAAAAAGACCGCAGTGCATGTTCTCGTGCTGGGTGGCATCGGAGTTTAGCTTGTTGCCATTCTGCTCGGCCTTGATCTTGGAGTAGTAGAAGGTGATGGCCGCATTATTAACCGTCACCTCTCCGATCGGTTGAGTGGGATAGTAGCTGTAGCCGGCCAAATCGATTGTGCCGGTTATGGTTATGGAACCATCAAGCCCTGTCGTACCATCGGGAACGATTGTCGAACGAATACCGGCGGGAGCATAGCAGAAAGCAGACCATAAGAGCAGCTTGTCCGCCGTATTGATTTGGCCGCCGCTAAAGCCGCCTTCACACCTATCATAGGCTCCGTCGAGGTTGTAGAAGTAGCGGGTATTGCCGTTCGTTTTGTGACTTTGGCCGAAAGTCGAGCGGTTCTGGTAGCTGTTGTCTTTTGTGGCATCGCCGTCCATGTCCAGCTTGTTTTTCTGTGTGTGTAGCGAAACGACCGTGTTCCAGTCGGCGTCCATGAGCTTGCTGCCGTTGTTTGGTTTTACACCGCTGCCAACCCATTCATCGAAAGACGTTACGCCCGACGCAACGATGGCCCCCTCGCCGGTGGGCACCCTATAGGCGGTATCCCAATAAGCCCTGTCCTCCAAGTACAGGCCTAGGTAGCTCTCGACGCCATATGTCGTCTTATCATCCACCTTGCAGCCGCGGCAAACTAGAACGCCGAGCGTCTGAGCGGCGCCTGCATTAATCTTTGTGCCCGAGAGATCGATGGCGTAGTTGTTGATAATCCAGTGACCGCTGGCTGCGTATACAAGGCCGCCAAGCTCCTTGGAATCATCCACAGTCGCGATTATAGAAGCGTTGGTCGTTTTCAAAGCATAGGAGTTTTCACTCTTGTTAATGTTGTCATCTCCGATAGTTACGACCGCGTTGCCCCAGCTATAACCCAAGAGACCGCCCACGCCATTGAGCTTATCGCCGTTCTTTCCGACTCCCATCTTGAACGAGTTGAACGAAAGGCCCGTAATGTTAACGTCCTTTTTGGCCGAGTTGGCTATTGCCCCATCAGCCCCATAGGTGCTCTGTGCGATGCAGCCGATAAGACCGCCGACCTGGGCAATCTTGCCGCTGGTGCAATTGCCGGTTTCGATTGATCCGGCGACTTCGAGGCCCGCAACATTGAATGACGAGCCATAATCGCCCACATAACCAATGGCGCCGCCAATGCGACTATTGCCGTTAAGCGTTTTAGTTGCAGCGATGGTCGCTTGAGCCCTGCTGTTATCCTTAAACGCAACCGTAGAAGCCGCCAACACGCTTCCCGCAATACCACCAATGTTCACGTCATTTGCAAACGTATCATCGCACGCGATATTCGTTTTGCACGTTACGCCAGACAATGACAGGTTGCCGACGATGGCACCCGCAAGCGACCCGGCGTCGATAGCCGAACCGTTATCGAACTTCATGGAGCCAGCGATTGTGACGTTGGAAATGGTTGCACCGTTGACGGCCGCGAACAAGCCCAAGCGGCCGTGGCGGTAGATTTTGCCGTTGCCATTGGTCGTGTCATTGCCGTCGAGCACAGCTTCACCACGCTTGCCGTACGCCTCGCCGACGGCAAGATTGATTGTGCCGCCACCGTTCAACGTTCCCGAGAAAACTTGCGAGCCGTCTGCACGATCCTGCGTGAAACCCGTCAGGCCCGTGCCCTTGAGATCAATAGTGCCGTTCACCGTAATGGTCGAGGACTGCAAGATGTTCGGGTTGTTTTCGGAAACGCCCTCGACCATGGAGTAGTAGCCGTTGGTTTGCCAGGTGATTGCAAGTTTGGCGAAATCCTCAACAGAGGTTAGGGTGTAGGCACCGTTAGCTGCCGTCAGCGAATCCGGCAAGGTCAACTTATGAGTGTCCACATCAAGCTTAATGAAGTCGCCGCCCAGACGAATAACTTCGCCGTAGGTCGCGATGTCGTCCGTCTTCGAGGCAGTATTGCTACGTTTGAAGGTCCAGCCCGCTGCACCCTTGTCAGCGTCAGAGCCATCGCCGACAGCAAAAATCAGCGCGTTGTGGTTCTCGTATACGAGCTGGCCCGTCGTGCTGTTTTCGGCAAAACTTGCGCCCGACAGATCCGTGATGCCGCTGAATTTGATTACAGCATTCCACGCGGAGCCTGCAATTCCCGCGGCACGGTTGCTTTGCGCCTTACCGATAGGATTGTCGCTTGTAAGTTTGAAATCTCGCACGTCAAGGACATTGCGCGTGTCGACAACGCCCACGGCGCCACCGAACTTTCCGGCGTCCGTTCGCGCCGAAGCACCTCCCTTGCACGCAACCGTCACGCCGTCGAGCACAACGGCGACAGGCTGCGGATTGGGAGCTGAGCTATCGCCAACATAGCCAACAACACCGCCCGCGTCGGACAGCTTGCCCGCAAGTTCAAACTCAATTGAGCACGTTTTCTTATCCGCATCCTTTTGGACCACAAAGGCGCGCAGCGGCTCATCGACGCCTTTTGCCGTCGCGAACACCTTGCCGACAAGGCCGCCGTAGCTGCCGTTGACGCTAACTTCTTCCGGTAAGGCGAGCTTGCTCTTATACGTTCCGCCTTGCACCACGATGTCGCCATTAGAAATATCGGCCACGCCAAAGAGGGCGCCGGCACGCTGTGTTGCGCCAAGCGTCACAAGCTCGCCCAGATCGAACATGTTGGGCTTAACGATAAATCCTTGCGCAAAGCTCACGTCGCCGATGACGCCACCGGAGCAAGCGCTGTCTTTATCGCCGACGTTGCACGCCGGCTTAACCGTTACGCCATCAGCGATGTTGAGCGTGAGGTTGGTGGCCTTACCGATAAGACCGCCCGCCGCGTTTTTACCTGCGACGCTCAGCGCCGAGACATCGACGCCAGTTGGTAGGGCGACGGTGGCACCCTCCTGCGCCTCGCCGATAAGGCCTCCTGCGTTGGCGCCATCGGCTGTCGCGTTGATGGTGGGCGTGCCGTTGAGTTTATCCGGCAGGGCGAGGCCCGCAAGCGTAAACGATGCTCTTTCGGCAAGGGTGTTCACAAGCAAGCCCATGTTGCCTGCGCTCGATTGCATATCGACTGCCAGGGGGCTGTTCGCGCTTGTCGTGTAGGTGGCGTTAAGCGTGAGCGCGCCCGTGACCTCGCCCACAAGCGGCGAGGTGAGCTTGCAGATGTCCTTTTCGGTATCGCTCTTGGGCGTGCCCACGGTAACGGTGGCAGCAAGCGTCTTGTCTGCGCCCGTGACCTTTGCGGCCACGATGGGCTGGGCATCGGTACCCTTCCAGGTGAGCTTTACGGTGCTGTTGGCGTCGCTGAGCTCGATGTTGTTGAAGAGCGTCTTGTTGACGGTCAGGGTCCTGTCGCCGAGGTTGAGCGCGCCTTTGAAAGGGTAGGCATCGCTGCCGAAGCCTTGGAACGTGAGGCTACCCAGGCCGTCCACGATCTCCGCACCGCACACGTCGAAGTCGATGCCGGTCGAGCCACCTTTGGAGATGTTCGCGTTCTGGTAGATGGCGGGATCGGTGTTGGAGATGGCGATAAGGTCGGCGTTGGACTCAAAGGTAATGGCCGTGACGGCGCCCAAGTCGTCAGTGATGACATTGCCGTCACCCAACGCGTGCCTGAGATCCTCGACAGTAGCGATGGTGGGGGCGGTGTTTGCCTGATCAGCAGCATCCGCGTCCGCGTCATCCGCTTGTTCTCCGTCAGCAGCACCCTCATCGGCAGCCGCATCGTCTTGGGACGCGTCGCCCTCCGTTGGGGTATCGCCGTTAGTGGTTCCATCGGTCGTGGAGTCCTGCGATTCGCCAGCGTTGGTAGAACCGTCGCCGCCCTCGGTAGCGCCAGCGTCGGCGCCCGGAGTCGTCGCGGCGTCATCAGATGCAGCCTGGTCAGCATCTTGCAGCGCGGTTGCCACAGCATCCTGTACGGAGCGCGCCGTGTTGCCCGCGGCGCGCGCGGCGGAGACGGATGCCTCCATAACGGCGTCGAGCTCTTGCGCGAACACCTCCGTGGAGGGCGCAAGCGCCTGGAAAATCATGATCGCAGTCAGGCATGCGGTTGTTATGCGCTTTGCCGTTCTCATCTGGTCCTACCTCGTCCTATCTCATGCCCCGCGTGGGGTCTCAAAATCTATGCTTGCGGATCGCTTCGGCTAGTTCTGTGCGGCCGAACACGTAACTTTGATGTCGTCGGCATCCCAGCCGGTCGGCTTACCGGTGCCCGCTCGGTAAAAGGTAATAATTTCCGAGCCGGGAGATGCATCATATTCGACCGAGCCGCCGTTGACGGTTTTCTGCACGTCAACGTTCTCGTGGTTCTGCTTAAAGAACGGATCGAGCTCGACCCCGCTTCCCCACGTGAGCTTTACCTTAGTCGTAACGCCCGTAACCGTCACACGATAGTTGTAGGCGTCAAAAGCGCCGGTATCCGAGTTCTTGTCGACCCACTCGCCCGAAACGCCCGAAGCCGTCACCTCTGCACGCTCGGAAGGCGCAATCTTGGCCGCAAGCCATTTGAGGTTGGTGCCAGGGCTATTGGAGCCGACCTGGGCCTTAACGGTGAAGGATGCTTTATTGAGGTCCGCCTTGGAAAACGTAACCTTATAGGTATACATGGTCGCCTTGTTGGCAGGGAAGGAAAGGCCGACCGTGCCGCCCGCCGTCAGCGTGGGCTTACCGTTAACACTCCAAGTGCCCGTCGTTCCCGTCGCCTCCACGCTCAGCGTCGCGTTAACGTCCTTGTCGTTGACCTTGTTCTTGTCGCCCAGCAGATGGTTGTAAATGCGAAAGGTAAAGAAGCAGTTTTCCCCACTCGTGTCGGCGATGACGCTTCGGACGGCAATGTCCCCGTCATTCAGCGTCTCATTCGTGTAGCCCGTAAGCATGTCCGAGACAAACAGCGCCTGTGACGTGCCCGAGACAGCGACCGACTTAAGGAAGTCGCCCGCCAAAAAGGCTGTGTAGGTAAGGTAGGTACCCGTCGCAATCGCGACAGCGCACAGCAGCACCGCAACTGCCCATAGGCGCTTGCGCACTTTGAAAGCAGGGGCCGCCGTCTCCGCGCAGCAAGGCTCTGCCTTAGAATCGTCAACCTGTGCAAAGTGTTTGCCAGCAGGCCTTGCGATTTCATTTTGCTCGTTCTTGTCTTTTCGCATCTGGCACCCCTCCCTTCCTTCTTATTGGTTGCCGCTCGTGCCGCGAGCAATTAGGTAGACCATGTCGGTTTCTTTAACGTTGGAGACTGTCTTTCCGTTTACGGTCACAACGCCCGGATTCCACGTGCACTCGATGATGAAGTTCGTGGCGGCGTTGGCTGTTTTGCCGTTCCAGCCATCGAGCCCACTCTTTGCGAACTTGTGATACCGATACAGCGGACGGGCGTTTTTCTGGACATTCACGTACGAGCCGTACGTCGGGTCGTTTGCCTCAAGCTCTTTAGCCAACGCACTTGTCCCGTCCGCGGAGTTGATAAAAGCGAACTCAATCGGGGTGCTGCTCTTTTTGCTCCATGAGTAGGTGCGGTTGAGCCCATCGAGGCCGACCACATCTCCCTTCGTTGCCGACGATTCGTTGACCGTCACGTGATATACATTGATCGTCAGCCCCGTGATATTCGTTGTGTTGGCAACCTGCAGCTCAAACGCTTGACCGCCGGCAGCGGGATCGCCATTGTCGCTCTGCACACAAAACGCGCGACGAACGGTCACGGTACCGTTGGAGTTTTTCACATCACCCCGTGACTCGTCATACGAAATCTCGATGGGCTCGATGCTCGTCTGGTTGGGACCCATGATCTTGAGCTGCGCGGGCGTTTGGATCTTGCCCACCGTGGACAGACTTTTGCTGCCCACAAACCACGAGAGCGACAAGCCGATGATAAGAACGATTGCCGCCAGCAGTATCAGGACCGCAAGGGCCTGTGCGCGGTGGTTTTCTATCCAATTGCGGGCATCGCCGAGGCGCGTTTGCATGGTGCTCATGAGCTCACGCCCTCCTGAGCGCTAATTCTAAGTTGGATGTATTTGACCTTATTGCCGATCTGCTCGTCGGCATTGTTGTACAGCGCCGAGCAGATGGCGGTGTCGCTGAAGGACATGCCGGCCGAAACCGCAGGAGCGTTGGCAGCACTTGTGCCGTTTGCCGCACCATAGAAGTAGTTCGCTTTATGCTCGTTCATGTCCGCCTGCAGAGCGCCGTAGTCAGACTTTGCGTCGCCCGCCGCCGCAAACAGATTCTTGTAGTAATTCGTGTTGCCGGTAAGGACGAAGTTCTGAAAGTACTCCGGCCATACCCAGTACAGGTCGATGGTGACGGGCTTGTTCGTTGGCTTGGCCACATCGCCTTTATCGCAAAATTCTCTCTTGTGAATCTCGATCTTGCTATCAACCACGCGGCCCGAGTAATAGCCGTTCTCGCAACTCGTAAAGAACAGCAAGTGGCCTTTGATCAAGCCAAGGAGCACCTCCGCCTCGGGCGCCAGCGTTCCCCCGTCCCCAACAACGCCAACAATGTTCGTGACCTTAAGCAAGCGCGACAGATTGATCGTGACCCCGTCCAGATCACTCACCAGCGGCTTCACCGTAAATGTAATCTTGCCGCGAGCACCCGGGTACAGAGAGCCTGCGGTCTCGTTGTTCAGGTTGGAGCCGAGCGTTACCGTCATGGCATCGGCCGTATCCAGGCCGTCGACGGCATGCTTTTCCTCGGGCGTGCGCTCGGAGCGCTCGTAATAGCCCACGTGCGCACCGGACTCACCCTCGCCCGCGGCGGTCAGCGTGTACCGATCCGCCTTCGCCCCGATCGTACTCCCCGTGGCGCTCACTCGGTTATTCGCGGCAAACCAGGCCAGGCATGCAAAGATGGCAACGATGGCGGCCAGCACAAACAGACCACTCACCAGGAAATCCTTCCAGAAATCCTTGAGGGTCCGCACGTGCTCGTCGGCAGCTTGACGGTACTCGGCCGCCGTCTTGTGCTGCTGGAGCTCGCTATGTCGGTCCATGCCACTCATCGCTTACGTTTGCCCTGCTTGCGGGCTTGTCATCCTTTTCCGCTTGGTCGCGTTTATCCGTTGTTCGCAGGTAGAGAATTCAGGCAGAATACAACACCATACGATAAGGTAAAAGAATAGCATTGACCTGCGGTTTGCTCCACGGTGCAAACCTTAACGATGTCTTAAAAGTCAAACCCTTGGTGCAAGGGGTCAGGTCACTTCGCACCAACATGGTGCAAAAAACCTGACCCCCTTGCACCAATCCGTGGCACCGGGCAGCGGACACACGGCGTGCCGCCCCTTAACACCCCAACGCGCGCACGGGTATCACGTAGATACCGTCCTCGACCTCGCGGGCGTACTCACCCACCCCCACAATCACGGCCATAAACTCCGGTTCGCGTGTGCGTGAACGAGGATTTCCACAGACCTTCTTGCGAACGCGCTTGAGGCTCTCGACGCCGGCGCTCGCTTTATCTTCACTCACCTTAATCTCAAAGGCGGCCCACCGTCCGTCGGCTAGCTGCACGATAGCATCGCACTCAAGGCCCGAATCGTCGCGATAATAGCGCACGGGCGTGCTATCCAGCAGGTCGAGCGAACGTGCGTAGACCGAAAGGTCGCGTATGACCAAATTCTCAAACACCAGACCAAATGTCTGCCAGTCGGCAAGCAGCGCCTGCGAGGACATACCTAGCAAGGCGCAAGCAAGGCTCGGATCTGCCAGATAGCGCTTGGGCTTGACGGTAAAGCGCCGTTTGTCGCGCGCGGCGGGAACCCAACCGGGGACCTCCTCGAGAATGAACATGCCTTTGAGGGCATCCAGGTACCTGCGCACCTTGGTCTCATCGGCAAACGCTGCGGGTTCCTCCTCGGCACCAAACATATCCATAAGAATCGTTTTATACGTGGTTGCCTGTCCCAGATTGCGCGCGATCGATGCGGAGACTCGACGAGCAATATCGGGGTCGAGACCGACCGCCGGGAAGCTGCTCGAAAACGTGGTGTTGAGATATTCGCGGGCGATGAGCTGGGCGTCAGCCGAAACCATATCGATCGCCTCGGGCCAGCCGCCGCGGCAAGCGGCTTCGACAAGCCCCGGTGTATCGCCATCGCGCCGGCAGGGCTCAAAACGATGCTCAAACAAGCCCGCCAGGCTCACCTTGCCGTTGGACTCACCTGTCTCGGCAAGCGTCATGGGGTGCATGCGGACGCGGCCGATGCGGCCAGCTCCACTATGCGCGGGCGCCTCCGCCTTTGAGCCAAACGCGGGCGTGGCGGAACCCGTGAGGATATAGGCGCCGCGCGTACCCCGGGTGCGGTCAACCTCGTGTCTAACGTAGTCCCAAATCTGGGGAACGCGCTGCCACTCATCGATAATATGCGGACGGTCTCCCAGCAACATCATCGCTGGGTCGGCACGCGCGAGGTCGAGATTCTCGTCGACATACGAGGCGGACGCCCCGTGCTCGAGCGCGGCCCACGTCTTGCCGCACCACTTGGTGCCCGCAATCTCGACCGCGCCAAAGACACGAAGGTAGCGCTCGATTTGCGCATCCACGATACGTGGGATGTATCCGTCCCGATGTAGCCTCTCACCTGCCATGAGCCACCCCCGCAGATTTCCAGTTCCTGCTTTCTGATTCTTCTATTCCACTGTAGCAAATTCGGATTTTCGGGTGGTTGCGATTCGGATTTTCGTGTTCATATAATTCGGATTTTCCTGTTCTAAAGATTCGGATTTTCGGATGCATAAGATTCGGATTTTCTGAATCAGCTGGTCAGGGGCACCTCTTATCGACAAAAAGGCGGGGAGCACCGATACGGCACTCCCCGCCCACTCAATACGCGATAGCTTTCTCGACTACAGCTCGTTGGCCGCGTGATACGCCGTGCGAATGGCGCTCGCAATGTCGGCGGTACGCTCGCCCGAGCAGTCTCCCACGCAGGTCACGGGCACCGTCACACCGTCCAGGTCAAACGCGTTGGCCTTGGAACCCACGGCCATCACCACGTAATCGCAGGCGATCTTCACCGGCTCCTCGGCACCGTCCTCGGTGGTGCGAATGGCCTCCACGCCCTCGTCGGTAATGGCGGTCAGGCGGGTCTTCACGTGCTGCTCCACGTTGTGCCCTGCAAAGTCGCTCATAATCAGCGGCAGAATGGTCTCGGACTCGCCCGCGGCAATCTTGTCGAGCATCTCCACGATCGCCACCTCGCAGCCGTGCTGCAGCAGGTACTCGGCAGTCTCGGTGCCCACCAGGCCACCGCCAATGACGGCGACGCGGCCCGCAAGCTCCACCTTGCCGGCCAGCACGTCCCAGCTCGAGACGACCTTCTTCGAATCGGCGCCCGGAACGGGGATGACCACGTCGTGCGCGCCCACAGCCACAATCGCGGCGTCGGCGGCGTTGAGGTCCTCAGCGGTAGCGGCATGGTTGAGCTCAACCATCGCGCCCAGGCCGGGCAGAATCTTCTCGTAATACTCGACCGAGCGCATGATCTCGTCCTTGCGCGGAGGCGCAGCCGCCAGCACAATCTGGCCGCCCAGATGATCGCTCGCCTCGTAGACGGTCACATCGTAGCCGCGCTTGGCCGCCACGCGTGCGGCCTCCAGGCCAGCGATACCGCCGCCCACCACGGCGATCTTCTTGTCGCCCTCGCCCGGCTTGATGGCGATGGTCGCCTCGTCGCCGTTCTCGGCATTGAGCACGCACGAAATGTACTTGCGGTTTTGAATCGCGTCGACGCAGCCCTTGTTGCAATTGAGGCACTCGCGGATGGGCTCGCCCGTAGCGGCCTTCAGCGCAATGTCGGGGTCGCACATGAGCGAGCGGCCATAGGCGATGATGTCGGCCGCGCCGTCTTCCAGAATCTTCTCGCCGGCCTCGACCGAGATAACACGGCCCACGGTTGCCACCGGCACGGAGACCAGGGCCTTGACGCGCTCGGCCACGGGCAGCGTCCAGTTGTAGGGCATGGCGCCCATGGGCGGAATGGTGTCGCCCATGTTGCCGGTGTGGTTTGCCTGCGCGACCTGGATCATGTCGATGCCCGCGCCCTCGAGCAGCTTGGCGAACTCGCAGGCCTCGTCGGGCTGCAGGCCGCCCTTGCCGCGCGGCGTGCCGTCGGGGTTCTCCATGATCACGGGGAGCTTGTACTCCACCATCAGCTGCGGCGCGGCCTCCTTAATGGCGGCGACGACCTCGAGCGCGTAGCGAACGCGGTTCTCGAACGAGCCACCGTACTCGTCGGTGCGCTTGTTGAGGATGGCCGAGCACAGCGAACCCACCAGGCGGTCGCCGTGGACCTCGATGGCGTCGATTCCGGCCTGCTGCGCGCGGGCGGCCGAGGCGGCGATGGCCTCCTTGATCTGGGTGAGCTGCTCTACGCTCGCCTCGTTCACAAAGTGCTGCATGTCGTGGTGCAGCTTGGCGTATGCCTGCTTGCGGATCTCGTTGGACTCGGCCATCTTGGCGGCAAAGGTCTCCTCGTCGCCGGCGGCCTTGGCTTCCTGCGCGGCCTTGGCGGCGGCCATGGATCCCATGACCATGCGGCCGACGCCGGGCACGTCGTACTCGGGGTGGAACAGCTGCAGCGCGACCTTGGCACCGTGCTTGTGGACGGCGTCGGCCAGCGCCTTAAACGTGGGGATCTGGGCGTCAGTCGCCAGCTTGGGCGTGGGGCTCGCGGTCATAACGGGGGCGACGTCGCCGATGACGATGTAGCTCACGCCGCCACGGGCCAGGCGCTCGTAAAAAGCCAGGCTGCGCTCGCCAATGGAGCCGTCGCGCTCCTCGTAGCCGGTGGTCAGCGGCGGGAACATAATGCGGTTCTTGAGCTCAAGGGGACCAACCGTAATGGGCTGGAGCAGTTTGGATGCAGGTGCGGTCATGGACATTCCTCTCTTGTAGGCGCGGCGGCGATGGTGCCGCGTAGTTGTCTAGAGGATATGGCATGAGAGCACGGCGGCACAACGAAAATCGGCGAATATCAGGTGACGGCAGGTGGATGGGACGGGGCGGCCCGTCGGTTTGTCTCAATCTGTAACAGTTACTCAGCAAAAACCGGGTCTTACTGTTACAGATCAAGACAAACGGAAGCGTTCCGTCGGAAAATCTCGATCTGTAACACCTACAGACCAAAACGACCCTAGATGTTACAAATCGAGACGAACAAATTCGGTCCGCCCAAACATCTCAATCTGTAACATCTAGACCGACTTTTGTCCTCCACCTGTTACAGATCAAGACAAACCAATCTAGCCTGCCGAAAGATCTAGATCTGTAACAGTTACTCGGCAAAATGGGTCCCAGATGTTACAGATCGAGACAAACCAAACCCGCCTGCTAGAAAATCTCAATCTGTAACAGCTGCTCGGCAAAATCCGTCCCTCGTGTTACAGATTTAGACAAACGGGACCCAACCCACCTGTATATCTCGATCTGTAACACCTAGCCACCCAAATCGGGTCTAGATGTTACAGATCAAGATTTTGTTTAAGAGACCGAAAATTGGACCGAAAACACGGTCCCCAGATAATCAAAACCACCCCTAAAAGGGGTGGTTTGCTCTTAGGGTATAACCCTTGGATTTCCGGCACGCGTCTAAAGGCGCCGGCCCTCACGGGGTTCGGGCCGCACTGCAGATTGACCCGTGGCGGGCCGGTCAAACCGGCGCTATTTACGCCCCGGCCCCCTGCCGAAGGGGTCCTCGTACTCCTTGACGCTCAGCCGGTCGGTCGCGATGTCGGCCTTCTCCCGCTCCCGGATGTACTTCGCGATGGTGGCCTCGTTCAGGCCGACGGTGGACACGTAGTAGCCCTCGGCCCAGAACTTCCTGTTGCCGAACTTGTACTTCATGTTCGCGTGCTTGTCGAATATCATCAGCGAGCTCTTCCCCTTCAGGTAGCCCATCACGCTCGATACGCTGTACTTCGGCGGTATCGCCAGCAGCATGTGGACGTGGTCGGGCATCAGGTGCCCCTCGATGATCTCTATCCCCCTGTACTGGCAGAGCTTCCTGAAGATCTCCCCAAGGTCGGACCTTATTTGGTTGTAGATGACTTTGCGCCTATACTTCGGCGTGAACACGACGTGGTACTTGCACATCCACTTCGTGTGCGACAGGCTGTAGGCCTTCTGGGCCATACGCCACCACCGCCCTCTCGACTCGGATTCCTTGCGGCCTGAACAATCGCAAGTGTCCGGCGAGGGGGCGGCTTTGTAAAGTCGTTTGGCCCCACCCGCATAGCGGGTGGTTTCTGATGCGGAGCGCTGCGCGCCCCGCACAGGCTAAAGCCCGTAACAAAAAAGCTCGCCGGCTAGGCCGACGAGCTGCAAGTTCTTGGTCGCGGGGGCAGGATTTGAACCTACGACCTCCGGGTTATGAGCCCGGCGAGCTACCAGACTGCTCCACCCCGCAATGTCTGGGCGCCTCATGTGCGCAAGAAAGAATATTACGCGGGAGTTCGGTAAGCGGCAAGGAAAATCTCGTAGAGCATAATTCCTTCATATTTAAAACCCCTCAGCCCCTATCACCGTAAACGAATCGCAGCCGAGCGCCGTCGACGGCGCGTATACAATGGTGCGCGTCCTTTTATGCCAACACCGGGAGTAGACATGCTGCTCGCTATCGATATGGGAAACACGCAGACGGCCATGGGCCTGTTTGACGGAGACGAGCTGGTGCAGTCGTGGCGCATGCCCACCGACCGCTCCTATACCGCCGACGAGATCCACGTGCGCCTGATGGGTTTCTTTAAGATGTACGGCCTTTCGCTCGACGCGGTCGACGCGATCGCCTTTGCCGGCGTGGTGCCGCAGCTCTCGCGCGAGTGGCACGCCGTGGCCGACCGCATCGCCGCGGACGCCATCGTCATTGGGCCGCAGACGGCCGCGGTGACCAAGCTGCGCGCGACGCGTCCCCAGGCCGTAGGCGCCGACCGCGTCGCCAACGCCGTTGCGGCCGAGACTTTCTACGGCGCCCCGGCAATCGTGGTGGACTTTGGCACCGCGACCAATATCGACGTCATCGATAAGGACGGTTATTACATTGGCGGAGCGATCGCGCCGGGCATCCGCATCTCCATGGACGCGCTTGCCGCCCGTGCCGCCAAGCTCGCCAGCGTTCCGCTCGAGGCGCCGGAGCACGCCATCGGCCGCGATACCGAGGAGTGCATCAAGGTCGGCGCCGTGATGGGCGCCGCCGCCATGGCCGAGGGCCTGGTCGCGCGCATGAAGCGCGAGCTGGGCCGCGAGGATGCCACCGTTATCGCCACGGGCGGTCTCGCCGGCATCGTCGCCGATTCGACCGATGCCTTCGACGTGGTCGATGGACAGCTCACCATCAAGGGTATCTGCGAAATCTACCGCCGCATGCAGGAGCTGGGGTAAGACGGGGCTTAAGTCGAGCACGCCCGATGTCACAGCCCCCGCAAACGTTCGCCAAGCCCATTCCTCAAAAACGAAAATTTTTCAGTTTTGAGGAATAAAGCCGACGCGGCCATTCTCTCGGGTCACACAGAAGCCCTCCCCGGTGCAGGCCGGGGAGGGCTTCGCTGTCATCGTTATCTTTGAACGCGAGCGCTACGCGTTACAGCCCGCGAATCCGTACGGCCTCGGGCGGAAACTCCTGCTCGCCGGCATCGGTCTTGATAGTCGCGCGGCCCCAGATGTCCAGGCCCGCGAACACGCCCACCGCAAGCGGCAAGCCGTTGGGCGACACCGCCGCAACTTGGCGGCCCAGCAGCGGCACCATGTCGAAGTACTCGCCCAGCACGGGGGCCAGCGGACCGGCAGCGCCCTGCGACGTGTTGGCAACAACCGCCCAGGCGTCCACGCGGGTCAGTACGGCGGCGGCCAGCGCCTCGATCAGTGTTTCGTCGGCCACATCTACACCGAGCTCGCTCAGCGCCGAACGTTCAATATCCACCGTCACGGCACCGAACATGCCCGCAGCACCGGCGCCGCCGTTGACGGCGACGCGCGCGAACGACGTCTCAAACGCAGGCGCGCCGCACACGATATTGCTCGGCCACTCAATGCCCACCTTGCCGGCAAGGTCCAGGCCCGGCGTCGACGCCGTGCCCACGAGCGCGTCCATCACGCCCATCGCCGCCACAAACGGCAGGCCGTGGAAGGCATGCATGTTCACGTCCGGGCGCACGACCAGCGAAAACGTCAACGACGTCTCGCCCGCGCTCCAAGCGCACCAGCCCGCGGACGCACCCTCGCGGCCCGCGTCGCGCGCGGCGTCAAGCTCGGTGCCAACGGCCACAGCATCCATCTCAATCATCTACATACGCCCCAATTCGCCCACGATATGGCCTACGCGGTCCTCGGGCTCCTTGACCTCGACGCCGTTGTAGCGGAAGAACCGCGCCGGGTCGTGCATCAGATCCTCGAGCGGCACCAGTACAAAGTCGCGCTCGCCAATGAGCGGATGCGGCAGGCGCAGCTTTTTGCCGCCATGGATCTCGCCGTCCATCCACAGCAGGTCCAGGTCGATGGTGCGCGGACCGTTGACCTTGGCCTTCTTGGAGCGGTCGCGCCCCAGCTCAGCCTCGATCTTCATAAGCTCGTCGAGCAGCACCAGCGGCGCCAGCTCGGTCTTGATCTCGATGACGGCGTTGGCAAACGCATCTTGGCGCGTCTCGTAGGCCGGCTCGCTCTCGTAGATGCGCGAGCAGTTGGACACGCAGGTGAGCGGAATCTCGGCGATCATGTCGCGTGCGGCGCGGATGTTGTCGCAACGATGCCCCAGGTTGGAGCCCACGGCCACAAACGCACGGCGCGGTTGCGGCTTGGCGACAGCCCAGTAACCGTTCAGGAACTGCGCAAAGCCGGTAACGTCGTGCACGCGCACGATGTTGGCACCGGCCTGGATAGCGCCCAGGCACACGCCAAACGTGGCGGCATCGCGCGCGGCCGCCTCGGTCACGCCCGAGACGGCGCCCACAAAACGCTTGCGCGACACGGCGCACATGAGCGGATAGCCCAGCGACGCCATCTTGGCGGTCTCGCGCTGGATGACGATGTCCTCGTTGGCCGTCTTGCCAAAGCCCGGACCGGGATCGATGCAGATGCGGTCGCGCGACACGCCGGCATGGATGAGCGTGCGGGCCTGGTCGGACAGAAAGCCCATGACGCGGCGCATGATGGGCGCCGAATCGGGCAGGGTAAAGCGGCGGAGCTGAGAGGTGGGCACGTAGGCCTCCTCGCGGCGGGCGCTGCGGCGCATCATGGCGGCCAGGTGGTCATTGGGCTCCAGCGCGGGCTCAGGGGTCGTGGCGGCCTCGGCGACAGGGGCGACCTGCTCGGCGGCCGATGCCTCCTGCTTCTGCTCGTCCGTGGGCTCGGGCGCGGGTTCCGGATCGCCAAACGGCAGCGAGGGCTGCACCACGCCCCCCGGCAGCTTGGCCTCCGTCTTGGGCTCGCCCAGCAGCTTGCCACGGCGACGGCGGGCAGGCTTCTCGGCCTCACGCGCAGCCTCGGCGGCCGCCTCGCGCGCCTTTTCGGCAACAAACGCCGCGGCCGAGGTATCGAGCTGCACCGTTGCATGCGTGCGCGTAGGCGCCGCGATCTCGCCGGCGTGCATCACGATGACACCGCAGGTGCTCGTCGCGACAAATTCGACCATCTTGGGGTCGGTGAAGCCCGTCACGTCGTTGACGATCGAGGCACCGCAGCGCACGGCCGCCTTGGCAACCGCCACGTGGCGCGTGTCGATCGAGACGATAGCGCCCTCTTTGGCCAGCGCGCGCACCACGGGCAGCACGCGGCGAGCCTCCTCGTCGGGATTGACCGGGGTAAATCCGGGGCGCGTAGACTCGCCGCCCACGTCGATGATGTCGGCGCCGGCATCGAGCATCGCCAGGCCGTACTCGATGGCGGCATCCGGGTCGAAGTGCTCCCCGCCATCGCTAAACGAATCGGGCGTCACGTTGAGGACGCCCATGATGCGCGGGCGGTCAAAGCTGAGCTCGTACTTTCCGCACCGCCATGTCTTACTATCGTTCGCCATGAACATCCTCCTAAAATGCCCGCGCCGCCGCGCTCGGGCGCAGGCGGCGGGGTTGCTTTGCAATTAGTCTTTCTATTGTATCCGCGCACACGGGCTAGAACGCAAACGCGGCCGCGATGTCGCAAGAAATCAGCAGGTCGGCATTTGCATCCTGATCGGTGGGAGCAAGATTGCAAATGGCCAGCGTATCGCCGGTAAAGTAGCGCGTAAGGCCCGCCGCCGGATACACCACGAGCGAGGTCCCGCCCACAATGAGGGCATCGGCCGCGGCGATGGCGGCAACGGCGCCGGTCAGCACACGCTCATCGAGCGGCTCCTCGTAGAGCACCACATCGGGCTTGATGCGCCCGCCGCACGCAGGACACACGGGCACACCCGCGGCGTCCTCGTGCTCGCGCGAGCAAATCCACTCGGCGCTATAGACCGCGCCGCACGACTGGCAAATGTTTCGATGGACCGATCCGTGCAGCTCAAACACACGCTGCGAGCCGGCCATCTGATGCAGACCGTCGATATTTTGCGTCACCACGGCATTTAGCTTTCCGGCGCGCTCCAGCTCGGCCAGCTTGGTGTGGCAGCGGTTGGGCTTGGCGCCAAGCGCGATCATCTTGGTGCGGTAGAAGTCGAAGAACTCGGCCGGATGCGCCTCATAAAAGCTATGCGAGAGCATGGTCTCGGGCGGATAGGCAAACTGCTGGTGATACAGGCCGTCCACGCTGCGGAAATCGGGGATGCCACTCGCCGTGGAAACACCCGCGCCACCAAAGAAGACCACGCGCTTGTGGGTGCCGAACAGCTCTTCCAGCGCGGCGGAGGCCTGCTTGGGATCCGTTATTGCCTGCGTCATATGAGTCCTCCGTCCTTGTTGGTCGGATGGCGGCGGGCGCTTGCCCGGCGCGCAGCCTTTGGGTCGACACGCGCGGAGCCCACCACCGCCCCTGTTGCGCTAATCTTAAGCCTGCCAACCCCGTCGAAAGGACACCATGCCTCAGACTTACACTTTCGCCTCGTGGAACGTCAACGGCCTGCGCGCCGTGCTCAAAAAGGACCCGAGCTTTATCCAGGTCGCGCAAGAACTCGACGTCGATATCCTGGCGCTGCAGGAGACAAAGCTACAGGAGGGCCAGGTCGATATCGACCTGCCCGGCTATCACCAAACCTGGAGCTACGCCGAGCGTAAAGGCTATTCGGGCACCGCGGTCTTTAGCCGCCAGGAACCGCTGCGCGTGCTACGCGCCGACGCGCTGCTACCCTACGCCGGCGAGGGCGAGGCGGCCGAGCTCGTGGCGCAGGCCGCGACCGAGGGCCGCGTCTGCGCGCTCGAGTTCGACAAGTTTTGGTTTGTCGACGTCTATACGCCCAACGCGCAAAACGAACTCGCCCGCATCGATGTGCGTATGGCCTGGGACGATGCCTACCGCGGCTTTTTGAACGCGCTCGAGCGCGAGACCGGCAAACCCGTCGTAACCTGCGGCGACTTTAACGTGGCGCACGAGGAGATCGACCTTAAGAACCCCAAGTCCAACCGCGGCAACGCCGGCTTTTCGGACGAGGAGCGCGGCAAGTTTACCGAGCTGCTCAACGCCGGGTTTACCGATACCTGGCGCGCGGCAAACCCCGACGTCGAGGGCGTCTACAGCTGGTGGAGTTACCGCTTTAATGCTCGCAAGAACAACGCCGGCTGGCGCATCGATTATTTCCTGGTAAGTGATTCAATCGCCGCCGACGTTCGCGACACCGGTATCCGTGGCGACATCTTCGGCAGCGACCACTGCCCCGTCACCCTCACGCTAGAGTTCTAGCCCCAACTGATCCCCTGGGGACGGAGGAAAAGGGATCATCTGACCTCGTCCCCCTATAAGTTGCGGTGGAATAGTTCCTGCTTCGGCCCCAAACAGCCAAAAACGAGAACTATTCCACCGCAAGTTCGTGAGGGAACGCAACCAGCCCTACAGTCCGTACTTCACGACGACGCGGTTGATCCGTCGACACCAGGGCCTGTACAGGGCAGCTAAGAACACGCAGGTCGCGAGGCCGTGTGTGATATCGAACGGCACTGCCGTGGCAAGACGCGCCACGGCGCCCGCCCACGTAAGCGGCTGCACAAAACCGATGATGTCGTAGGCGTTGATTACCACGCCGTAGAGCAGGCCCGATGCAAAGCCGTACGCCATCAGCGCCGGCATGCGCACGGTTCCATCCGCACGGTCGAACGCGCCCGCATGCGCCAGCGCGCCGCCAACATAGCCAACCAAGCCCCAGGCATACATCTGCCATGGCGTCCACATGCCCTGTCCAAAAAAGAAGTTGCTGGTCAGCGCCGCCAGCGCACCGACCATAAAGCCGTTACGACGACCGAGCGTCGCCCCGGCGATAATGGCGATGGCACTCACAGGTTTAAAGTCGGGAATGGGGCCAAACAAGATGCGCCCCGCCGCGGCCAACGCCGCCAAAACCAGCGTTGGCATAATCTGGCGCAGGCCCGGTCGCGACGCCTCGTAGCCCGCAAAGAACAACGCAAGCACCAGCGCCACCACGACAAGCATGGCAAGCGCCGCCTGCTCAACGCCCGCCAGCAACGCCGCGGCCATTACCGCCGGCACCGCCAGCAGCAGTGGGATCTCCAGTTTTGCTAGTAGGCGCGAGACGCGATAATCCGTCATCCCATCACGCCCTGTAGAACACGTTGTCGGCAAAAAAGTCGGTCGGCGGCTCCATGCAGGCAATCTCACCGTCGAACATCATGGCAATGTCATCGGCAACCTGCTCGGCAAAATCCAGATCGTGCGTGGCCATGATGACGGTGCCGCCAGCCTCTGCATGGTCACGCAGGGCGCGAGCGATGATGCGGCGACTGGCCAGGTCCAAACCCTTGGTGGGCTCATCGAGCAATAGCAGCTCGGGGCCAATCAGAAGCAGCTTTGCCAACGCAAGCAGTTGACGTTGTCCGCCCGAAAGATCGTACGGGTGGCGCCCATCCAGGCCCGACAGCCCCAGGCTCGCCGCGCGCTCCCGCGCCACAGCCTCGTCATATCCGCAGGTCGAAGCCCATTCCATCAGCTCATCGCGCACCGTCTCGGCAACCAGCAACGCCTTGGGATTCTGAGGCAGCAGTGCAGCCGAGGCCGCCGCGCGCACCATACGACCACGCTGCAACTTGACCGTCTTGGCCAGCACCGAAAGCATTGTCGACTTGCCGCAGCCGTTGCCGCCAACAACCGCATGCACCGCGCCTGCCGAAAACGACGCATCGAGCCCACGCAGCACCCAGCCGGACGCCCGATCGTAGCGAAACCAGCTCCCTGCCAGGGTGGTAGCCGGCCCAGCGTGCATTTTTGGGAGTATTCGGCATCCACCGGCGCGCGATGGCGCCCCCGAGTCACCCTGCGGCAGTATTTGCGCCCCAAATTCAGCCGATTTGTCCGATTTCAGTCCTTTTTTTGCACCCGGAGCGCCCCCGCGCGGGTCCAAAGAGCCCGGCTGGCCACTGGCGCTGCTGAAAACTCCGTTTTTTGCACGCCGCGAGGCACCCCACCCCGGCACCTCGCCAGAAAACAGCTCTTCACGGTACCCCAGGGAGACAATGTCAGCCGCCTCGCACACGCGTCCGCCCTCAATCCGGTACGCGCACGTCGCGTATTCGAGCATTGGGCGCGGCTGGTGCGTCGCCACGACAACCGTGCAGCCCAACTCGCGATTCACGCGAAACAGCGCATGCAGAAAACTCTTCTCGGCAACGGGGTCCAGTTGGGACGTGGGCTCATCGAGCAGCAGCACGCGCGGGCGCAACGCCAGCACAGCCGCCAGCGACAGCAGCTGTTTGCGTCCGCCCGAAAGCGTATCGGTATCGCGGTGGAGCCAGTCCTCCAACCCAAAGAAATAGCTGGTCTCGGCTACGCGGCGGCGCATCTCGTCGCGCGACATACCTAAGTTTTCCAAGCCAAACGCCATCTCGTGCCACACGGTTTCGCACACGATCTGGTTCTCGGGGTCCTGAAACACATAGCCCACGCGCTCCGCGGACACCCGGACGTCCATGCCGGCGATGCCCTCCCCCAGCACACGCAGCTCGCCAGAGCACGCGCCCGTCGGCGCAATCTCGGGCTTGAGTAGCGAGAGCAGCGTTGACTTACCCGACCCAGTACCACCTACCAGCAGTGCAAACGCACCTTGGGGAACACGCCAATCGAGTTCCTCGAGCACCGGCGCCTCAGCCCCGGGGTAGGTAAAGCTCAGGCCCCGTACTTCAATCGCCGGCGCATCCAAGCCGCACGCCGTGCCCGACACCGGGCCCCTATCCAACCGAGCCATCAGCCAAACCTCTTCTCGTCAATCGCGTGCAGCACACAGGGCAGCGCCATCCAAGCCGCGTACACAATATAGCCAGGCCACGGCGCCGGCACCGAAAGCTGAGGGTAAAACGAATACTGCGTCGTCGCGGCCCACGCCACCGCAACCGTAGCAGCGCCAAACAGCGCAAGCCCCACCAGCGCGGCAACATCGCCGCGCCCCAGCCGATACCGCGCGTACGTCGTGCGACGCGTCGCGGCGCCCCATCCACGGGAGCGCATGGCGTCCGCGCGCTCCAGCGAATCCTCCATGCCCCAGCCCATCAACACGCTCGACGCCCGCAGGCGCGAGCGCACGGGGTCGGCCGGAGCGCGGCCAGGCACATCAATCGCATCCTGCACCGCCAGTACCGTACGACCGCGGCGCAAAAACTGCGGGATAAGCCGCATGCACATCGAGATCATGAGCGCGATCACCGGCGCGGCGTTACCCAAAAGCGCAAGCACCTTGTCGTAGCCAAGCATCGATGCCGCCGCCTCAAACCACAGCACGCTCGCCACAAACAGCCCGCCCATGCACAGGCCGTAAACCATGCTCTCTAGATACACCGCACGCATGCCAATACGGAACAGCTCCGTCGAGCCCGAGGCGCTAAACAGCGGATTGAGCACCGCGATGATCAAAATCACCGGCAGCTGCCAGCGAAGCGCCCCCAACGTGCGCGCGGCGCCGCGCGTCGCAAACCCGTACGCCAGCCCGCCCGCAAGCGACAGCGCAATCAGCACCGGCTGCATCGAGAACATAGTGAGTCCCAGCGTCAGCACCATGTAGAGCGCTGGCACCGCCGGATGCGACATCGAAAATGCCGCGACGGGCTCGTTGCCCGATTCCTCTCGCATGATATCCACGGGCACCTCCCATCCCCTTGCGCAAAACGCCAACGCCGCAGCGCCGCCGCCATGCACAACCAGCGCAAACACCACGCCGGCGGCAGCGACATCGGCCGTCACGTGTCAATCGTTACGCGCTCATCATATGCCTGCGGTATCATATTGTGCCGTGTATCGTTTCCAAACACACGTCTCTATAACGTAACAGGAGATCACATGGACGCAACCGCAATTATCCTCGCCGCCGGCGAGGGCACCCGCATGAAGTCGAACCACTGCAAGGTTTCGCACAAGATCCTGGGTAAGCCCATGGTCCAGTGGATCGTCGACGCCACCATCAAGGCCGGCTGCAGCCGCGTCGTGGTTGTCATCGGCAGCCACGCCGACGAGATGCGCGCCCTTATCGACGGCGCCTACGCCAACAGCGCCACCAAGGTCGAGTGCGTCGAGCAGACCGAGCGCCTGGGCACCGGCCACGCCGTCAAGGTCGCGCTCGAGGCCTGCGGCATCGCGCAAGGCCCCGTTGTCGTGCTCAACGGCGACCTGCCGCTCATCACCGCCGACACCGTCGCCAAGTTCGCGCAGACCGTCGCCACCGGCGAGCTCGCCTGCACCGTCATGACCATGACCCCGCCCGATCCCTTCGGCTACGGCCGCATCAAGCTGGGCGCCGACGGCCAGATTGAGCGCATCATCGAGCAGAAGGACTGCACGCCCGAGCAGGCCGCCACGCTGCTCGAGTGCAACGCCGGCTGCTACGCCTTCGACGGCGCTCAGCTCGCCGCCCACATTGACGAGATCGGCAACGACAACGCGCAGTCCGAGTACTACCTGCCCGACATGCTCGAGATCCTCAAGGGTCACGGCCAGGCGGTCTCTATCTTCCACTGTGATGACTACCGCGACGGCCTGGGCGTCAACAGCCGCATCCAGCTCGCGCAGCTCACTGCCATCGCGCGCGACCGCATCAACGAGCACTGGATGGCCGAGGGCGTTACCTTCATCGATCCCACGCAGGCCTGGATCGGCCCCGATGCCGTTATCGGCCGCGACACCGTCGTGTGGCCGCAGACGCACCTGATCGGCCACGTCACCGTGGGCGAGGAGTGCCAGCTCGGCCCCAACAGCCGCCTCACCGACACCACCGTCGGCAGCGGCTGCACCATCGATGAGACCATCGCCATCGAGGCCGTCATCGAGAACGGCGTAGACTGCGGTCCGCGCGCCTATCTGCGCCCGGGCACCCACATGCTCGACGGCTCCAAGGCCGGCACGCACGTGGAGATCAAGAAGTCCACGATCGGCGAGGGCTCCAAGGTTCCGCACCTGTCCTACATCGGCGACACCACCATGGGCTCCGGCGTCAACGTGGGCGCGGGCTCCATCACCTGCAACTACGACGGCGTTCACAAGCACAAGACCGTCATCGGCAAGGACGCCTTCATCGGTTCCGACACCATGATGGTCGCACCCGCTCAGATCGGCGACGGCGCGCTCGTTGCCGCCGGCTCCGTCATCACCGAGCCGGTCCCGGCAGACGCGCTCGGACTGGGCCGCGCCCGTCAGGTAAATATTGAGGGCTGGGCCGCCGATTATCGCCGCCGCCTGCACGAGGACGACGAGGTATAACGTTTTACCAAGCATCTAAGGAGCTGTTTCCATGGGGACGGCTCCTTTTTCTATGCTGACCTGCGCGACAGAATGAGTGGTCGGTTCGTGTCCGTTGACGGTAAAGACGTTATCAAGACTCAATAAGCCCCGTCGCGCGGTTACAATGCAAAAAGGCATCTATATGGCATTCGATGTATAAAGGAGAAGGGTAATGCCGATTAATGATCCCGAGAAGTCGGAGAATATGCGCAAGTCCATCCGCGTGTATTCCGGTTCCTCCAACCGTCCCCTCGCTCAGAAGATCGCTGAGTACCTTGGGGTCGAGCTTTCGGGCCTTACGCTAAAGCAGTTCGCCAACGGTGAGATTTACGCCCGCTACGACGAGACCGTCCGCGGCGCCGACGTCTTCCTGATTCAGTCCGTGGCTGGCGGCAACGTCAACGACATGCTCATGGAGCTGCTCATCGCCACCGACGCTGCCAAGCGCGCATCCGCCCGCTCCATCACCGCCGTTATCACCCACTACGGCTATGCCCGCCAGGACCGCAAGGCCGGCCCGCGCGAGCCCATCACCGCCCGTCTCGTCGCCAACCTGCTCGAGCGCGCCGGCGTCGACCGCATCATCACCCTCGACCTGCACCAGGGTCAGATCCAGGGCTTCTTTGATATCCCGGTTAACCACCTGTCCGCACTGCCGCTGTTTGGCCAGTACTACAACGCCATGAACTTCGACACCGACAACCTGGTCGTCGTCTCCCCCGACGTGGGTCGTGCCAAGGCCGCCAAGAAGCTGTCCGACATGCTCGGCTGCGACCTGGCCATCGCCCACAAGGGCCGTCCGCGCCACAACGCCGCCGAGGTCATGGGCATCATCGGTGACATCAAGGGCAAGACCTGCGTCATCAATGACGACATGATCGACACCGCTGGCACCCTGTGCGCCAACGTCAAGGAGCTCAAGGCCATGGGCGCTGGCGACATCTACGTCTGTGCCACCCACGGCATCTTCTCCGGTCCGGCCATCGAGCGCCTGAACGACGCCCCGATCGTCGAGTGCGTCGTCACCGACGCCATCCCCGTCGAGGTCGGCGGCAAGATTAAGACCATCTCGGTCGCCGAGGAGTTCGCTCAGGCCATCTCCGCCGTTTACCACGAGGAGCCCGTCTCCACGCTCGTCGGCGGCGACTTCGCGCTGTAGTCGCATCGTCCTTGCAACCCGGCGCATCGCCGTCGGAACAGAAGAAACCCCCGCGCTCCCCCTTGCTTCGCAAAGGTCGCGCGGGGGTTTCTTCTGTTCCGACGGCTTGCTCTGCTGCGGCCGTGCTTTTGTCTGGTGGGATTTCGCTGAAACGAAGTCTCGCCTTCGGCGGGCGTGGTAGCCTTTGTCGTTGATTGAACTATTTGTGTAACGAAGGGACAAATATGGCAGCTGCACAGCCGCTTAAGATTCGCATGGTTGCCGGACTTGGCAACCCTGGCGATGAGTATGCCGAGACCCGCCACAACGCTGGCTTCAAAGCAATCGACGAGCTGGCCCGTCAGGCCGGCGTCACGTACTGGAAAAACCAGGCCGGCGCCGAGGTCGCGCTCATCAACATCAACGATCCCGAGGAAGAGGGCGGCAAACGCCAGATCGTGCTGGTCAAGCCGCAGTCGTACATGAATACCTCTGGCGGTCCCATCTCCAAGCTCTGCCGCGAGTACAAGATCAAGGCCGAGGAGCTGCTCGTAATCCACGACGAGCTCGATATTCCCGCCGGCGACGTGCGTGTTAAGGTGGGCGGCGGCCATGCCGGCCACAACGGCCTGCGCTCCATCATCGACAAGATGGGCAGCCGCGACTTCAGCCGCATCCGCACCGGCATCGGCAACCCTCCCGGCAAGATGGCCGTCGCCGACTACGTGCTTAAGCAGCTGCGCGCCCGCGAGGCCGAGGATTTCCAGGACACCTGCGCCCGCGCGGCCGACGCCGCCGGTCTGGCGATTGTGCACGGCGTAGTCTATGCCCGCGACCATGTCAACGGCGCCGCCTCCGCCAACGGCAAGCACTAAAACCTACCATTTAGGGACAGATTTATTTTGTCAGGTTTTACCTGCGGAAACGCCCCAGTTGCGGCATCGCAATAAACCGCGCGCCACCATACGCACATAGTACCCCAAAGGGGGCCGGCCTCATCACAACCCGAGGCCGGCCCCCTTTGCCGTTTTACCCGATAAGACTGACCAAAATAAACCTGCCCCTATTTGGTAAGCCGCAGTGGATAAACCCTGCTCCCAACCGCCGAAGACACACGTAAGTGACATGTCCATGAGGGTATAATTTGCACCGTATGTCTGCACAACGCCTGTGCGCGTACGGTTTTATTCGGGCTACCGTCCATTTCCGTGGAGGCACGGTTCGGCGGCCCTAACAAGAGAGGGGTTCTATGTATAAGATCCTGGAGAAGACGCAGTTCTCGGAGAAGGTGTTCAAGTTCCGCATCGAGGCGCCCGCAATCGCCAAGCATGCGCACGCTGGACAGTTCCTCATGGTTCGCGCCAACGAGACGGGCGAGCGCGTCCCGTTTACCCTGGCCGGCTGGAACGGTGACGAGGGCTGGGTCGAGTTCATCTTCATGGTGATCGGCAAGACCACCGAGATGCTTTCCACCTACGAGGCCGGCGAGTCGCTGCGCGACGTCGTGGGCCCGCTGGGCGTTCCCACCGAGATGGCCGAGGGCCCCTGTGCCGTCATTGGCGGCGGCGTCGGCCTGGCAATTGCCTTCCCGGTCGCCAAGCACCTGGTCGAGACCGGTCATGAGGTCCACGCCATCATGGGCGCCCGCACCAAGGACCTCCTGCTCATGGAAGACCAGTTCCGCGAGCTCCTCGACGAGGACCACATCCACATCACCACTGATGACGGTTCTTACGGCGAGCAGGGCGTTGTCACCGCTCCGCTGGAGCGCCTGCTGCAGGACAAGGCCGTGAGCCAGGTCTTCTGCGTCGGCCCTGTTCCGATGATGAAGTTCTCGACCCTCACCGCCCAGAAGTACGACACCCCCATCACCGCGTCGCTCAACCCCATCATGGTTGACGGCACCGGTATGTGCGGCTGCTGCCGCGTCGAGGTGGGCGGCGTGACCAAGTTCGCTTGCGTCGACGGCCCCGACTTCGATGCCACCCTGGTCGACTGGGATGACCTTCGTGCCCGCCAGGCCGCTTACCGTTCCGAAGAGGGCGAGTCCCTCAAGGCCTATGAGGAAAAGAGCTGCGCATGCCACTAGTTAACGGTCGTTTCGTTGCCGATATGAAGTCGCCCCGCACCCCCGATAACGAGGAGCCGGCTGCCGAGCGCGCCTGCGACTTCCGCCCCGTCGACAAGGGCTTCACCGAGGAGATGGCGCTGGCCGAGGCCGAGCGCTGCCTCAACTGCAAGAAGCCGTTCTGTGTTGAGGGCTGCCCCGTCAACATCAACATTCCCCGCTTTATCGAGCAGATCCGCGCGAAGGACTTCGGCGGCGCTCTCGATACCATCCGCGAGGACTCCATGCTTCCCGCCATCTGCGGCCGCGTCTGCCCGCAGGAGAACCAGTGCGAGGGCAAGTGCATCCGTGGTAAGAAGTCCGAGCCCGTGGCCATCGGCCAGCTCGAGCGCTTCCTGGGTGATCGCCCCGAGCTCGCCTCCACGCCCAAGATGGCCCCCAAGAACGGCAAGAAGGTCGCCGTCGTCGGCTCCGGCCCGTCCGGCATCACCTGCGCCGGCGAGCTCGCCCGTAACGGCTTTGACGTTACCGTCTTCGAGGCCTTCTTCACCGGCGGCGGCGTGCTGGTCTACGGCATCCCCGAGTTCCGTCTGCCCAAGGCGGTCGTCAAGCGCGAGATTGACGGCCTGGAGGACATGGGCGTCAAGTTTGAGTACAACTCCGTCGTGGGCAACATGGCCACGGCCGAGGAGCTGTTCGAGCAGGGCTTCGACGCCATCTACGTGGCGACCGGCGCTGGCCTGCCCAAGTTCCTCAACGTCCCCGGCGAGAACCTGCCCAACGTCTTCTTCGCAAACGAGTACCTCACCCGCGTGAACCTGATGAAGGCCAACAAGTTCCCCGAGTACGACACCCCCACCAAGCACGGCAAGAACGTCGTTGTCTTTGGCGGCGGCAACGTGGCTATGGACGCCGTCCGTACCGCCAAGCGTCTGGGCGCCGAGCACGCCATCATCGCTTACCGCCGTACCGAGGACGAGATGCCCTGCCGTCGTGCCGAGCTGCACCACGCCAAGGCCGAGGGCGTCGAGGTTCTGCCGCTCGTTTCCCCGCTCGAGTTTGTCGCTGGCGAAGACGGCTCCGTGTGCGCCGTCAAGGTCCAGAAGATGGAGCTCGGCGAGCCCGACGAGTCCGGCCGTCGTCGCCCGGTGCCCATCGAGGGCGCCATCGAGGAGATCCCCTGCGACGTCGCGATCTCGGCTATCGGCACCAACGCCAACCCCTTCGCAAAGAAGATCGGCGGCAAGATGGAGCTCAACAAGTGGGGCTACATCGTCGCCGACGAGGAGACCGGCCAGACCACCGATCCCCGCATCTGGGCCGGCGGCGACATCGTCACCGGTGCCGCTACGGTCATTCTGGCGATGGGCGCCGGCAAGAAGGCCGCCGCTTCCATCACCAAGAGCCTGCTGGGCGAGTAATCACCTACAGCACTAGCCACCAAACGGCAAAGTCCCCGTCGAGCACACGCCCGGCGGGGACTTTTTTCTATGCCAGCCGCCCGACCACCACGATGGGGACAGGCACCTTTGTGGTGGTTGGGGGCCTGGTCGGTCGTTTTGTCTCAATCTGTAACACCTGGAGCCCGTTGAGCCTTGTAGTTGTTACAGATCGAGATCTTGCGCCAGCCGCCTCCGCTTTGTCTCAATCTGTAACAGTTAGAGACCAAATTCCCCGCTACGTGTTACAGATCGAGACATTAGATTGGCGGCCGAGCAGTTCATCTCAATCTGTAACATCTAGAGCCGTTTTGGGCAGCTTGGTGTTACAGATTGAGATCTTGCAAAAGCCGAGAATGGGCGTTGTCGCCAAAACCTAACGCTTGCGACGCTTGGTCGCGGCGATGCCGGCCGCGGCAACGGTTGCGCCGGCGATGCCCAAGGCGGCGACCGTCATCGCGGTGGAGTCACCCGTGCTGGCGAGCTCCGTGCCGCCGGACTTCTTGCCGTTCTCGCCCTTACCCTTGGACTTGTTCGTCGTCACCGTGGTCGTCGTCGAAGTCGAACCGCCCGCAGGTACCCCGGTGCCGCCAGAGCCATCCGCACCGCCGCCCTGCTCGCCGTCGCCAGGCGTCGGGTCCGGCTCGGGCGTCGGCTCGGGATCGGGCGTCGGCTCAGGCGTCGGTTCATCGGTCACCGTGATCGTAATGTTCAGACGCTCGGAATACTCGCTGTACGACATGCCAGGGCGCTGTGCCGCAATGCGCATATACATGTTGCTATCGAGCGCAATAGGCTCGGTGTACTTTACGCGGCCTTCGTCACGGCAGGGGCAGGTGTCGTTGGTGGTGTACCAAATCGTCGTGCCATCCTCGGCAGAAAGCTCCAGCTTCGTGCCCTTGGGCACCGTAATGTAGTTCTCCTTGGGCGACCATGCACCAAACGTCGTCGCGCCAATCGTCGCCACCGGTCGTGCCGGTCGCACTGCCTCGGCAGACACGCGAACGTCGACCTGCTTGGATAGCGCCATGCCGTCCACCGCCGCCGTCAACGTCGTCAAACCGGGCAGAGCACTATGCAGCACAAACGTCGCCGCGCCGTCCTCGCCCGTCACGGCCTGGGTGGCACCGACAGAGCAGATAGCCGAGGACTCCAGCCCAACGCTAACCCTTGCGCCCGCAAACGGCTTGCCCGCCTTATCGGTCACGTGCGCCACCAGCTCAAAGTCGCTGCCCTCAAGCATGGTCACGGCCTGCTCCACGTTGAGCTTGAGTTTGTCGGCACGAACGCCCACGACAAGCTCGCCACTTGCCCAGCGCGCCATGGCCGTGCCGGCGTAGTTGCGAGCACCGTCGAGCTCAAACGCCACCGTCGAGCCCGCCTCACGCGCATCGGCATAGCGAATACGCAGCACGCGCGACAGCGGCTTGCCATTGGGATCGTCCTGTTTGTCGAGCCACGTATACGTCACGTCGCCCAAGCCCTGCGCGCACAATGCGACCGGGGTATCGTCGCTCGCGTCCATATACTGCGTAAACTCAACCTCGACGCAATCGGTATAGGCATGGACCGAAGCTACCTCGGGCGCCGCCGTCGACACCAAGCCAATGTTCACCTCGGTCTGGATCGGCGGCACGCGCAACCAGGCCGAACGCGCCTCCTCATACCCGTCCTTGGTCACGCGCACCTGATACCAGCCAGTCGGCGTATTCCAGTTGTACGCACCGTCCGCACCCGTTGCAAGCGGATTGTCCTGCTCATACTCCTCGGCATCCCAACGCACTGCATTGGTACCGGCCGCATCGCCGGCGCTCCACAGCTCAACCGTCGCGCCTTCAACCGCATTGGACAGCAGGCCCTCGTACACCACGCCCGCAGGGTCGGGTGCTGCCTTGGCAGCCACATTGCGATAACGCGCCTCAAAGATCGACTGCATCTTCTCGTCCGAGATCAAGCCGTCCTTGTTGGCCTTGTAGACCTCGGCATCGGTCAGCTCGCCCCAGTTGACCGTAATACGATTCTGGCACGCGCGCTCCACCTGCTCGCAGGCAACATCGTAGGCGCATTCGGCATTGGTCAGCTTAATCGCGCGCTCCGAACCTACGCTGGTCGAAGCCGCGTCATAGGCAGCGCCCACCACGGTACCCGCCGAACCGGCCGTCAGCACGCCGGCGATTGTCATAATGGAGCCCACTGCCACATCGGTGCTGTCGTGGCAGAGCTGGCGATACAGCAGATCCTCAAACGCACGCGCCTTCTCCATGGCATCGCGCAGCGCGTAAATGCACTTCCAGTCGTCCTCGGTCTTCTCGGGCTTGGCAAGCAAGCGCGTATGCTGAAGCTCATAGCCCTCGCGCTCACCCTTCACCTTCTGCATACGGACGTTCACGTTCTCCCAGTTCTTGCTGGCATCGTTCACGCCGTAAATGCCGGTAAAGATGCCGATGCCCTGGGTCGCCGCGGGAAACGCCTGGCCGGCCGCCTTCCACGCATCGGTCTTAAAGACCTGTCCGAACATCTCGCACTCGATCTTATAGCTCTTGAGCGAACGGATCGTGCGGATGAGCTTCATATGGGCGCTCACGTCGCCGTTGCGCTTCCAGGCCATGAGCCATCCGCGCACCTTGGAGTTGTTGAGGCTATGGACCACATTCCAGTTGTCGTACAGGTCGTCCAGAATGTCGCACTGCATGGCGATCGAGTTAAACAGAAGCGCCTGGTTCTTGTTGTTATTGGAGTTCTCGATAAATTCCGACTCGATATAGGCCGTCTGCTCGCCATCGGGCGCGGCGACCTTAAAGCCCTTGACGGTATCGTCGTCAGCCGCCTTGTAGCTCAGCGAGCTGCCGAGCGCCTGGCCCAAATCGTTAAACCCGCTCGTCGACTGGCCGTTGTACTCACTGGCCTTAATGCCCGCACACTTGTTGAGCGCCGCAGCGGTTGCGTCATTCCAGCTTCCGTATTGGTTGAGCTGGCCGATACCCATCGACTGGCCCACCAGATCCTCGGCCTGCTGGGCAATAAACTCCGCTCGCGACGCATGGTCGACGAGTTCCTTGATGGCGGCCGCATCCGCAGCGTTCGAGCCCTGGGCCGCCGCGAGTTCCTGATACCAATCTTCGCTGGTACCATAAGCATCCTCAAAGATCATCTTGTCCACATTGACGCCATAGCTGTCGCCCTGCTGGGTCAGCAGCGCCGACGACCCGCCGACCGCGGCCTTGAGCTCAGCCGCAAACTGCGCGGCCTCGTCGTTGCCAGCACCATCACCCTCGCCGTCGCTGGCGGCAGGGGCGCGACGAGCCTTACGGGCAGCTCCACCTTGGGCTTCGTCCTCTTTACCGTCCTTGTCCTCCTCGGCAAACGCATCGGCGACCATCTGGTCAATCGCGTCGTTAAAGGCCTCGTCGACATCATTAAACGAGTTATCCATCATATACTCGTGCCACTGCTGCACGGCATTCGAGAACTCCTGCTGGCGCTCCTCGGCCGCGGCGGAATGCTTTTTGGCCGAAGCTTTGGCGTCAAAACTCAGCATGGTCATAAGCTGAGCATTGGAGATGCGGTAGGTCTGCGGCATAAAGATCTGCTCAAAGTTGCCGCAGTTCACATAGGTCGAGTCATTCGCCTTGTTAAACTCGTCGAGCAGCTTAAGGTAACCCTCGTCCACACACTCCGCGACATAGCGCACACGGGTGCCCTCGCGCGACTTTTGAGTCAGAGGAATCGTCACCGGCTTGCCATCCACGCAGTCCACGTACAGGTCGAGCGTGTCGGCGGCCTCTTCGTTTCCCACCTCGAGCGTGATGTCAAAGGTCCAGTAGGCGTTCTTCTTTTGTGGCAGATGATGGAAGGTCCACAGGCTCTTGCCGGTGTCCTTGCCGTCCTTGACCAAGTTTTGCGTACCGCCACGATACGTCACATCAAAGTTCCAGACCGAAGCGCCCGGAACATAGCGCACATAATTGCGAGCCGTTACCTCGGCAGCAGCGGCGGCAACATCGGTCGAGCCCACGCGCGCCTCGAGCGTCACACGCTCGGCGGCAAGCGTATCCTGCGGCAGGTCGTATTCAATCTTGGCACGGCCCAGCTTGTTGGTCTTGCCGGTGTACTTTGCAGCCGACGAGCCCGTCCCCACGGTGAGCTGCACGCTCTTGCCCGGTGCCGCATAAACGTAGGCCACATTGCCCAGCAGGCTGTGAACGTCGGTGCTGTCGACCTCGATGCGCGATCCGCTAACCTCAAGCGTGGTGCTTCCCAGTGGCAATGTCACCTCGCCCAGCGTAATAAGCGGCGAGATGGCATAGGTGCCCGCGGCCTTAGGCTTAAAGCGCACAAACACATCGGCGCCCATGCCCTTCTTCATATCGAGAACGAGGTTGTCGCCCTCCCAAGTTGTGTCAGCCCACATGGCATCGGAGCTGGCGCCGGCTTCGCGAGCGCCTGCGGACACATCCTCGACGGCATCCTTGGCCAGCGGAATCTCAATCTTGGCAGCCTGGCTGTCTTTGAGCTCGTAATGAATGCGCAGCTCGGTCTCCACGCCAACGACCGCGGACGAATCAGCGATAACCGAGCCCGCCGTCAGCCCGCGCTCGACACGATACGTCTCCACGTCAAACGTGGGGACGTCGAGCGTCACGTCGAGCTGTTTGCCGTCCTCAATCTTCACCTGCTTTTGCGCGATATGCTTACCCACGGTCAGCCCTAGGCGGCTAAACGTGGAATAGCTCGTTGCTTGGATGTCGTAGCTCGTCTTGTTAAAGGCGACGATGGTGTACGAACCGGCCTTAAGGCGCGGCGTCTCGGCCTTCATGATAGGCGTGGTGCCATCGTCTTCGTAACCCATCAGATAGGTGACGCCGTCGGCGACCAGCTTGCCGTCGGACGTACGGAACACCAGCACGCGGTTGGCGCCCTGGTAGTCGCCCTTGGTCGTGACCGTCGCCGTGCCCCAAGGCTTCAAGTCGACATCGACCTTGCCGGCCGAAGGCTTCACCGTCGCCGTCGCCCCACCCAGCTTGAGGCTGTCTTTGGGCTCGAGCGTTATCTCCAGATCCTGGTCCGCGTCGGCAATGGCCTGCGACACCACGAGCGCTGTACCCTGGATACGGTAGTCGTTTTCCTTGTCGCCCTTGGCAGGTTTGAGCGTCTTGCCGCCGCTCTTTACCGTCAGATCGATGTTATCGAGACTATCGAGCTCAATGCGTTCGGTCTTATCCTGGCCTGCGACCGGTTCGAGATAGGCCACATTGAGTTCAATCGCGCGCGAAGTCGGAATCTTGGTAAAGTCCTCCGCCTTAATCTCTCCGATATTCCATGTGCCCGTCATCTGGTCGCCCGGGCGCGCCAGCACCATGTCATAGTAACCGCTGAGCGAAATGCGCAGGGTGGCTGCTGTCTTGGAGAGAGCGTCCGCTGTAAAGCTGCCGTCATCGCCAACCGGCAACGGCGTGGACTGCCCCGCCTGCACGAGCACGGCCGCCGCGCCCTGGGGAAGTTTGCCCGTGATCTGGGCGGCCTCGCCCATCCACTCAAAGGTATAGGCGGGACGCGTTGGGTCGGCCGAGTCCATGCGATCGGCGACGGCATCGGCAATCTTCTTGATCATCGAGGGGTTGCCCGCCGAGTCGGTCACATAGGCATAGATGGTCTGTCCCTCGCTAAAAGGCATCGTGTAATCGACGCCATCGATCGTCACGCTGTTGTTGTACGAGCCCGCCTCCTCGAGCTTGATGTCGGGATTCATGACGCGCAGGGTCACCGCATTGTGGTCGGTGGTCCAGCTGCCGGCGCTGCTGGTAATCCGCGTGTTGTCGAACGGCTCCAGATCAATTGTCTGCACGCTCTTGGGCACAACGATTTCCTTACCAGCCAGCGCGGGATCGAGGGAAGTAAACGCATGCGCTCCGATATATTTAACGCCGTCGCCGATCGTCACCGACGACACATGCGAGCACCCGTCAAAGGCATTGCGCTCAATCCGCTCCACCGTGCCCGGCACATTGATCTGCGTAAAGGTGAGCACTGTTGTGTCCGAGACATAGAACTGTGGCACGCCGCAATAGGCGAATGCAAGATAGTCGATAGTTTTGACCGAAGTCGGCAGCGTTGCCACCACCTTGTCGTCAAGTTGTTCACATTCCTTAAAGGCCTGCTCGGGCATCGTGGTAAAGGCCGCGTTGTTGGGCCAGGTTACCGTTTGGAGCGTCTTGCTTTTGTAGAATGCATAGCTCTTGAGCTCCTCGACCGAATCGGGCAGTGCGATCTCTTTGATGCTGCTGCCGCCCAAGCCTCCAACCGAGCGGACATGCGAATTAGGGGCGAAGGTGATCGATGTGAGCGCAGCGCTTCCCATACCCGTAAGGCTTACGACATTTTTGTCGTCGATGGTCGAGGGCACCTCCAACGTGGTAATGCCCGCGTCGCCATACTCGATAGAAATTTCGTTGGTGAGGCTATCAATCGAGAAGTAGTACTGCGCGGGGGTCTGCTCGCCGGCCACGTAGCCATCGTCGTATTCGTCCTTTACGCCCGTGGCGCCCTTCGAGGTCATCCAGAGCCCAAGATCCTCATTCCAGGTTGCTTCGGCTTCGGCGGTCTCCTCCTGCTTCTGCTGTTCGGCGAGCTCCTTCCCCTCGACAAGATCGGTGGCAAGCGTGGCCACGGGCGTGCTCTCGGTCTGCCCAGCGCCCGTCAGGCCTGCCGCCGATGCAATCTCGGAGTCCGGGGGCGTAGGGGTGTCACCGGTATCGAGCACTGTGGGGTCGGCAGCGCCGGCATCGGGCGCGGCGTCGGCGGCATCGGGCGCGGGGTCGGCGGCGTCGGCATCGGCTGCTTGGTCGTTATCCGTCTGCACAAAAGTGCCGTCGGTGGTGAGGGTCTCGGCAAACGCGCCCGCGGGCAACGAACCCGTCACCATGGTGAGGGTCACCGCGGCAACGGTCAGGCGGCGGCAAAGCGCTCGAACAGTAGTCCACCTCATGGTCGTTCCTTTCCTGCAAACCAAAAGTCATCCAGCGTAATCGTTGTCCAAAAACAAAGCGAACGGTAGGTTCATATATACGAACCTACCGTTCTACCTGCGCAAACCGCCACAAAGGGAATAGGTACCTTTGTGGCGGTTCTGAACTTGGCCAGCCAGTTTGTCTTAATCTGTAACAGTTAGAGGTCAAATTCCCCGCCTGGTGTTACAGATCGAGACGTTAGGTTGTCGGCCGAACAGTTCATCTCAATCTGTAACATCTAGAGCCGTTTTGGGCAGTTTGGTGTTACAGATTGAGATTTTACTGAGGCCGAGAATGAGAGCCGTCACCCAGCTCTAACGCTTACGGCGCTTGGTCGCGGCGAGGCCGGCGGCGGCTACGGTTGCGCCGGCGATGCCTAGGGCGGCGACCGTCATCACGGTGGTATCCCCCGTGATAGCCAGGACAGCATCGCCCTTCTTGGCCTGCGTGGTTTTCTCAACCGTCTTGCTCACCGTGGTGGTCGTAGCCGGCTTGGCCGAGGGTTTGGTCTCGGGCTTCACCCCAGGCTGCGGCGTCGGCTTGGGATCCGGCGTAGGCTGCGGATCGGGAGTCGGCGTGGCTTCAGGCGTAAAGGTCAGATCGGTGTTGAGCCACAGGGTGTAGATCCAACCGCTGTCCTCATCGGATACGCTGTCCGCGACCTGGTAGCCGCACTCCTGGCCGTTGATCACCAGCTTGGTGTTGGGCGTAAAGTAGAAGCCGCGCGCGGACTTGAGGTAGATACCGTAACGATAGGTCACGCCGGGCTTAAAGGCGTCGATGTGGTTCGTAATGTTCTGATCCCAGAACTCCTGAGAGTTCACTTCGCTGCCATCGCTGCCCGTCCAGAACTCACACTGAGGAAGGGAGTTGGAGCCCGTCGGAACATTCGCCGTAAAGACCGGCTTATCGCCCGCCTTGAAGGTGGTCGTGGCGCCGTTGATCTCGATAACGTCGATGGCCCGCCATTCGTCGATCGGCTGCTCGCACAGCATATTGTCAGCGTTTGGCGCGAAGACGCCGTTGACGGTCTTGATGTGGTGCGCCCAATGACCGTTGACGTTCATTTCGCAGTCATCAGCCACGGTATTGTCGCCCTTGAGCCTCAGCTCAACGGAGTACATGTAGAACTTGCCCTCTTCGAAGTGTTCGATCCTCCTCGCGCCCGTCGGATACTTGGCAGGGTCGGAATACCAGAAGGCAACGGGCGTGAGCTCCGCAGGGTCGCTGCCATCCATTTCCTCCCAGCACTCGTAGGCGATCTCGTACTTGTCGGCATCGGCGGCGGGGATCGTCGCGGTCGCGCGCGGCGCCTCGCCGGGCGCGTAGTCGGTCTTCACGTCGTTGACGTTCAGGTTATGGAGGGCTTCGTTTTCCGATGCAACAAGCGTAATTTCGCTATTGATGACGTAGCGGAGGTAATAGTCGTCCCTGGTTTCGTTGACGGTAATCGAGCTGCCCGCGTAGCTGTTGTCACCTTCATAGTCGGTGCTGGTATACGTCAGTGCCGCGCCAATATAAAGATCCTCATTGCGCGTGAGTCGATACGAGCCGCCTGCCGCGCCACCCGTAAAGGTCAGCGTCAGCCTCATGTGATCGCCAACAGGCTCAAAGTGGGCCGTCACATCGGACATAGATGTGTCCTGGACTTCAGCCAGGGTGCCCGAAGCAGCATCGGCCCGGTAGTACTTGGTTTCGACAAGTTCGCAGAGCGGCTCATCCGGCATGCCGCCCTCAACATCGGGAAAATCATAGGTATACGGCTGGCCCTTTTCGAGCGTGATGTTGTCCGAAAGCTTGCAGTCCGTATCGTGGCGGACCACGGTCGTGTTGACCTTAACACCGCTCCCGCCTGTCACATCGGTCACGCCACAGGGCATGATAGCGTCGTTTGCCGACGAGCTGTCGGCGCCGCCAAGAGAGCCGTCTTGGTCAGCAGCGCCCGCATCGTTTACCGTTGCCGCCGGTGCGTCCTGCTGATCTTGCTGAGCTTCTGCCGTGGACGGTGCCGCCGGAGCCGCGTCAGTCATCGGCGCAGCCGGAGCCACCGGTACCGGCGCCGGAGCCGCCGTATCCTCCGCAACCGTCGGCGTCACCGGAGCTGCGGCAACCTCATCCGTCCCAGCGGCGGGATCGGCGCATTCCGTCGCCAGCGCCACGCTCGGCAGCAGCAACTGCCCGACCATAAGCGCACACGCGCCGGCGCAAGCTATTTTGGCACCCACACAACGCCAGGTACCGTGAACCAGCGAGCAGGTGGACTCACGCTGAGCTTGCTTGTCAAAGTGGCTTACGTTCATAACGGCCTCCTTGGTCGTAGGGACATGCCACCACAAAGGTGCCTGCCCCCTTTGTGGTGGTCCTGTACCACCAAGATGTGCCAAATGACTCCATATGCCTAGGTTCGTAGATGTGAACCTAGGCCTCTACCTGCGGTTTAATTCAATATGATTTCGCCATCGCCACACTCGTCCCGGGAACGCTACAATCGAGGACACGATTATTCGTCCACCCAAAGGACCGTCCTTGAACCTGAGCAGGTCTAAAATCAACGCGCTTCTGGCACTCGCGCTCTTCACCTTCGCCTTCCTTGCCGCCGAGTTTCGCTTCGACGTCAACGTCGGGCTGCTCGCCGGTGCCGAACGCGCTGTGATCGCACAGGGCTTTATCCTTGGCGCCAGCGTCATCGGCTTTATCGGATATGCACCACTGCTCGGTCTCGCCCAACGCAAAGGCCAGCCCCAGGCAGTTGTCAGCGCCGCCGTTCCCATCGCCATCCTGGGATTGACCCAGATCCAGTCCCCCACGGGTTCGCTTGCCCTCGAAATTCTGGGCTGCGTGGCATTCCTTGGACTCGGCCTGCTGGGCGCCGCTGCGCACCACGCCTTTTCACTGGCGTTTCAAGACGATCCCAAGCTCGCCACCGGTGCGGGAGCAGCCTATGCCGCGGGCATCCTGATGCAGTTCGCCGTCAACCTGCTCAATTGCGGCGGTATCGCAGAGCTCATCGTCCTTGGCGCAGCGACTATCGCCATATCCGCCCTCAGCGTCGTTCCCCAAAAAGCTGCCGAGAGCTCCAGCCCCGCCATCAATCCCTTTGCTGAGTCCTCTCATGCCCTCGCCAAACAGGCATGCTGGAGCATCGCGCTCGTCATGATTCTTGCCTGTCTGTTCTCCACCCTCGACAACGTGGTCACACTCTCCAACGCCCACGGCACCATTGCCGTGCAGACTTGGCCGCGCCTCTTTTTGGCGGCGAGCGGTCTCGTCGCCGGTATCGTCTTTGATCTTGCCGAGCGTCGCTACATGGGCCTCATCATGCTCGGCGTCACGGTACTTTCCACCATCTCGATCTTAGCCGTGGAAGCCGGAGCCGATCCCAACTTGGGCCTCATCGTCTTTTATCTGAGCTCGGGCTTTTTTGTCACGTTCTTTACCGCCACGTTTACGCAGCTGGCGCCGCGCATGCACACGCCCGCACTGTGGGCTGGCATGGGCCGCGCCGCCAACAACGTGTGCGCGTTCACTACGTCGGGCATCTCGCTGGCACTTGTGACCTCGGGCAATGTCGCCCTCATCATGATCGGCGCGCTCATGCTGCTTGTGGCGGCGAGTGTGGCGTTTGTAGCCGCGGGCCTGTTCCGCCTGCCCCAAACCGAGCAGGAGCGCGAACACCAGCAACGAGCCGAGAAAGCGCTCGCTGCGCCGAGCATCGAAGAGCAGCGCCAGGCCTTCATCGCCAATCACGCTCTCACCCCGCGCGAAGTCGACGTGCTCATAGCCGTGACCCAGGACGAACGCCCGCTCAAGCAAATCGCCGAGGAACTCGGCATCTCGATGCGCATGGTACAGCGCCACCTGAGTTCTATCTACCAAAAGACCGACACGCAGACGCGCGCCGGTCTCACCAAGGCCTTCCCCTCCGCCTAAAACAAAAACCACCACAAAGGTGCCTGTCCCTTTGTGGTGGTTTCGACCGGTTAGCCTTCGAGCTGAGCCACCTTGTAGCGGTAGGCTGCGGCGATGACGTCCTTGCAGCCCTCGCGGCCCAGCTTGGCGCGGTTGACGACGATGTCCTTGCCGCTCGTCATCTTCCATTTTCCGGCACTGTAGCGCTTATAGAACGCCTCGCGCGCCTTCTGCTGCTGCTTGACCAGCTTGGCGCCCTTCTTTTTGTTAAGGCCGCGCTTCTTGCGCACGATCTCGACACGGTCCTCAAAGGGTGCGGTCACCAACACGGCAATGTGGTTGGGATTGTTGCGCAGCAGGTAATCGGACAGACGGCCTTCGATAATGCAGCTCTCGGTCTCGCCCAGATCCAAAATCACCTGGCTCATCTTTTGGAACAACTTGTCCGAGTACGAACGCGCATCGTAGCGGTCGGGCAGAAACGCCATGTTCTCCACGGCCAGGCGCTCGTCGTAGGCAGCCATCTTGTCGAGCGACTCGCCCGCGCGCAGCGACGCACGCACCAGCAGCTCGTTATCGTACAGCGGAATCCCCAACTCGTCGGCAAGCATGCGACCAATCTCGTGGCCCTCGGCGCCAAAGTCGCGCGCGATGGTAATGACCACAGGACTCTTCTTGTTCTCCAGATCGCTCATCGCGATTCCTTTCTCTATGTGACAAAGGGGCTGTCCCTTTGCCACATTCTACGCTGCCACGATACGACGTTGATACGCTCGGACCAGCAGCGAGATACCAAAGTTGAGCACAAAGTACATCGCAAACACCAGGCCGTAGAGCATAAGCACCTGCGACAGGTCGATCGCGTGGGCCATCACGACATTTGCCGTGTACATGAGCTCGGCCACGTTAATGCCCGAAAGATACGAGCTGTCCTTAATGACGGTCGTGCACTGGCTAAACAGCGCCGGAATGATCGTCTTAAACGTCTGCGGCAGAATGATGTAGCGCATGGTGGCAAAGAAGCCAAAGCCCTGGCTCTGCGCCGCCTCAAATTGGCCGCGCGGAATCGAGTTGAGGCCGCCGCGCACAATCTCGGCCATAACAGCGCTGGTAAACAGTGTAAAGGCGATGGTCGAAATCACAATGTCCAAACCCTGCACCGTAAAGTAGATAAACAGGATCCACAGCAGGTTCGGCGTGCAACGGAACAGCTCGATATAGGCGCTCACCAAAATACGGAACGGGCGGGGCGCATAGCTTTTAACGAGCGCCAGCACCGTGCCAAAGATGAGCGAGAAAAAGATCGACAGCGCCGAGATCTCGATTGTCTTAACAAAGCCGCCCCAGATGTAGAGCAGGTTCGTCGCGTTGAAGATTTCCATGCGCTAGGCCTCCTCTACATTGTCGAGCCCCAGCTCGGCCAGGCTCACGCCGCGCGGACGCTCCTTGGAGCGGCGCTCGAGCCACTGCACCAGCATGGCGAGCGGAAAGCAGATGATGAAGTACATAAGGCAGCAGACGATGTATCCCTGCAGGTAACCGTACAGACTCACAAAATTGTCGGAACGGTACATAAGGTCGCCGCCAGCCACAAGTGCCAACACCGACGTGTTCTTGACCAGGTTGAGCGCCTGGTTACACAGCGGCGGCAAAATGATCTTGAACGTCTGGGGCAGCACGATGTACCAGTACGCCTGCGCACGGGTGAAGCCCTGGCTCTGGGCCGCCTCCATCTGACCGCGCGGAACCGCCTCGATACCAGTGCGGATGACCTCCGAAATGTAGGCCGCGTGATACAGGCCCACACCCAAGAAGCCCAGCACGAACGGCGCGATGCGCACCGGCTGGCCGGCACCGGTTATGGCCTGCAAAAACTGCGGACCGGCCATGTACATAAAGAGCACCTGCACGGGCAACGGGGTGTTCTGGTAAAACTCCACGTACACGCGGCTTATGGCGCGCAGCACGCGCGAGCGAGTGGTAGAGAACACGCCAAGCAGCGTGCCCAGCACCAGCGACAGCAGCAGGCCGGCAACGACCACCTGCAGCGTCACGCCAAAGCCCTCCCAGAAGGGCCCCATGTTTTGAAATGTCGTCGACCAACGGTCGGCGTCAAATAATCCTTCGAGCATTTGATTCCTTCCTTGGACGATGCGCCTATACAAGACCCCAGGTCTTGACCTCTTGGTCGAGCCAGCCATCGGCCAGGCGATCGCAAATCACCTGATCGACCACGGCCGAAAGGTCGCAGCCCTTCTTGGTCGCCACGCCGTAGCCCTGCTCGCCAAACTTGACCTCGGGCTGCAGCAACTCAACGGTCTCGTTCATGTAACCAGCCAGCGTGGAGCGGTCCATGGCAAAGACGTCGATATTGCCGGCGTCGAGCGAGCTCTTGATGATGGGGTAGCCGCTAAAGGCCCTAAACTCGGGCTTGCAGCTAAAGCCGTTGTCCTTGATCATCTGCTCAATCAGGCTCTGCGTGGTGGCGCCCTGGCTCACGCCAATGACCTTGCCGTCCAGATCCTCAATCGAGGTAAAGCCCGAACGCTTCTTGACCATGAGTCCCACGTAGTCGGTGCGGTACGGCGTCGAGAAATCCCAGCTCTTCTTGCGCTCGTCGGTGATGGTGTAGGTCGCCGCGACCACGTCAAGTTGGCCGTTATCGATCAGCGGGCCGCGCGTCTTGGGCGTTACGTCGGTAAACTCGACAAGCTCCTGGGAACGGGCCTCCTTGTAGCTCACGCCAAAGACGGCAGCGGCGATCTGGTAGCACAAATCGACTTCCATGCCCTCAAAGCGGCCCTTGGCGGTGTCGTAATAGCCATAGCCGGGAACGTCCTTCTTAACGCCGGCATTCAGATGGCCACGCGACTTGATGGCCGCAAGCTTGGACCCCTTGTCAGAGCCCTCGCCGCTGGTGGAGTGGCCGCAACCGGCAAGCGCGGTCCCCGTCAGCGCAAGCATGCCGGCGCCAGCCAGCTGCAAAAAGCGACGGCGCGACACGGCCGCCCTCGTCATATCCGTCATGTCCATCACCGCGCCTAGTGCAAAATCTTGGACAGGAACTCGCGGCAGCGCGGGTTCTCGGGGTTATCGAAGAAGTGCTCGGGCGTGCCCTCCTCCAGAATGCGGCCGTCCTCCATAAAGATGACGCGGTCGGCCACCTGGCGCGCAAAGCCCATCTCGTGCGTCACGCAGATCATGGTGATGTCCTCCTGCGCGAGCTCAATCATAACGTCCAGAACCTCCTGGACCATCTCGGGGTCGAGCGCCGAGGTCGGCTCGTCAAACAGGATGATGGGCTGCTTGGTGCACAGGGCACGGGCGATGGCGATGCGCTGCTGCTGACCGCCCGAGAGATTCTGCGGATACTCGCCGGCCTTATGCGCCATGCCGACGCGCTTGAGCGCGGCGATGGCGATCTCGGTCGCCTCCTCCTTGCTCTTCTTTTGCAGCTTGATGGGCGCGAGCGTCAGGTTGCCCAGCACCGTCATGTTGGGATACAGGTTGAACTGCTGAAACACCATGGAGCTGTACTTGCGAGCCATCTCCAGGTGATTCTTTTTGGTGAGCGGCGTACCGTCGATGACGACCTCGCCCGACGTAGGCTCCTCCAGATAATCGACGCAACGGATGAGCGTCGACTTACCCGAGCCGGAAGGCCCGATCATTACGAGCTTCTCGCCGCGCTTGACGGTGAGATTGATATCTTTGAGCACATGCAGGTCGCCAAAGTACTTGTTGAGATGCTTGATCTCGATCATGTCTGCCATGAATGTCCCTTCCCTGCGTTTACACGAGTTGAACTATTGTACGGAAAGAACCACGTTTCCGCAGCCCACACTATATTCCCGTAAAGAACCCGCAACCTTCCACCCACTCATTGGGGACAGACTTAAATGAGTACCCGCTCATTGGGTACTCATTTAAGTCTGTCCCCAATGAGCACCCAATGACCAGCCAGGGGAGGCGCCCTTCATCGGCCAACAAAAAAGGGCGCGACCGCAATGGTCACGCCCCTCAGCATCGGCTATGTGTCGGCCAGCCCTTAAGCCAGCTTTGCTCCGACGATCTTTGCCGCAGCCGGCTTATCGAAGTTACCGCCAGTGGCCTTGCCCAGAGCGCCCATAACCTGGCCCATCTGCTTCTTAGAGGTCGCGCCCAGCTCGGCGATAACCTGCTCGATCAGGGCCTCGAGCTCCTCGCCCGAAACCTGCGCGGGCAGCAGGCTCTCCAGAATCTTGACCTGCTCGGTCAGGTTGTCGGTACGCTCCTGGTCAGTACCGGCCTTAATGGACATCTCCAGCGTCTCACTCGTCTGCTTAATCAGACGCTTGATCATGCTGTTGACGTCTTCCTCGGTCACATCACGACGCTCGTTGACCTCGATGTTCTTCACCTCGGCCTTAACCTGGCGAATGATGGACAGGCGAACCTTGTCCTTGGCCTTCATGGCCGCAATCATTTCTTTCTGCAGCTCTTCGTTGGTCATCTGCATATCCTCCTCAATAGCGTGGGCGGCACTCACGCGGGCACCGCCCCATGATTACTCAGTCGTCGACGAATCGTCGGTCGAACTCTTGGTGACGCCCTTCAGGCTGACGTTGTACGGCACGTCCTTGGGCATGGGGTTAACGGTGATGTCGGCGTCCTTCTTGTACTGCTCCAGCCACTCGCTGTACGCAGTGCTCTCTGCCTGCGTCTTCACCACGTTGGAGACGTACTTCTTGATGTCCTTGGGCACCTGCTTAATGTCATCGACCTGATTATCGACATGGAAGTAGTCGGTGCACTTGATGATGTGGTAGCCATAGGTCGACTCGACGACGTCGCTCACATCGCCCTTGTTGAGTCCCTCGAGCGCCGCCTGGTAGCTGTCGACGAAGGTGGTGAGCTTGTCCCAGCCCACATCGCCCTTCTTCTCCTTGGAGCCGGTGTCGTCGGAATACTGCTCAACGGCGTCCTCAAAGCTCAGTTCGCCGGAGTTAATCTTGTCCAGACACTCCTGCGCCTTGGCCTTGGCGGCAGCCTTGTCCTCGTCAGATGCGTCGGAATCGACCTTGATCAGGATATTCGAGGAGCGGCGGGCATCGTTGTAGTTGGACAGGTTCTCATTGATGTAATCGACAATCTCGCTGTCCTTGGGCTTGCTGGTGGGCGCCACGGCATCCTTGAGCTTCTGCTGTGCCAGGCTCTCCTTGAGCGAATCCTTGTAGGTGTCCTCGGTGTAGCCGTAAGTCTTAAGGGTCTTCTTGAAAGCCTTAGCGCCGCCGGCACTCTTGCACGCGTCCTTCCAAGCCTTCTCGACCTCCTCGTCCGACACCGTCACGCCGTTTTCCTTCTGCGCCTGCTGAAGCAGAATCTGCTGCGTGTAGGAGTCGATGAGCTGCTTGCGGTACTTCTTGGGTGTGAGGTCGTTGTCGACCAGGTACTGTGCCCAGTCCTTGTCCTTGGTGTAGCCGTAGGACGTGCGCATGCTCATGATCTGCTTGGTCACGGTGTCCTCGGTGAGGTTGGTGCCGTTGATAGTGGCAGCCACACCACCAGTGAGCTTATAGCCCGAGCCGGCGCTCTCGGTCTGCGACATCAGGCCGGAGCACGCCATGGCCGAGACGGAAAGTAGCATTGCCAGCACGCCGATGACCACCAGGACAATCTTGGCGGTCTTGGACACATAGGTCTTGCGCTGCTTCTTGCGAGAGCTGGAGGCGGCGCGGGACCGTTGCTCGGACGTCGGCGCGACCTCGGGGTTCTTTTTCTTGTTTGCCATGTTTGGCCTTTCGCATCACGAATCGAACAAACGCCATTGTGTCACAACGCAGCCCCCGCGGCACACCTGGTGCATGGGGGACAGGTTAATCTGCACCATTTTGGTGCAAAGGGGACAGGTCTGGCAGTTGGCAGTTAAGGACGTTCCTTTTAATATGAGCAGGACATTGTCAAGAGGCAAAATCGGGCCTGGCCCCAACGATATGGGGTCAGGCCCTCTCCCTATATCAACCCGTCCGCGGCGAC
>UQZH01000006.1 GCA_900545445.1 uncultured Collinsella sp. | reverse complement strand
CGGCATAGACCTTCTGGTCATGCCGTCCTCTTTGAATGACAAGTTGTCGCTCTGGTGCCCGCGCAGCGTCGGCTGGTCCGCCGTTCGGCAGAACGGCGGAACCGCCTAACCGCCCAGGTAGGCTTTACGCACGTTGTCGTCGTGGAGCAGTTCTTGGCCGGTGCCGGTCATGGTGATCTTGCCGGTCTCGAGCACGTAGCCGCGTGTGGCGATGGAAAGAGCCATCTGTGCGTTTTGCTCGACCAGGAGCACCGTGGTGCCGGCCTTGTGCAGGTCCTCGACAATTTGGAAGATCTGTTCGATCAGAATCGGCGCCAGACCCATGGAGGGTTCGTCGAGCATGAGCAGTTTAGGGTTACTCATAAGGGCGCGGCCCATAACGAGCATCTGCTGCTCGCCGCCCGAAAGGGTACCGGCGACCTGGCGACGACGCTCCTTCAGGCGCGGGAACTGCTCGTAGACGCGCTCGAGGCCCGGAGCCACCGTTGACTTGGGCTGCGTATAGGCACCCATTTCCAGGTTCTCCTCGACCGTCATCTGCAAAAAGGCACGACGACCCTCGGGCACCTGAGCCAGGCCCTTACCAACCAGCTTGTCGGCGGGCGTATGGGTAATGTCCTCGCCCATAAACTTGATGGAGCCGGTCTTAGAGCGCAGCAGGCCCGAGACGGTCTTGAGCGTCGTGGACTTGCCGGCACCGTTGGCGCCAATCAGGGCCACGATCTCACCCTCGTTGACGTTAAAGGAGATGTCCTTAATGGCGTGGATGGCGCCGTACCAGACGTTGATGTTGTAGACGGAAAGCATCGGCTCTGCCATTTAGTTCTCCCCCTTATCCTGCTTGCCCAGATATGCCTCGATAACGGCATCGTTATTCTGGATTTCCTCGGCCGTGCCCTTGGCGATGACCTTACCAAAGTTGAGCACGCAGATGCCCTCGCAGATGTTCATAACGAGCGACATATCATGCTCGATAAGCATGATGGCGATGCCAAAGGTGTCGCGAATCTTAACGATATTCTCCATGAGCTCCGCGGTCTCGGACGGGTTCATGCCGGCGGCAGGCTCGTCGAGCAGTAGCAGTTTGGGGTTGGTGGCAAGCGCGCGAACGATCTCCAGACGACGCTGAGCGCCGTAAGGAAGCGAGCCGGCCTGTTCATTTGCCAGGTGCTCCATGTCAAAAATGGACAGCAGCTCCATGGCGCGCTCGTGGGCGGCCTTCTCGTGCTTCCAATACGTAGGCAGGCGCAGCACGCCCTCAAAACCGGAGTAGCGCTCCTGGTTGTGCAGGCCGACCTTGACGTTGTCCTCCACCGTCATGGTGTTGAACAGACGGATGTTCTGGAACGTACGGGCAATACCCATGCGGTTGACCTGGTAGACCGACTTGCCCGAAGTGTCCTCACCGTCGAGCAGGATGGTGCCGTGCGTAGGCTGGTACACCTTGGTGAGCAGGTTGAAGACCGTGGTCTTGCCAGCGCCGTTGGGGCCGATGAGACCGGCGATCTCGGTCTTGCCGATAGTCAGGCTAAAGTCGTCGACTGCCTTAAGACCACCGAACTCAATGCCCAGGTGGATGCACTCGAGCGCCGGGCGCTGACCCAGGTCGCGGTCGGGAACGATGGCGCCAGAAGGATACGGGACCATCTTGCCCTTGTTGAACTCAAACTTACTGGGCATCGGCTGCCACCTCCTTCTTGGAAGCAAGGCGGTCCTTAATGCGTGCGAAGAACGCCTTGAGCTGCGGGTTGTTGGTAAAGATCATGACCAGGATCAGCACGATGGCGTAGATGAGCATGCGGTAGTCCGAGAACTGACGGAGCAGCTCGGGAAGCACCGTGAGCAACGCCGCGGCGATGACGGAGCCGCGCATATTGCCCAGACCACCTAGGACCACGAACACCAGGATGAGGATGGACGTGTTGAAGTCGAACTTGGTGGCGGAGAGCTGCGAGAAGTTACCGCCGAAGAGAGCTCCGGCAGCACCGGCGAGGGCAGCGGAAACCACGAAGGCGATCATGCGGTACTCGGTGACGGAGATGCCTACGGACTCGGCTGCAATCTTGTTATCGCGCACGGCCATAATGGCACGGCCGGTACGGCTGCGAACCAGGTTGAGTACAATCACGAGCGCGACCATAACCAGGATGGCACCGGCGAGGAAGGTCGAGTACGTCGACACGCCCGAGGCACCCTGGGCGCCCTTGATGATGGCGGTGCCGTCCTCGAGCAGGTGCAGGTCGTCGATCGTAGAGTTGCCCGTGATGTTAAAGATCACGTGCAGGCCGCGGGAGTCGACACCCACAATGAGGCAGGTGACGATCTCTTTGATGATCTCGCCAAAGGCCAGCGTCACGATAGCCAGGTAATCGCCGCTCAGGCGAAGGACCGGGATGCCAATCAAGAAGCCCAGAATGGCGGCAGCGATGGCGCCGACCACGATACTGATGATAAGGCGCACCGGATCGGAGGGAACGGCGCTCTCCAGCGCGACGGCGGTGACGATGCCCGTATAGGCGCCGACGCTCATAAAGCCCGCGTGGCCCAGCGACAAGTCGCCCGCGATACCGACGACGAGGTTGAGGGAAATGGCCATGACGATATAGGCCGTAATGGGGACCAGCTGACCGGCGATCATGCGCGGAATCATGTGGTTAGACTGCATAAAGAACACGATGGCGAACGCCACAAGGCACATGGCGTACGTAACAAAGTCGTGACGCGTCTGCTTGTCTTTAAGAAACTTCATAACGCTCACCTACACCTTCTCGGGGACGTACTTGCCCAAGAGGCCGGCAGGCTTGACGAGCAGGACGATGATCAGAACACCAAAGACGATGGAGTTGGCAAGGCTCGTGGAAATGTAAGCCTGTGCCATCGCCTCGATGATGCCGATAAGAATACCGCCAACAAAGGCACCGGGAATGGAGCCGATGCCGCCGAAGACGGCAGCGTCGAAAGCCTTGATACCAGGCATGGCACCCGTGGTGGGCTGCAACACCGGCGAGTAGGAGCACAGGAGTACGCCGGCGATGGCGGCGAGGGCGGAGCCGATGGCGAACGTCATCGAGATGGTGCGGTTGACGTTGATGCCCATGAGCTGAGCAGCGGCCTTGTCCTCGGACACGGCTCGCATGGCCTTGCCCATCTTGGTCTTACCCGTAAAGAACATCAGGCCGGCCATGATAACCAAGCAGGCGACGATGGTGACGAGCGAGACGGCGCTTACGTTAAACTTGGCCAAGAACTCCGGCACCGGAAAGGTGACGAGCGAAGTGAAGTTCTTGGGTGTGGCGCCCCACAGAAGCTGCGCGGCGTTCTGCAGGAAGTAAGACACGCCGATAGCCGTGATCAGAACGGCCAGCGGACCTGCTTGGCGTAGCGGCTTATAGGCCAGACCCTCAATGAGGACACCGAGAACCGTGCAGACCACACAAGAGAGAACTACAGATGCCCAGCCCGGGAGGCCGAGATACGACGTGGCGCAGAACGAGACATAGGCACCGACCATGATGACATCGCCGTGAGCGAAGTTCAGCATCTTGGCGATACCGTAGACCATGGTGTAGCCCAACGCGATGATGGCGTAGACGCTGCCCATGGACAGGCCGTTGACCAGGTATTGGATAAAGACCGTCATGTTCCACATCCCCCTTTCGAATAGGTTTCCAGTTGATGTATGAAACAGGGACGTTACATCGTCCCTAGATACCAAGCAAGCAGGGAAGGCCACACCTCCCCTGCTTGGGATCAAAACCGCTCTATGTAAGGCGGCCTATTATGCCTGTACGTACTTGCCGTCGGTGATGACGTACGCCGTGGGCTCCTTCTGGACCTGCCCCTTATCGTTCCAGGTGAGCTTGCCGGTCAGACCGTCAACGGTAATCTTGAGCATAGCCTTGGGCAGCTTCTCGGAGACCTCGGTCGGGTCGGCGTCGACACCAAGACCGGCCTCCTTGAGGGCCTCGGCCACCGCGTGCACGCCGTCGTAGGCGTCGGCGGCAAACTGGTCGGGGGTATCGCCGTACTTATCCTTGTAAGCGTTGACGAAGTCGGCGTTCTTCTCGTCGTCGGCGGAGAACGGGGTCATGAGCAGCAGACCTTCGGCAAGAGAGGTGTCGAAGCCCTCAACGCCCAGGATGCCGTCCATGCCGTCGCAACCCATCATCTTGACGTCGTAGCCCATATCCTTGGCGTTCTTGAGCAGGACGGACGCCGGCGTGTAGTAGATCGGCGCGAAGATCATGGTAGCGCCGGCCTGCTTGGCCTTGGTCAGCTGGTTGGTAAAGCTCGTGGCAGAATCGTCCTTAAAGGTCTCCTCGTCGACAATCTCGAGCTTGGACTCAGCGGCCTGGGCCTTAAAGGAATCCGCGATACCCGAAGAATAGGCGTCGCCGGAGTTGTAGAACAGCACGAACTTCTCATCCGCATACTTCTCTGCCAGGAACTTGGCAGCGTTGACGCCCTGGTTGGGGTCGGTGAAGCAAACCTGGAAGACGCAATCCTTGCCGTCAGTGACGTCCTCGGAGGACGCGGACGGGGTGATCATGAACGTCTTGGGGTCGTTACCACACTCAGCGGCAACGGCAACCGACGCACCCGTGGTGGTCGGGCCGACGAGGGCCTGCATGCCCCAGTCGAGCAGGGTATTAAAGGCGTTGACGGCCTTCTCGCCGTCGGCCTGGTCGTCCTCGGCCTTGCTGGCAAGCGGCAGCTCCTTGGTGGAGAAGTCCTTGCAGCCAAGCTCGACGCCCTGGGTAACGGACTTGCCGTAAGACGCGGCGGCACCGGTCAGCGGGCCGATGGTGCCGATCTTAAACGAAGCGTCGCTCGAAGCGGAACCGCCGTCGCCGCCGTTGGAGGAGCAGCCAGCTAGAATGGACATCGCCCCCAGACCTGCTGCGCTCGCGATAACGCTCCTGCGATTCATAACAGGGTTCAATGACTTACCGGTGAGGCTCGACATGCGGCTCTCCTCTCAAATCTCGTCGGGTTTTGGTTACCCGACAGGCCATCCTTCGCCGTGTCCGGCGTTCGCAAAATAGTAGACGCTTTAGTTAGGAAAAGTGGCGGTTATTTCGACTTTTCTTTGGATTTGTTCATTTATCTATATTTCTGCGTATTTCTATTACTTTATGCAGTAAAGCCACTTTATTGTGTAAAAGCAATGTTTCCGTTCTGTTACAAGCGTCCCCGCCCTGAATAAAACAGCCTCACCGGTCGCGCTTTATGCGCGCTTAGGCGGCGATGTACTTGCCGTCCTGGATCACATAGGCCGTAGCGGGCTTTTCGACCTGGCCCTCGTCATTCCACGTCAGCTCACCCGTCAGGCCCTCGATCTTGATCTTGCGCATGGCCTTGGTCGGCTGGTTGATAAAGCTCGTGGAGGAGTCGTCCTTAAAGGTCTCGGTATCGACGATGTCGAGCTTGGACGCCTTGGCCTGCTCGGCAAAGGCATCGGCGATCTCGCCCGAGACGGCGACGGCGGCACCGGTGGTGACGGGGCCGACGAGCGCCTGCATGCCCCAGTCGCACAGGGCAAACCTTATGGTGCAAACGTTGACAGTTTGTTACGGAAGTTCGTTTGTAGCGAGCGTGTTTCCAATGTTTCCGCAGCGTTTCGGGGGTGCCGTTTTGTGCGACTCCTGTTGCCTGGCGAGCACGCGTCCTCGGTTCACGCTAGAATGCACTCAACCTTTAAGCGATTTATCCATCCATAAGATGCACGAAGGAGCTATCTATGAGCGAACCCCTGCGCACCGTGAACGTCGGCCTCATCGGTCTGGGAACCGTCGGCGGCGGCGTGGCCCGTCTGATCAAGAGCCACCACGATGAGTACCTGGCAGCCTACGGCATCGACCTTAAGCTGACCCGCGCCTGCGCGCTTGCCTGGGAGCAGGCCGAGGCGGCAGGCATTGAGCGCGAGGCCTTTACGAGCGACTGGCACGATGTCGTCACCGACCCCGCCGTCGACATCGTCGTCGAGCTGATCGGCGGCGAGCATCCCGCAACCGAGATCTTCACCACTGCCTTTGAGCACAGCAAGCACGTCGTCTCTGCCAACAAGGCCCTGCTGGGCCGTCACGTCGAGACGCTTGCCAAGAAGGCACGCGCGTGCGGCGTGCAGATTAAGTGCGAGGCCAGCTGCGGCGGCGGCATCCCCATCGTGAGCACGCTTGAGCACGATCTGGTGGGCAACAAGATCCTGACCATCGCCGGCATCCTCAACGGCACCACCAACTACATCCTGTCGCGCATGGACGCCGAGGGCGCCGATTACGCCGACGTGCTCGCCGATGCACAGGCCAAGGGCTATGCCGAGGCCGACCCGTCCGCCGACGTCGACGGCTTCGATGCCGCCAGCAAGACGGCGATCCTCGCCTCCATCGGCTTTGGCACCCGCGTGACCACCGATGATGTGTACCAGCAGGGTATCCGCACCATCGGCGCCGAGGACATCGCCCAGGCCCGCGAGCTCGGCTACACCATTAAGCTGCTCGGCATCGCCCGCAACACCGACGCCGGCGTCGACGTCCGCGTGCATCCCACGCTGATCCCCGCCGACCACATGCTTGCCAAGGTCAACGGCGCCATGAACGCTGTTTACGTAGTGGGCGATGCCGTGGGCGAGACCATGTTCTACGGTGCCGGCGCAGGCTCCTTCCCCACCGCGAGCGCCGTCGTGGGCGATATCCTGTCGCTCTCCGAGCAGATCAGCCGGGGCGTGGCTCCGCTGCCCGAGATTGAGCCCTATGGTCACAACCTCGCCTTTAAGCCCATGGACGAGCTCCAGACCAAGTACTATGTGCGCCTGAAGGTCGCCGACCGCGTGGGCGCCCTGTCCGAGACGGTCGACATCTTTGCCAAGCACAACATTTCGATCTCGCTCATCAACCAAGTCGAGGACGGCAAGTCGGGTGTCAGCGATGCCTGCTCGGTCATCTTCCTGACGCACCGCGCACTCGAGAAGGACGTCCAGGCTGCCGCCGCCGAGCTTGCCAGCGTCGACTGCGTGGCCGAGGTCGCCAACGTCCTGCGCATCGAGGACGTCGAGGCTTGGACCGAAGGTGTCATGGCCAACTAGTTCGGTTTACACCCCACAACGCATTTGCTCGAAGGGCTCCCGTCTGGTCTTGGACGGGAGCCCTTTTATTTGCACGCTCGGGGCGCATTGACGCGATCCGCGTTTGAACAATTTGACCGTTCGGTGTCAACCAGGGACACCGCTCACCGATAAGCAGGCACGTTTGCTTTTGTCCGCCGCTATCCTGTGCTGCGTACGTCCACCCCCGAAGAATGGAGGCACCATGTTGCTCGAGGGCAAGAAAGCAATCATCACCGGAGGCACGCGCGGTATCGGCTATGCCATCGCCTGCCGCTTTATCGAGGAGGGTGCCACCGTCACCGTCTTTGGCTCGCGCCAGGAGACTGCCGACGCGGCCGTTGAGAAGCTGACAGCCGCCTATCCCGAGGCCAAGGTCTGGGGTCGCTCCTGCGACCTCACCTCGCTCGAAGCCGTAACCGAGGCCTTTACCCAGGCTGCCGCCGATATGGGCGGCTTGGACACGGTCGTCAACAACGCCGGCATCTCCCAGCGCTCGCCCCTTTTGGATTACACGGCAGAAGAGTTTGCAAAGGTCATGGACCTCAATGTCGTCGCCGTCTTTAATGGTCACCAGGCTGCCGCCAAGATCATGACCGAGGCCGGCCACGGCGGCACCATCACCACCACGAGTTCAATGGTCGCCAAGTATGGCCAGCCCTCCGGCGTCGGCTATCCTACGTCCAAGTTTGCCGTCAACGGCATGGTCCAGTCGCTCTCGCGCGAGCTCGCCCCCATGGGTATTCGCGTCAATGCCGTCGCGCCTGGCGTAACCAAGACCGATATGGTCGCCAACCTGCCCGAAGAGGTCATCAAGCCCATCATCGCCACTATTCCGCTCGGTCGCATGGGCGAGCCCGAGGACGTTGCCAACGCCTTCGTTTTCCTTGCGAGCGACATGTCCTCCTATGTCACGGGCGCCATCCTCCCCGTCGACGGGGCAGCCCGCTCCTAAAGGTCGAAAGTTTCGGCTTCGAACCTCAACAGAGTTCAACGCAAAAGGCGCGCTGTCCGCATCAACCGCAGGCAGCGCGCCTTCTATTATTTGGACGGAACCCGTATCCCGACACTCCTTGCTACTTGCCGTCGTCGTCCTGGGCTTCATCGCGCGCGTAGAGCTCCAGCATGCGGCGGCGGTATTCGTGCACGGCGAGCTTGGCGCGCTCCAGGCGGCGGCGCTCACGCGGAGTCAGCTCGGACGGGTCAAGCTCATCACCATAGGTCTTATCGGCAAGAAGATGCGCCGCGTCCACGATGCGGGCATCGATGTGGCCGTTCGCTGCCTCGGCGGAAAGACGCTCGGCAATCGTATCGAGCGTAGGCAAGCCCTCGAATACGCGACCATGTCCATGCGAGGTCAGCAGCTCGTGCTCGCGTGCGAGCAGGCTCGCCAAATCGTGATGGGCGCGCAGGATGTCGAGCGCGTCGGAAGGATGCTCGGCAACCTCTGCCACGGCGGCGACCGGCGCGGCATCGACCACGCGGTAGAAGAGCTGCGCGAGCAGCGGCATCAAGAACACCGTGATGGCACCGGCGGCAACCATGACCGACGCAATATCTTGCGACAGCGCGCCCGCGTTGACGGCAACGCTTGTCACGGCAACGATGATCGGCAGGGCCGTGGTGCAGTAGAGCGCCACGGTAATGCGACCATACGCCGACACATCGCGCGTCGCAGGACAAATGCCCATAGAGATGAGGATGGGCACGGCACGAATAATCAGCAACGCCACGATAAAGCCCGCGAGCAAGCCCGGACGCGACGCCACGGCCGTCAGGTCAATCTTTGCGCCCGATACGGTAAAGAACACCGGAATCAAAAAGCCGTAGGCCAGGCCGTCGAGCTTGGTCTCGAGCGTATGGTTGCCCTCGGGGATGATATAGCGCAGGACAAAGCCGGCGGCAAAAGAACCCAACACGATGTCGAGATCAAAGACGGCCGAGAACGCCACGAGCGTGACCAAAATAAGCACCGTCAGGCGCACGAAGGTCTGCGACGTGGTATCGGCGCGCTCCTCGACAAACGCAAAGAAGCGGCTGCCGACGCGCTTGGAACGGCTCGGGACCACGGCCAGTAACACGCAAACCACCGCAAACAAGCCAAGGATTACGAGCGTTTGGATGCCAGTGCGAGCAGACAGCAGCACCGACATGGCGAGCACGGGACCGAGCTCGCCCCAAGTGCCATACGCGAGAATCGAGTCGCCCACACGCGTGCCGGTGAGCGAGCGCTCGCGCATGATGGGCACGAGCGTGCCGAGCGCCGTAGAAGTGAGGGCAAGCGTCACGGCGATACCGTCGAAATGACTGACCGAGAACCACGGGGTAAAGCGCACGGCAAGCCAGGCGATACCAAACGTGACGACCCACGTCGCCAAGCCGTAGCGCCCCTCGACGCCCGTGATGCTCTTGGGGTCGATCTCAAAGCCGGCGAGCAGGAACAAAAAGGCCAGACCGAGCTCGGACACCAGCGAGACCTCGGCATCTACATGGATGACGCCGAGCATATGGGGTCCCAGCACCGCACCGAACACGAGCAAAAAGACCGTCTCGGGAACGGGTTTTCCGGGAATCGCCGAGGCGATGAAGGGGCTTGCAAAGGCCACGAGCGCGATGATGGCGAGTGAAACGAATGCCATGTGATGCCTTTCTCTTGTTTGCGCTTCACTGTAGCACCCTCGCCGTCCTCAACGCGCCGCGAGCTGTCGTATCATAGTGAGGTTTACAAACATGTGGCTCAAGGCGACCGCAGGGCAGACCCCGCAAACCGACCGCTGCCGCATACCGTACCGTACGCCCAACCGATCAGGAAGGCAGGAACCAATGGTCTCTCGTATCTACGTGGAGAAGAAACCCGGGTTCGACGTCGAGGCTCAGCAGCTCAAGGGCGAGCTGACCGAGATTCTCGGCATCAAGGGCATCGAGGCCCTGAGGATCATCAACCGCTACGACGTCGAGGGCATCGACGAGGAGCTTTTCCGCTCCTGCGTGCCGACCGTCTTTAGCGAGCCCCAGGTCGATGTGACTTACGACGAGCTCCCCGCAAGCGATGGCGCCGTCTTTGCCGTCGAATTCCTGCCTGGCCAGTTTGACCAGCGCGCCGACTCCGCCAGCGAGTGCGTGCAGCTCATCAGCCAGGGCGAGCGCCCCGCCGTGCGCTCCGCCAAGGTCTATATGATCTCGGGCGCCCTGGACGAGGCCGCCATCGAGGCCATCAAGCACTACGTGGTGAACCCCGTCGAGGCGCGCATCGCCTCGCTAGACCTGCCCGAGACGTTGCACATTGAGACACCCGAGCCGCAGCCTGTCGAAGTGCTCGACGGTTTCCGCGAGCTCGACGAGGCCGGCCTTGCCGCCTTTATCGCCGATCGCGGCCTTGCCATGGACGAGGCGGACATCGCCTTCTGCCAGCAGTACTTCCGCGATGAGGACCGCGACCCCACCATCACCGAGATCCGCGTGATCGACACCTACTGGTCCGACCACTGCCGCCACACCACCTTCGGCACCGTCCTGGACGACGTGACGATCGACGACGCCGTGGTGCAGCAGGCCTTCGACCGCTACATGGAGATGCGCCACGAACTCGGCCGCGACGCCAAGCCCGTCTGCCTCATGGACATGGGCACCATCGGCGCCAAGTACCTCAAGAAGACCGGCGTCATGACCGATGTCGATGAGTCCGAGGAGATCAACGCCTGCACCGTCAAGGTGAAGGTCGATGTCGACGGCGAGGACCAGGACTGGCTGTTCCTCTTTAAGAACGAGACCCACAACCACCCGACCGAAATCGAGCCCTTCGGCGGTGCCGCCACCTGCGTGGGCGGCGCTATCCGCGACCCGCTCTCGGGCCGCAGCTATGTGTACCAGGCCATGCGCGTCACCGGCGCCGGCGACCCCACCGTCCCGGTTTCCGAGACGCTCGAGGGCAAGCTGCCGCAGCGCAAGCTCGTGACCACCGCTGCCGCCGGCTACTCCAGCTACGGCAACCAGATCGGCCTTGCCACCGGCCAGGTCAACGAGCTCTATCACCCCGGCTACGTGGCCAAGCGCATGGAGGTCGGCGCCGTTGTGGGCGCTACCCCGGCAAACCACGTGCGCCGCGAGTGCCCCGCCCCCACCGACAAGATCATCCTGCTGGGCGGCCGCACCGGCCGTGACGGCATCGGTGGTGCCACCGGCTCCTCCAAGACCCAGAACACCGAGTCAATCGAGACCTCGGGTGCCGAAGTCCAGAAGGGCAACGCCCCGGTCGAGCGCAAGCTGCAGCGTCTGTTCCGCCGCGGCGATGCCTGCCGTCTGATCAAGCGCTGCAACGACTTTGGCGCCGGCGGCGTCTCGGTCGCCGTGGGCGAGCTTGCCGATGGCCTGTATGTCGACCTTGATACCGTGACCAAGAAGTACGACGGCTTGGACGGCACCGAGCTCGCTATCTCTGAGTCCCAGGAGCGCATGGCCTGCGCCGTCGCCGACGGTGACGTCGAGGAGTTCATGGGCTACGCCGCCGAGGAGAACCTGGAGGCAACCGTCATCGCCGAGGTTACCGCCGAGCCGCGCATGCGCATGGCATGGAATGGCGTCTCCATCGTCGATCTGTCCCGCGAGTTCCTCAACTCCAACGGTGCGCCCAAGCACCAGGTCGCCCACGTCTGCGCCCGCAGCGTGTGGCAGCCCAGCTGGGCCGGCACCACGCTTGCCGAGCGCATGACCTCGCTCGTCACCGATCTTAACGTTGCCTCCAACAAGGGCCTTTCCGAGCGCTTCGACTCCACCATCGGCGCCGCGACCGTGCTCATGCCCTTTGGCGGCAAGACGCAGCTCACCCCGAGCTCTGCCATGGTCGCCAAGTTCCCCGTGGACGGTGAGACCACCACGGCGAGCGCTATGGCATGGGGCTTTAACCCCTATCTGATGGAGGCCGACCAGTTTGCGGGCGCCTACCTGTCCGTGGTCGAGTCCATCGCCAAGCTCGTGGCCGCAGGCTTTGAGCACAAGCGCGCCTACCTCTCCTTCCAGGAATACTTTGAGCGTCTGCGCACCGAGGCCGAGCGCTGGGGCAAGCCCATGGCAGCCGTCTTGGGCGCCCTTATGGCCCAAGTCGACCTGGGTGCCGGCGCCATCGGCGGTAAGGATTCCATGAGTGGCTCGTTTGAGGACGAGGCCGGCGAGCTCAACGTTCCGCCGACCCTCATCAGCTTCGCCGTGGCCGTGGGCAAGGCGGCCCGCGCTGTCTCCCCCGAGTTCAAGGGCCTCACGCACCGCGTCGTCCGCATCGCCCCCGCCACCTATGGCCAGGACTACCGCCCCGACGCCCAGCAGCTGCTCGCCGCATTTGACGCCGTCGAGGCGCTCACCGCCGCCGGCGACGCCCTGGCCGTCTCCACGCCCGGCTACGGCTGCGGCGCCGAGAGCCTCTTTAAGATGTGCGTCGGCAACCAGATCGGTATCGAGCTTGCCGAAGATGTGGACGTGGAGGGCCTCTTCACCCCGCTCTACGGCAGCTTTATCGTCGAGCTCGCCGAGGATGCCGAGCTGCCCGAGGTCGCCGACGGCGTTGTCGTCGAGCCCCTGGGCACCACCGTCGAGGGCTATGTCATCGATACCGGCTCCGAGGTCATCGAGCTCTCCGAGCTCCAGGAGGCCTGGGAGAGCGGCATCGAGGGCGTCTTTGCCTACCGCAGCGCCGGCGAGACTGCCAAGGTCGAGACCATCGACTTCCGTGCCAAGGATATCCACGTGTACAGCGGCGCCAAGATCGCCCGCCCGCGCGTGGTAATCCCCGTGTTCCCCGGCAACAACTGCGAGTACGATAGCGCCCGCGCTTTCCGCGCCGCCGGCGCCGAGGCCGACACCTTCGTGATCAACAACCTCACGCCCGAGGCCGTCGCCGAAAGCACCCACGAGCTTGCCCGCCGCATCCGTGCAAGCCAGATCGTCATGATCCCCGGCGGCTTCTCGGGCGGTGACGAGCCCGACGGCTCCGCCAAGTTCATCACGGCGTTCTTCCGCGCTCCCGAGGTCACCGAGGCAGTCCGCGACCTGCTCAAGGCCCGCGATGGCCTGATGCTGGGCATCTGCAACGGCTTCCAGGCCCTGGTCAAGCTCGGCCTGGTGCCCTATGGCGACATCGTCGACGCCACGCCGGATGCACCCACGCTGACCTTTAACACCATCGGTCGCCATCAGAGCCGTCTGGTGCGCACCCGTATCTCGTCCAACCTGTCCCCGTGGCTGTCGCAGTGTAGCCTCGACGACCCCTACACCGTCGCCATCAGCCACGGCGAGGGCCGCTTTGTCGCCAACGACGAGGTGCTCGCCCAGCTCATCGCCAACGGCCAGGTCGCCACGCAGTACGTGGGCGAGGACGGCAAGCCCAGCATGGATCTTTCCGTCAACCCCAACGGCTCCGCACTCGCCATCGAGGGCATCACGAGCCCCGACGGCCGCGTCCTGGGCAAGATGGGCCATGCCGAGCGTCGCGGCGACAACCTGTACCGCAACGTGCCCGAACATGTCCCCGGCGATAAGTTCATGCCGATCTTTGAGAGCGGCGTAGCCTACTTCGCTTAAAGCTTCCCCATCGGGTACAATCCCCTCGGGTAACAACACCCGCCACCGGCACACCCGGTGGCGGGTTCTTTTTTGCTTCGCGCATACAGGAAGGACATCATGGAAAGCCGCAAGCCGTATCTCGCCACCCTGCCCGGACTCATCCTGGGCTGCCTCGTCTGCTGTGCGCTCTGGGGATCGGCTTTCCCCTGCATCAAGATCGGTTACGGGCTCTTTGGCATCCCCGCGCACGATAGCGCCTCACAGCTGCTCTTTGCAGGTTTGCGCTTTACGCTTGCCGGTGCCCTGGTTATCGTTGGGATGAGCGCGGCTCAGCGCCATCCCCTCATTCCGCAGGCTCGCGACATCAAGCCCATCTTTATCTTGTCGCTCTTCCAGACTATCGGGCAGTACTTCTTTTTCTACCTTGGACTCTCGCGCGCCAGCGCAATGTCGAGTTCCATCATCGAGGCCAGCGCCAACTTTCTCGCAATCCTCTTTGCCGCCCTGGCATTTCACACCGAGAGGCTCAATACGCCCAAGGTGCTTGGCTGTGTGCTGGGCTTTGCCGGCGTCGCGCTCGTCAACCTTTCGGGCGCGGATGGCACCTTTGGCTTTACGCTCGACGGTGAGGGATTTATCTTGGCTTCCACTGTTGCGGGCGCCCTGTCGACCTGCCTCATTGGCATCTTCTCGCGCGAGCATGACGGCGTCTTGCTCGCCGGCTGGCAGTTTTTAGTCGGTGGCGTGGTCCTTACCGCCATCGGGTTTTTGATGGGCGGCACGTTGTCCCCCACCGAAATCGCCCCCGCCATCGCGCTCATCATTTATATGGCACTCATTTCCGCCGTCGCGTACTCGCTGTGGTCCCGCCTGCTCGCCGTCAACCCCGTCAGCCGCGTTTCGGTCTTTGGCTTTATGAACCCGGTCTTTGGCGTGCTGTTGAGCGCACTGCTGCTCGGCGAGGGCGCTGGCACGAGCCCCGTTACCGTACTTGTTGCCCTGCTGTTGGTCTGCGGCGGCATCATCATCGTCAACAAACCCAAAAAAGCCTAGCGAGCTCACCTTTTTAGGGAGGGTGTTCGCACACTTTAGCTTAATGGGGTGCACTGGTTCTCGTAGATTTCGTACCGAGTCGCGGCGGCAGACGCCCGTCTTGCCGCAACGCGCCTGACCATTATGGCCAGAGGCCCCCGCAAACGCAAAAGGGGCGCACGACCATCACAACGGTCGTGCGCCCCTTTTTTCTAGCGTATCTGGACGCCGGCTTTCTTTTTCTCGGCCTTGACGCGGTAGAGCTCTGCGTCGGCAGTGCGAAGCAAGTCTTGCCAGGTATCGACGCCATCACCAACACGTGCGTAGCCGATGGACATCCGCAACAGATACGGAACCTCAGCGCGCGCGAGCTCGTCGTTGATTGTCGTGCACAGATGCATGATATCCTGCTCCGCCGTCGCCTTTTGAAGCACCACGAACTCATCGCCGCCATAACGCGCGATAAAGCCACCAGACGCCGAGCAGACCTCTTTGAGCGCAGCGGATATGACCTGAAGAGCATGGTCGCCCTCCACATGTCCGTAGCGATCGTTAATCTGCTTAAAGCCGTCGGCGTCCATCATAAGCAGATACACGTCTTCGGCCTGATTCACATTTGAGAAGAGCGACAGCATATAGGTCTCAAAACGGTTGCGATTGTTGAGGCCAGTCAACGGGTCGGTCGAGATGAGCTGCTCCTGGTAGATGATATAGAGCAGCAACATGCTAATCATTATGCCGACACAAAGGCCGGGCACCGAGTATACGACCTGAAAGGTACCGCCCACCAGGGCCGGAATGGCGAAAAATGCCAAGGTTCGATAGATGGCCTTCATCTGCAGACTCTCGACCCTGCGAGATTGCACAAACGCATGCAGGGACGTATGTATAACGTAACAGTAGCTGACGATGGGCTGGATCATATAGGCAAAGCCGCGACGATACACACCCTGCGAATCGATATAGAACAGGGCGTGCGTCCAGTAACTGGTAAACGCCAGCACGACCACCAGAGCCGTAGGCAACGCTACAAGCACCACCCTATAGCGCGAGGTCAAAAGGCGAGAACCCTGCACCGTCTCGGAATAGATAGACCAAATGAGGCACGCGATAGCAAAGAGCGAAAACGAAACCGCGTTGGAAATCCAGTTGGCAGCAATGCCCAACGTGCCGTCCACACCGTCCGAAAGCGTCCAGATCATATCGAATAATATGTACGCGGCAGAGGTGTAGCCAAGCATGCTAAACAATAGCTGCTGGGTGCTCGAGAACAAGGAGCGACGACTTCGCACGGCAAGCCCGATAAGAACAATCATGCATAGCACGAATATCTCAATCTTGAGTGCCTTAACCACTAACCGCCATCCCTTCAATATCCAAGTGGTCTGAATCGACCAATTCGAATCTGGGCAACAAACACCCCTACCCGCAGGGGTAAGGGGAATAATAGCAGAGCGCCCGAACGTCACTGCAAGACAGCTCTCGTTCGGGCGCTCAAACGGCGCGAGTTGCACGCCGAAATCAATTATCGGTAACGGACGTTACTCACCGTCGATATCGGTTGCGACAGCCTCCTCGATGGCCTCGACGCCAGCAGGCGACAGGTCTTCCTTACCCTGACAGAACTTCTTGTCGACCCAGCCGGTCAGAATCGGAGCCATGATTGCCGTGATGATAACGGCGGTGGCGATCTGAGCGTACGCAGTGGGCGCAAGCTCGGCGTAGCGCGGTGCGACTTCGGCGAGAGCAACCGGTGTGGTCATGGCCGTGCCGGCGATGGTGGAGCAGGCCACGGCAGCCTTGCCGTTACCGCCGCACAGGCGCTCGAACGCAAAGGTGATGGGACCGACGACAAACAGCGTGATAAGGCCCAGCAAGATGCCGGAAATACCGCCGGTGATAAAGCTCGAAAGACTCATGGACGCACCGAGCTGAAAACCGATAACGGCAATCGCAGGATTGGCGCCGGGAACCAGCAGGTTCTTGATGAACGGGAACAAGTTGCCCAGAACCATACCGATAACGAGCGGCAAAATGGAGCCGATGATGGTGCCGACGGGGATGTTGGCGAGACCCGAGACACCGAGGATGATCATGGTGACGGCGGGGCCGGCCGTAAAGAAAAGGATACCCACGGCGCCCTGCTCGGACTCGTCGCCGAACTCGCCCATGATGCCCGTGTAGAGCGCCATGTTGCAAAACGTAATGCCGCCGATGATGGAAACCGAGCTCAGGCCCAAAAGGTTGTCGTTAAAGAAGTACGCGACGCCCAGGCCCAACGCGGCCGCAACAACAAGCTTGGGGATCAGCACGACGATGCCGGTCTTGATAGCGCCCGGCGTGGACTTAAAGCTGATGCCGGCACCCACAAACAGCAGGATCGCGGCGACGATGGTGTTGGAACCACCGCGGCAGGCGGCGGTAAAGAAGCCGCCGATCTCAAAGACCTGCGGGCAGAAGGTATTGAGCAAAAGGCCAACGATCATCGGGTAGATCATGATGTCACCCGGGATACGCGGGACTTTGAATTTCTTTTGCTCGTTGGCGGTCGCTTCCCGTGCCATGAAACCCCCATTTCCGCCGACGCAGAACAAAAGCCCACGTCACACTTTGCTACAGTAAAGTTTGACCATGGTACCAGAAGAAGCAGACCGGCTCGGTGAGAAATTCGATTCGTTGTGCCGGGACGCTAAACGTGCCCCGCTCTTATATGAAGCTCAAAACGATATAGAACACGATGCCCGAGACGCAGCACCACAACATCGACTTTGTCTTGATTGCCACCGCCACGACGCCGGCGGCCGCAATCCAGGGAATCAAGCCCTGCCACAAGCCGGCGTCGAAAGCGCCAGGGCTTATCAAGTCGTTGGCGACCAGCGCCGCAAAGGCGGCAGGCGGAATATAACCCAAGGCCTCGGTAACGCGGGGCGACAGCGTTCTCCCGCGCAAGGCAAACGCCGGGGCAATGCGGAAAAACGCGATGGCCGCCCATGACGACAGCCATAGGACCAAAAACTCATTAACGGGCATCGCGAGCGCCCCTTCCCTCGGCGAGGACATCGTACGCGAGTGCCGTGACAACGCCGACGAGCACACTTGCCGGCACGGCGATATTCGTCCACCCCAAGAACTTGCATATGGCGACGGACACCGCAGCCAAACCGGCAGCTACGACATTGCCGCGCGACAGTCGCTGCGAAAAGAGTAGGCAGATAAAGAGCGATGTGCAGACAAAACCCGCAATAGCGGTGGGAACATCGACAACGGCGCCGACGATGGCGCCCGTCGTACACGAAACGCCCCATGTTGCGATGAGGATCACGTTGAGCACAAAGGACTCGAGCGGACCCCAATCCTCCCCTTTAACCAACTTGGCAAGCGAGATGCCATATGCCTCCTCGGTAAGCGTCGCGGCAACAGCCAGCGTCTGACGCTTCGAGGCACCCCTCAGATGCGGTGCGATCGATGCCGAGTAAAGCGCAAAGCGCGAGGAGATTGCGGCGACGCTCGCGACGATCGACGCCGCAGGCACACCCGCCAGCCACAGATTGCAGATCATAAACTGCCCGCTGCCCGTCACGAACGTGCTGCTCAGAGCAAAAACCATCCAGGGTTCCATTCCCGTCTGCGCCATAATCATTCCGCACGGCGCGGCTATCGCAACATAGGTAAGCATCACCGGCCAGACGGTTTTAACGATTTTGAGCACCATAGCGTTCCTCGTCCCGACAAGATTTCCGAGCCGCATGCAACGACGCGGCAGAACCATCGCCCGATGGCAACCGAGTTCACCTACAATTGCCACCGGATCGAAAGACACAGAAAGACACAACTTTTTAGGAAGTCATTATGACAGCTATCGATCGAACGCGGGCTGCCGCGGCCTTCAAGACCTACACCGATGCCTACGATGCCGCCAATCCGCGTATCGCGCTCAAAATCGAGCATACGTACCACGTTGCCGAGGCATGCGATGCCGTGGCACGCGAACAGGGCTGGTCACCGCAGGACATTGACTTGGCGTGGCTTTGCGGCCTGCTGCACGATATGGGCCGCTTTGAGCAGCTGCGACGCTGGGATACGTTTAAAGATGCCGAAAGCATGAGCCATGCGGCGTTGGGCGTCGAGGTTCTCTTTGGCGAAAACCCTACAGACGCGCCCGCGACAACAAGTATCCGCGACTTTATCGACGATCCGGTAGAAGACGAGTTGATTCGCGCAAGCATTGCCTATCACAGCGATTTCCGTCTACCCGCGCAGCTCGACGAGCGCACGCGACGCTTCTGCGATATTGTGCGCGATGGCGACAAGGTCGACATTATGCGCACCATCGCCGACAGCACCGTCGACACCATCCTCAAAGTGGATGAGGACGTGTTTCTTGCCAGCCACTTCTCGGCACCGACGCTGGCCGCCTTTGACGAGCACCGCTGCGTCACGCGCGATGAGCGCGATGAGCCCGCGGACTACTTGGTGGGGCTTATCTGCTTTATGTTTGAGCTCGTCTATCCGGCAAGCCGCGCGCTGGCGCGCAAGCAGGGCGATATCTACCGCCTGCTCGACGCACCTTTTGGCATCGTGCGGCCCTTTACCGACCCCGCCACGCAAGCGACCTGGGAACGCCTAAAGAAAGAGATGCGAGCCTGGCTGGCCGGCGCCTAGCGCTCGAGCTGGGCCAGGAGCTCTTCGACGACTTCGACGGCGTCGCCGACAACTTTATACTGCGCAGCGCCGAAGATGGGGGCATCTGGGTCCTCGTTGACGGCAATGACGCACTCCGCGCCGCCGATGCCGGCTAGGTGCTGGATAGCACCCGAAACGCCGATGCTCACAAGGAGCTTGGGCGAAACCGACACGCCGGTCTGCCCAACCTGGTGGCGGTACTCCAGCCAACCTGCCTCCACAACGGGACGCGTGCAACCAAGCTCGGCACCCAAGGCATCGGCGAGCTTTCGCATCAGGGGCAGATTCTTCTTGGAGCCAATGCCGCGGCCCACCACGACCAGGCGCTCGGCATCGGCAATTGATGCCTGCTGCCCCCACTCCTCGGCGGGAATCGAGATCTCGACGCGGGCCTTAGCATCATCCGCAAGCGATACCTGGGTAATCGTGCCAGAGCGGCTGTAATCAAACTCGGGTACCCCAAAGATGCCGGGACGCACCGTTGCCATCTGGGGACGATGATTGGGGCAGATAATGGTGGCCATCAAGTTGCCGCCAAACGCCGGGCGGGTCTGTTGCAGCAGGCCCGTCTCCGTATCCATCGAAAGCACGGTGCAGTCGGCCGTAAGGCCCGTCCGCAGGCGCACGGCAACGCCAGGCGCCAGCTCGCGGCCAAAAGCGGTCGCACCGTACAGAATGGCTTCGGGCTTGCGCTCGGCTACCAAATCGCAGATGAGGCGAGCATAGACCTCCGCGTCGTTCTGACGCAGGCGCTCGTCACGACAGACCAGAACTTCGTCCGCACCGGCGCAAACCAGATGCTCCAGGTCCCCGAGCGAGCCCTCGGGGCCCATGCCGACCAGCGCCACCAGGCGACAGCCGCGTGCATCGGCAAGCTCGCGGCCCTTGCCCATGACCTCGTAGGCCACCGGAGCCACGACATCGTGATCGTCGGTCTGCACGAATACCCATATGTCTCGATACGCATCGAGGTCAACCGCGCAGGCGGCCTCGTCGCGCTCGATCGAAATGGCATTGACGGGGCAGGCATCGACGCACCCGCCGCACAAGATACAGCCGTCGGTCACATGGGCGCAGCGGTTGGGGCGCTCGCCCTCCACCACAATGCCACCCGAGGCACAGGCGCGAACGCAGCGGCCACAGCCAACGCACGCCTCGCTATCGATTATCAGTCCGCTCATCTATGCCATCCCCTCGATAATCTTGGCAATCTTTGCCGCCTGCTCGACCGGCGTGCCCTCGATGGCCTCGCACGTTTGGTCGCGGTCGGGCACAAACGAGCGCACGACCTGCGTCGGCGATCCGGTAAGGCCGCAACGCGAAGGGTCAGCATGTACATCGGCAGCACAGACCACCCGCACATCCGCATCTTCGGCCGCGCGAATGCCGGCGATGCTCGGCATGCGCAGCTGGCCGATCTCCTTGGCGGTCGTCATCGCGCACGGCATCTCCAGATAGACCGTCTCCTCGCCGGCATCGCAACCGTGAACGAGCGAAAGCGCACCGCACGTCGTAAAACCCGCGCTCTGCACGCAGCTCACATCGGTCACGCAGGGAATCTCGAAGGCGCCGGCCAGCTCGGGGCCAATCTGGGCGGTATCGCCATCTACCGCCATCTTGCCGCAGATGAGCAGGTCGAAGTCCTCGTCGAGCGCCTCGATACCGCATTTGAGGGCATAGGTGGTCGCCAACGTGTCCGCGCCCGCAAAGGCGCGATCGGTCAGCAGCAGCGCATCATCGGCGCCGCGGGCAATGCAGTCGCGCAGCAGCGATTCGGTTGCAGGGATACCCATCGACACCACCGTCACGCGCACATCCATGCCAAAGCCGATAAAGTCGTCCTTGAGCGCCAGAGCGCATTCGAGGGCACTTGCATCGAAGGGATTAATGACCGCCTGCTTGCCATCACGCACGATGGTATTGGTTTTGGGGTCCATCTTGACCTCGGTGCTCCCCGGTACCGCCTTGACGCACACCACCATATGGAAATCGCTCATCTTCACGCGCCCCCTTTCTGGACGAGTTCATCCAAGAGCTTCTCCGAAAACAGGTTGCCACGACCCAGCTGCCCGGCAGGATCGAGCTGCAGCTTGAGTCGAGCCGATTCGACCATGGCCTCGTGGCCGTACATCGTCTCCAAAAAGCCCGCTTTGATCTTGCCGACGCCGTGCTCGGCAGAGACGGCGCCGCCCATAGCCGTTACCTCCGCAGCCCACCGGGCAAACAGCTCACCACCGCGACGGTAGTCCTGCGCATCGCGCGGCAGGATATTCACATGCAGATGGTTGTTGCCGATATGTCCCCAGGCGGCAGACTCAAGCCCGCTTTCGGCCAGCGTGCGGCGATAGAAGGCAACGACATCGGCCAGGCGCGCGTTGGGTACCGACATATCCGACCCCAGTTTGGTAATGGTGGGGTCGGTGCGGCGACGCTCGTCGATGAGCATGTTGACACTCTCGGGGACGGCGTGGCGGAAGAACCGCTGGCATTCGCGATCGACCTCGGTGCGCGCAACCCAGGTCGCGTCATCGCGGCCGCCCGCAAGCTCCAAAACCCATCCCAGGTGGTACAGCTCCTCAGTCGCTTGAGCCTCGTCGTCGCAGTCGAGTTCCACGTAAACACAGACCTTTGCCTCATCGTCGAGTGCCGGCAGCGAGGCAAACGCGGTCGACTGCTCGCGCTGGCGGCGAAGGATATCCAAGGCGCTGGCATCGAAATACTCAATAGCGGCGGCATGGGACAGCACGGGGCGCACGGAATCGGTAAAGGACACTGCCTTGTCCTCGCTGTCGAAAAAGCAGCTCACGCCCCATACGACCGAAGGTGCCGCCTGCAGGGCGATCTCGAGCTCGGTAATGACGCCGAGTGTGCCGCACGCACCGATAAAGAGGTCGATGGCGTCCATATCGTCCGAAGCGAAATAACCCGACGCGTTTTTGGTCTTGGGCATGGTATAGCCAGGAAAATCCAGCTCGAGCGCGCGGCCACCTGCCGTCACGAGCGACAAGTGGCGTGCGTCAGCGTGCGCCTGACCTCGATGAAGCTCAAGCAGGTCGCCGTCCGCCAGCGCCACGTGAAGCCCCGTAACGTGCGGCCGCATGGGGCCGTAGGCGTAACTGCGGGCACCGGAGGCATTGCATGCCGCCATGCCGCCCAGGCAGGCAGATGCCTCGGTGGGATCGGTGGGAAAGAACTGCTCGGGAGCTGCCTGGAACTCCTCATAGGCCTCAAGCGATGCCTGATCCCAGCCAGCGGTCGGCAATGCCTTCTTGCCCAGCTGCTTGCGTAGCTCCGAAAGCACGACGCCCGGCTCCACGCGCAGCAGAAAACGGCCTCGCTCGTCGCGGCGAAGACCCAGGTAGCGATTCATACGAGAAGTGTTGAGGATATGCCCGCCGTGAGGCACGGCACCGGCAGCCAGACCGGTCCGAGCACCCTGGACCGTTATCGGAACATGCTCGGCATGGAGCTTTCGCAGAATGGCGCGGACTTCGTCCTCCGTTGTCGGAAACGAGATGCTCGACGCCTCGCCCGATGTGCGAGATTCATCGCGACCATATTCTTCGAACTCGTCGCCGAAGGGTTTGATGGCTGCAGACACGCGAACTCCCCCTTTAGTTAACTACAGTGTTTGCAGGGAGATGTTACCGCATCGTTTCGTCGACGTGGCTGAGACCGTCTCCATAATTGGCGATTTTTACGTTTGCGCAATTCGGCGAGCGGCGGCGTTTTCTCGGCAGGCGCTCTATTTAACGCGCTCCTTCCCATCGCAGCCACGCGCACAATTGGCGCTCGAAAAAAGTTGAGATAATTTTTACCCTCTCTCACCTGCGGCGATGTAAATCCGTCAAGCATTTGGTCAGAAATTGGTCAAGTTACGGCTGATACGGTCGGCATCGACAGCCAAAGCCAATGGAAGGTTTGGCCAAAAACAGGGAGGTTCCCATGGCATATTACTGGCCCCAGTACGGCGTCGCTATCGAAGTTGACGACGACCCGTATCTTCTGCCCTTCGACGAGGAGGCATTTCCCGATGCGGCTGTCTATCACGTCACCACCGACGTGATTTGCGATCCCGAATCGTTTTCGGCGCTCGCTCACCACATCGCCCACATCCACGACATCAAACTCGACCCAAACTTCGACGAGCTCATCTACTCGCGACGCCTCATGCTCCACATGCTCTTTGGTGCCGATCCGTCCACGTTCGCGCGCGTCTATACCACTAAGGATGCCGCATGAGCGCAAGGAAGCAGTCGAGCCCCCTAGGGTCAAAACATCGAAAAAGGCTCGGCGTTGTCTGCCTGGCCATCGCCTGCGCCCTTATCGCCGTCGGCCTTTACGCCTGGCAGTCAAAGCCTGTCGCCGAGACAGGTGCCTCGGTCACAGCGGCGGAGGGTAAGTCGCGCCAGGAAATCCAGGACGAGCTCGATGCCATCGTCCGCGACAACATGATGACGATCTCGGTCGCACCGGTCGCCCAGCTACAAAAAGGCGGCAAGCTGCGCGTCAACGTGCAAAACGTCCAAGATAACAAGTTTCCCCAGCGTTTCCGTGTGATCCAAAACGACGAGACCATCTATGAATCGGGCGTGGTCGAGACCGGCAAGACCGTTGAGACCTGCCCTGCAGGCGACATCAAAGAAGGCGAGGCGTATATCGAGATTCAAGCGCTCGACGCCAAGACCTACGACGTCCATGGCAATCCCACGCGCGTCAAGGTGCGAGTTGCGCAGACAGAAGACTAGACCTGCCACCTGTTATGAAAATGCGCACCCGTGCCGCTTTCGTCTAACCCTCACGGAAACGGTCCGTGACGAATAGAAAGGAACGATTATGGACATCACCAGGAACTTGAATGGGGCCAGGGTGCTCGTCGTGGGCGCAGGGCTGGCGCTCGCACTCGCAATGGGCGCCGCGCCGACCACCGCCCTGGCGGAGGGACGCACTGGAACCACCAACGTGACCATCAGGACCGAAATCGACAACATCAAGTTCAAAGCCCCGACCGTCATTCCGTTCGTCGCTAAGGCAGACGGCGCGCTCCAGGGCCCTTCCGAGAATACAACCACCATCGACAATCTTTCGGCCTATGGCATCCACGTTACCAACATGAAGATTGCCGCCCAGAAGTCCTGGAGCATCGTCGCCGACGCCAAGACGGGGACCGCCCAGAACTCCATCGATTTTAAGGTCGGCCCAGACAAGGCACTCCAAGACGCCCACGCCGCGACGCAGGAAGCGGGCCTCGACCTTTCCAAAAATGCATCCTTCGACATGGGCTACCAGGGCATCGCCGATGGTACGGACAAGATTAAGCTTAAGACGAGCGGCACTGTCGCCCGCGTCACGCGAGACATCTTCCATGTGACCGGCACGGGCGACCAGGTCGCAACCATTACGTGGACGGTCGAGCCCGGTGCGCACACGGCCTAAGGCAATTGTCCTTGCCGTCATCATCGGCGTTGCAACGTTTGCCCCGATCGCCGCCTTTGCCCAACAAGAGCAGGCGCAGGCTGCCACGCAGGTAACTGTCGATCTATCGGAACTCGAACGCAGTGGCCAACATGAACCCCTCGCGCAAACGAGCGACACGCGACAGCTCCTGGCAGCAGGAATCGCCACGGCGGGCGCTAGCGCCATCGGCCTTGGCCTGCACATCAAACGCAGCCGGTAGCCACACGAATCGAGACCGTCCAGCATAGGTAAGGAGAACCCATGGCATCAAAGAACCTTTTGCCCGTTGCCGCGCTCTGTAGTGCGCTTGCCACCGGCATGCCCGTTGCCGCTCTAGCGACACCCGCCGTGGACGCCCCCTTACCTGCCGTCAACTGTCTCGCCACAAACCAGATGAGCACCATCGCGCGCCAACGCTTCTCGCTTGCGCAGGCAAGCATTTCGGCCTCGGGGTGCCTCCGTCGCTGCACGAACAGCTCGATAGTCGTGGATACCGAGCACTCGAGCACAGCGGACGGCCCCCTAACGGGATGCGTTATCTGCACATGGCGCGCAGCTGCAACTGATGCCGATGGCGATTCCTGCGACGTGGAGCTGTGCCTCGACATCACCCTGTCCGATGACTCGGCGGACGGGGCAACAGTCGCCTTCGACAGCACGTTTTTCGAAAACGGAGGGGGTGTATGCCTGGGCTGCGTCCCCTCGAGCGCCGATGGCACGCAGCCCGCTATCTCATTCACCGCATCGCTGAAAATGACCAAGGCGGGCACCGACGCCACGGCAAATGGCGAGATCGCTCTATTGTTCTACGCGAGCGGCACAGAAAGCCAGGAGATTCGGGGCAAACAGCGGACCGGATCGCTCAGCCTGACGCGAGGGGCAGATCCCGGTCCTGTCGATATCAGTACCGAAACGCAAGATGTGCATCACGTCCTTGTCGATCCGGCGCTCCTCGAGATGGAATGGAGCGGAGTAGGAGCGGTCGGACTCGCCCCCTCGACAGGTGACATCGCAAGCGACTCCAGCGAGAGCAGCGGTGAAATAGCGCCTGGGGACAATGGCGCACCAGGCGGCATAACACCGCCATCGAGCGGTCCTTCAGCCACTTTCAGCGAGCCAAGCGAAACAGCCACCGCAGTGGGCGGCACGCAAGCTGGCGAAAACTTGGGGTGTCCCATGCCGGCAGACATCGACGAGGGCAATTGTTGCATGATGGTCGCGCTCGACCGCACGGAAACCGTCGACGCCGCGAGCATTGAGGTCACCGCTGCCGATAAGCCCGTCCGCAAAGCAGCCATTATCGCATTCCCTAAAACCGTCGAAGTTGTTTTTCTGCCATCGGGCGAGGTCGTAGCCCCCACCTTGCTCACCTTGCTTGGGGCAAAGGGCACGGCCAACCAAATCGACAACCTCACGGTCGCCGACCCTGCGACCACCGCAAAACTGCACCTGTATGCCGTAACCTCGGACGGAGGCAAAACCGAGGAATTCGACGGTGAGAATCTCCTGAATAACCGGATACTCCATAAAATGGAAGACGTCTCGTATCAAATTGAGCTCGTGGGATTTGACCGAGCTCGAGATGCCGATATCATCGCCGCGGCCATTGAGTCCCCGCAGCGACTCATGACGCTGTGCTTCGATTACAGCCCCTATGTCGTGATGGGAGGCTGAGGCTCGGGCACCAAATGCCGTCATTAATACCACTTATATAACGTATAGGATGAGGCATGACGCACCCTGCAGCCCGTTCTGCTACGATTGCCAGGTTGGCATCAATATGGGAGGGTTCATGCCGGGTTTGGGAACGGTCATCAACGTCGCACTTTTGATTGCGGGCGGACTGCTGGGCCTTATAGGCGGACGCTTTATCACACCCCGCATCCAAGACACGCTCATGAAGGCGTCGGGGCTGTGCGTTTTGTTTATCGGACTGGGCGGCACCATGCAAAAGATGCTCGTCATTGACGGGAAAGCGCTGGAGACCACCGGCACCACCATGCTCATCGTCTCGTTTGCCCTCGGCTCGCTCATCGGCGAGGCCGTTAACCTGGAAGCCGGCATCGAAAACCTGGGCGAATGGCTCAAGCGCAAAACCGGCAGCGAGGGAGACAACGAGTTCACCAATGCCTTTGTCTCGACATCGCTGACCGTCTGCATCGGTGCCATGGCTATCGTGGGATCAATCCAAGACGGCTTGCTCGGCGACTGGTCCACGCTTGCCCTCAAGGGCGCGTTGGACTGCATCATCGTCTGCACCATGACGGCTTCGCTCGGCCGCGGCTGCATCTTCTCCGCCCTGCCCGTTGCCGTATTCCAGGGAACGATTACGCTGTTTGCCGGCGCGCTCTCCCCCATCATGACCGCCGCCGCCCTCGACAGTCTATCGCTCGTGGGCTCTATACTCATCTTCTGCGTCGGCGTCAACCTCATCCGTCCTCAGACCTTCCGCACGGCCAATATGCTCCCCTCCGTTGTCATAGCCGTCATCTACGCCCTCCTGTTCTAAATCTATCTACGTAGCGGTATCTCGAACACCTGTTTGATGCTGTGCTATGATATGAGGTCACCGAAGCTGCGTTAGGAGAGGAGAAACGGTGGCCGACCAGGACATCAAGATGCTCATCGAGCGCATTATGGCCGAGGCCCGGACCCATCAGTCTGCTCGCTTCTCAAACGAAGTCTATGCTGACGAGCCGATTCTCAAAACCGGTCGTCAGATGCAGAACTTCCTTCCTGACCAGTACCGCAAAATGCGTGAGATATCGCGTTGGCAAGAAGACCCCAAGGGTGGCGCGGGACGTTGGCTTTCGGAAGCCGAGCTTTTCTACCGCCAAGGCCTGCTGATGGCCGACTTTGAGGACGACTGTCCCTACAACGGCACATTCAAGTCGTACTTTCCCACCTATAACGCCATGAGCGATCGGCAGCTGCGCGGCTATTTTACCTGGCGCACCCAAGTGCGCCGCGGAACCGTCGAGGAAACGTCTACGTCCTTTGCCTTTCTGTATCTCTATGAGCTGATCTGCGGCATTGGCGTAGATGACCCACTCGATGGTTTTAACAAAATCAAGGCCTTTTGGGATGCCTATCGCGCCTTTGAACCCGGCATCGACCGGTTCGCACGCGTGTGGCTGCAGGACTACGCCGTGTTCCACGGACTCGACCCCAAGCTGCTTCGCGACTCTAAAACCGTCATGTTCGATAACGCCCTTATCGAGCTGCGGCGTGCGGCGCGAGACCTTGCGCCCGCGCCAACGCCGTCAGACCTGGCGCCTGCGCGTCGCAAGACCTCCGAGCCCACGCTCCCCCTTCCGCCCGACGAGGCAGGCGAGGAGCGACTCATGACCGCTATAAACGCCCTCTCCACGTACAACCTGAATAACTCACGGCTCGACCGTTCCCACCATCGCGACCTGCGCCACGTGGCATGCGCCGTGTATGTCCGTATGGCGCGCTACTATGACACGCACCGAAAGACCGGCATCGTAGCGAGCTTGTTTGGGGAGGAGACGGCCATGCCCTACACCATGTTTGCCTCGGCCGTGTTCTTTGCGCCCGAGCGCCACGAGGACTGCGAATATCGCCTGGACCCCATTCACATCTATCGCTGCCAAAATGGCTTTTGGGAATGCATGCGCATCCACGGCAGCAGACAAAAAAGTAGCAAGCTCGGTGAGATGATGCGCGCCTGCGACCAACGCCTGCGCCTGGCCCTAGACCCCACCCATCCCCTAAAGGAGGAGAAGGTCCCCAAATATCTGGCCAAGATCATCGATGACGAGATCGTGGCATGGCTTTCGTGGGACGCCGCGCACCAGCCTGTCAAGATCGATATCGATTTGAGTCAGCTGGGGCACATTCGGAGCGCCGCCGCGCAAACGCGTGAAGCGCTTTTGATTGATGAGGAGCGCGAGGATGATGTGCCTATGGAAGCCGAGGCGACGCTTATCGAGCAACCGAACACCGAGTCTACGCCCAGCATGTCCGCCGGACCTGGCGAGATGGCCACACGGCAAGACGAACCCGACGAGCCGACTGTCTCCACCGAAGAGTTTGGCGTCGTGGCACCGCTCCTCGCACCGACGCCCGTGTTCGCAGCTGCTGCGCCCGCTGACGCCACGAACGAACTCGCGCCTGCCGCAGACGCCTATCTCCGCGCGTTGCTCGAGCAGAACACGGCCCAGACGGCATTGGCGGTGGCACAGTCGGGCAAAAGCGAGGACATGCTCGTCGATACCATCAACGAGGCGCTCTTTGACCTGGTGGGTGACACCGTAATTGAATTTGGCGCGGCAGGACCGCACATTATCGAGGACTACGAAGCAGACGTGAGAGGATACCTAGACCATGAGTGATACCACATCCGCAGCACCCCGTGTGCCCAAGCGCGTCGCCGCCGTCATTCTCAACTCGCTCAAGGGCGGCGTGGTCCCGCGCATCGGCCTTCCCTACATCACCGTAGGGCGCGAGGTAGAGATCCGCGCCCTACTCACCGACCTGAGTCTCATCGCCGACGGCGGCGCGAGCTTCCGCTTTCTGGTCGGTCGCTACGGAGCCGGCAAGAGCTTTTTGCTCCAGACCATCCGCACGCACGCCATGGGTGAGGGATTCGTCGTCGCCGATGCCGACCTATCCCCTGAGCGCCGCCTGCAGGGCGGCCAGGGGCAGGGCCTTGCCACCTACCGTGAGCTCATCCGCAACATATCGACTAAAACGCGCCCCGAGGGCGGTGCGCTCAACCTTATCCTGGATCGCTGGGTCGCCTCGTGTGCCGATGCCGATGAGTCTGCCGTCAATGCCCAACTGGCCCCGCTCGAGGAAATGGTCCACGGCTTCGACTTCGCCCGTATGCTCCGCCGCTACCGCGCGGCCGTATCCGAGGGCGACGAAGAAGCTATGAGCCGCGTGACCAAATGGATTCGTGGCGAGTACCGCACCAAGAGTGAGGCACGCGCCGAGCTGGGCTCCTCGACCATCATCAGCGATGACGACTGGTACGACTACGTTAAGCTCATTGCGCGCTTTTTGGTCTGCAGCGGCTACAAGGGCATGCTGGTGCTCATCGACGAGCTCGTGAATCTGTATAAGATTCCCAACGCCATCACGCGCCAATACAACTACGAGAAGATCCTGACCATGTACAACGACACGCTCCAGGGCAAGGCGCAGTACCTGGGCATGATCATGGGCGGCACGCCAACCTCCATCGAAGACCGCCGCCGTGGCGTGTTCTCCTACGAGGCCCTGCGAAGTCGACTCGCTCAGGGCCGCTTTGCACGCGAGGACCTTAAGGACATGCTCGCGCCCATCATCCGCCTGCAGCCACTCACCTACGAGGAGTTGCTGGTGCTGATCGAAAAACTCATGCAGATCCATGCCGGATACTTTGGCTGGACGCCCACGCTTACCGAGAACGACTTGGTAGACTTTCTCAAGATTGAGTTTGGCCGCGTGGGAGCCGATACGCACCTGACGCCGCGTGAGGTCATCCGTGACTTTATCGAGCTGCTCGATATCCTGTGCCAGAACCCCGATGCAAACGTGGCCGAGTTGCTGCAAAGCGTCGGCGGCGACGCGCTGGCACCGGCAGCCGCAACAGGCGACACCGGCACCGCAGACGGCGACCGCAACTTCGCCGAATTCACCATCTAACCTGCCAAAAAGGGACAGGTCTATTTTGGCAGCTTTTATCTGCACAAACGTTGAGACAGCAATGCAGCAAACCATTGCCAACCGCATTGAGAGGTTCGTATTTGAGGGGACGCCCCGTGAACGCCTTTGACCGATATGCTCCGTTTATCCAAGACTTCATCTACTCCCACGATTGGGAGAGTCTGCGCTCTATCCAGGTTGCGGCGGCAGATGCCATCTTTAACACACAAGACAATGTGCTCCTAACGGCATCCACAGCTTCCGGCAAAACCGAGGCAGCCTTCTTTCCCATCCTGACCGAGTTTTGGGAGAACCCGCCCGCGAGCGTGGGCGCCCTCTACATCGGCCCCCTCAAAGCGCTCATCAATGATCAGTTCGTCCGCCTCAACGACCTCTGCGAAGAGGCCGATATCCCTGTCTGGCACTGGCATGGCGATGTCTCGCAGTCGCACAAGGCTAAGCTCATTAAAAAACCGAGCGGCATCCTGCAGATTACACCCGAGTCACTCGAAGCGCTTTTAATCCATAAGCACATGGCGATCCCGCGCATGTTTTGCGACCTGCGCTACGTGGTCATCGATGAGGTCCACTCGCTCATGCGCGGCGACCGTGGCGGGCAAACGCTCTGCCTTATCGAGCGACTCTCGCGCATGGCCGGCGTGCAGCCTCGCCGCATTGGCCTTTCGGCTACCATCGGCGACCCCGAGCGCACGGGCGCTTTTCTCTCACAGGGAACGGGGCGCGACTGCATTATCCCCCGTTTTGAGGAACCGCGTCGCGTGTGGCGCATCTCCATGGAGCACTTCTACAACTCGGGCCCCCAGGCGCAGCAGCGGGGATTCATGGGTACAGGTCCTCAAGAGGCCGAAGTGCTTGCGTGCGAGCGCATCGATGCGGCGGCATCCGCGGCACTGCCCGCCGGCGCCCAAGACATGCGTCACAGCGGACAGCTCACACAAGAGGAGCGCCGTCAACGTCGTGAGCGGGCACAGGGCAAGGCCGCTCCCAAGGACCGCCAAGCTTCCTCGGCCCCCGAGGGCGAAGTCGACATCCCCCAAGCACCCGAACAGGCATTACTCAACCCCACCGATACAGCACCAGACAACGCCGACCCCGGTATGGGATATATCTTTGAGCACACGCGCGGCCGAAAGTGCTTGGTCTTTGCCAACTCGCGCGAGGAGGCAGAGGCCGTATGCTCCATGCTGCGTAGCTACTGCGAGAGCCGGCACGAGCCCGACCGCTTCCTTATCCATCACGGCAACCTCTCGGCATCGCTACGCGAGACGGCAGAAGAGCTCATGCGCGACGAGGAACAGGCACAGACAACCGTCACCACCTCCACGCTGGAGCTCGGCATTGATATCGGTCGCCTGGAGCGCGCGTTCCAGATCGATGCACCGTTTACCGTCAGCTCCTTTTTGCAGCGCATGGGGCGCACGGGACGCCGCGATCTTCCGCCCGAGATGTGGTTTGTCATGCGCGAGGAAGAGCCCGAGCCGCGCACGATGATGCCTGAAACGATACCTTGGAAGCTCCTCCAGGGCATCGCGCTCGTACAACTCTATCGCGAGGAAAAGTGGGTCGAGCCGCCCGAGCTCGATCGACTCCCCTACAGCCTGCTCTATCACCAGACCATGTCGACCCTCGCCAGCACCGGCGAACTCACGCCGGCAGAGCTTGCCCAGCGCGTGCTCACGCTCAGCTATTTCCACCGCGTCTCGGCCGATGACTATCGCGTACTGCTGCGCCACCTCATCAAGATCGACCACATCCAGGTCACCGAGGGCGGTGGGCTCATTGTGGGCCTCGCGGGCGAGCGCATCATTAACAACTTTAAGTTTTACGCCGTGTTCCAGGAAAACGAGGAGTTCACCGTTCGCAGCGAGTCGGCCGAGTTGGGCACGATCGTCAATCCGCCACCGCCCGGTGAGCGCATCGCCATCGCCGGACACTGCTGGATTGTCGAGGAAGTGGACTGGAAGCGTCATACCGTCTTTGCCACGCAGGTCAAGGGCCGGGTGCCGGCCTACTTTGGCGACTGTCCCGGTGACATCAATACACACGTACTCGAGCGCATGCGCAAGGCGCTCAACGAACACGCCGCGTATCCGTACCTCATGGGTAACGCACGGGCCCGCCTTGCGCAGGCTCGTCATACGGCCGAGATTTCGGGCGCGGGAACTAAACCGCTCATTAACCTGGGCGGCGATACCTGGGTGCTCTTCCCCTGGCTGGGCAGCTACGCCTTTTTGGCCCTCGAGCGCATGCTCAAGATTAAATGTGCCGCGGAGTTGGACCTTCGCGGACTCGACCCATCACGCCCGTACTTTATGCAGTTTAAGATGAAGGCCGACGAGGAGACGTTCTTTGAGGTGCTCGCCGCCGAGGCCGAGAAGGACTTCGATCCCATCGAGCTCGTCTATCCCGGCGAGGTGCCTTATTTTGACCGCTACGACGAGTTTGTTCCCGAAGAGCTCGTGCGCAAGGGCTTTGCCGAAGGCGTGCTCGACATAGAGGGCATGAAGCAGCGTGTCCGCAGCTGGAGCGACCACGCCTAAGACCCGTCTTTTTGGGACGGAGAGACTTACTTGTCGTGAAGGACGGTGCCGAGGAAGTCGGTGTCGAAGGGCACAGCTTCGGCAAAGACATAGTCGCCGTCGCTGGCGATGAGCAGGTAGTTCTCCTCGCCGCCGAACTCCGCATCGCCGCATGGGACCACCCAGGCGTGGGCGAATACCTCGAGTGCCGCGGCAACGCAATCGCGCAGGAACGTCACGTCGCTCCCCCTGTTCGCACTCACGATATTGGCAACATAGATGCCCCCGGGGTTCAGGCTGCCTCGCACCAAACGCAATGCCTCAACCGTCGCCAGCTCGCGTACGGGCTCGGCACCGCCAAAGCAATCGCTCACGACCACGTCGTAGCGACGATGACCCACGCTCGTCACGCCCAGATACGAGCGAGCCTCAGCGGTAATCACTCGCAGGCGATCGCCCACCGTGCGCTCCAGCTCGTCCAGGTAGAACCAACGGCGCGCCAGGCGCGTAATCTCGGCATCGTACTCAACGACGTCCATGCGCAAGCTCTCGTGCGACATCAGTGCAAACTTGGGATAGGCAAACCCGCCGCCGCCCAGCATGAGCATACGGTCGATACCATGCCCGTAAGCATCACGCATTGCGTCCTCAGCCTCAAACACGTCGTCAAACGCGCGATAGTACGCAAAGACGGGCTCCGCCCAACGCTCGCCAACGTAGCTTGCGCTTTGGTAAACGCCGCCTTGCACCAATACACGGACTTCGTCGCCGCCCTCATCGTGCACGCGTTTCACACGCGCCAACCCATTGCGGGTTCGCGCAACCTGCAGACAGGCAGCACGGACAGCGACAGCGGCCGCGCCAAGCGCCGCGGCCCCCAGAGCAACGCCGGCAACGACGCCGGCAGAAACACTCGGCTTGTTCATCTAGAGCTCCTTTTGCAGATAAAGGCCATGGTCATAAAATCCAAGATGACGATAGTACTCACGTGTGCCAATCGCGCTAATCACGTTGATACGCGCATAACCCGCATCCCGGGCAATCTCGCACGCACGCTCTACGAGCAAACGCCCCAACCCGTGATGCTGCGCCGCCTGGCCTTGATCGCCCACGCGCGCCGCCATGCCATACACGTGAACCTCGCGAATCATCGCCTCGTCCGACACCGTCGGCAACTCGTCCGCATGCGCGGCAACAAACGCGCGGTCGGGCAGCGACAGGCGCAAAAAGCCCGCGATTTTGCCCTGCGGTGTCACCCACTGCAAAAAGCGCTCGTGCGTCACCGGCGTCTCGTACGCCACTTCCTCGTCAAGGGTCAACTCGTCCAGGTCGGCGCCCGCCGTGCTGATCTCGCGATAGCGAATCTCACGCACCGTCGCACCGTCACCCCGAGCAGCCAGGCGGTTCTCAACGAGCTGGCGCAGGTTGGGTTTCTTGTTGCCCACCATGATGTCATCGGAGCTAAAGTCGCGGATCATGCGGCTGATGCGGCAGAACGCCGGCGTCACCACGATGTCGTCGGCCAACACATCGAGCAGCTCGTCCTCGGTATAGGGGCGCCACTCGCCACGCTCGTAACAGCCCACCAGACGCGAGCCCTCGATGAGCGCGCACGGGTAGACCTTGACCTCGTCGGGCATAAAGGCGCCCTCGGTCATAAAGCGCTCGTAGTCGCGCTTGTCCCCATCAGGCGTGGCGCCCAGCAAGTTGAGCATAAAGTGCGCGTGGATCTTAAAGCCAAACAGGCGCGCGAGCGAAAACGCCCGCTCGATCTGCGCCACCGAAATGCGGCGCTCGTTGATATCGAGTAGATGCTGGTCAAGACTCTGAATACCCATCTGAATCTTGGTGCAGCCCAAGCGACGGATAAGTGTGAGGGCCTGCGGCGTTACGGCATCGGGGCGTGTCTCGATAACGAGCCCCACCACGCGATGCTTCGCCGTCTCGTTGATGCGCTGCTGATGCTCAAGTTCCTCCATCGTTGCCGCCTGCCACTCGGCAACCTCGCCCCACGGCGTGCCAGGGCCGTACAGACGACGCACCGCACGGTTGTAGCCGCCCACAGCAACATCCACGCGCTCCTGCTCTCCTGCAACACCGCTCGCGAGCTCGGCCTCGTCTGTCGCAATGCCGGCAGCCCGGTAGCGCTCGCGACGCCCCGCCACCACCGGCGGCAGGGCATCGGCGGGCGCATCGTCGAGCAGGCGCCCCGCCTCGGCACGACTGATGCCCGGACGCGCCAACATGGGATTTGCCGCCACGCCCGCCACCGCATCATCATTGAGTGCACGGAAGAGCTCCGACATAAACCATGCCTGGTACCCTTGCGGATAGTCGCTCCAGGTACCGCCAAGAACGATAAGCTCGATCTTGTCGGTTGCATGCCCCATCTGCGAAAGCGCGGTCAGGCGAGCGCTCACCTGCAGATACGGGTCGAAGCAGTTTTGCTCCGCACGGGCGCATGCCGGCTCGGCGTGCAGATAGCTTTTAGGCATGCGCAGGTCGTTGGGGCAAAACAGGCAATCGCCCGAGCACGGCCAGGGCTTGGTGATGACGGTAATGGTCGCCACGCCCGAAGCCGTGCGACGAGGCTTCATGCGTAGCACCTGCAGCAGTTGACGCTCCAGCTCCGCATCGACATTCCATCCAGCCCAACGAGCCGGCTCCTCACGTTTAACCCGCTGGTAGAACGGCAGCAGACGGCGCTTGGCCAAATCGCGTTTGTCGGCACCCTCGCGGCGCGCCTCGGCATGTATCAGTTTGACGAGCGCTTTGTCATCCACGGTCTCGCCGCGACGCAGAGCCTCGAGTATGTTCAAGATAATCTGTTCCATGCCCCCATTGTAAAGGCAAAGGCGCCGGAGCCGATCTCGGCTTCGGCGCCTTCATCAAACAGCGCGTCTATGGTTTATAAGTCTTCGATAACCACCCGTCACTCTGAATCAAACGACATGTCACCCGAACCAACCTCAAAACGATACGTGGCAGACTTATCGCCGTTGTCGAATTCAAGATTCAATATGGTCTCGCCATCGTAGCCAAGCGGAAGGAAATCGCTCTCGAAATCGCCGCTGCCCACGGTGAGGCTCGCCTTAAAGCCCGTAGAGCTCGGAACCGTCATCTCCACATCGCCCGAGCCCACGCTCACGTCCATCGACTTCGCGGGCGCCTGGTAGAGATCGAACGTCATGTCGCCCGAACCGACCTCGGCATTCAGGGTGTCGGTCACGGTGCCCGTAAACTCAACGTCTCCCGAATTCAACGTTATATCCAGATCATGGCACGCAATGTCCGCGACCGCCAGGTCGCCCGACCCTACATTCGCCGTAATGCCCACCAGGTTATCCGCAACATCTCGCGGCAGCTCAATGGTAATTGTGCGGTCAATCGCGCGCTTATCATCGTAGTCGAACTGACTGATCTTGAGCGTAGAGCCCTTGACCTCAGCAAGGTTCCGGGTAGCCGCATCAGAAGCAGACGTTCCCTTCGCAACGCGGCCGCTTTCGATAACACGCACCGGGCCGCCAGAGACACATTTAACCTCGACCGTCCCCGACGTCACGTCCAAGTCGAGCGATTGGAACGCGTCGGCATCAAACGTTTCGCTCGAAAGCTGCTGAGGCCGAGCGGAATAGTTACCGCTATCCAAGAGATCATCGTCGTCAAACATATCGTCAAAATCAGACAAATCTCCAGATAGAATACCGGTCGTACGCACCATATCGGAATGAGCCAATAGCTGCGAAGCACCAAAGACAAGCCCGATGATAAGCACAAACGCTCCGATGCCAACACCCAAGCGTACCTTGGATTCATGCGAAAGCTTCATCATTCATCACCCTCTTTGGCAATCGGCTCAGCGGTGGCCGCGGCAGCCATGTCAGCGTCAACCGAAGCGGAAACGTCCTTCCCCTTAGTCATAGCGACCGCCGGTGCCGGACCAACCTGAATATCCCCGCGCGCCCAATCACCATCGAGCGCACGCGCCACCCAGTGATAGATGGGAATCGTAAAGAAGATCAGTGCGGCAAAGGGGCCGGCGCCAAACAGGAACATCAGCAAAAAGAACAGCAGCCAGCACACAGCCCAATACGGGAACGACTGGAACGGACCTTTCACCGGAGTCACGCTGGTCGCACCGGCACCCGTCACCTGAGCCGTCGCCGCATTGGCAGCCTGCGCGCTCCAACTCGCCGCCTGCGCCGCCTTGGCCGCGGCATCACTCGCCTGTGTTGCCGCCTCGGTGGCGCGCGCCGCTGCCTCATGGGTGCGGGCACGCTCCGCGGCCTCGGCCTCGCGCTGACGGGCGCGGTCCTCGTTCTCAAATTCGATATCGTCCTCGATCTCGTCACTCGGATTGAGGAGCTCGTCCAAACTCACGCCATAGAGTTTTGCGAGCGAGATCAGGTTCTCGGTATCGGGCGAGCTCTCCGCACGCTCCCATTTACTGACCGCCTGGCGCGACAGTCCCAGCTTTCGCGCCAACCCTTCTTGGCTAAAACCCTTGCTGCGACGAAGGTCGGCGAGCCGCTGCGCAGTTTCTACATTCATGGTTCCTCCTATGTGATGCCAGCCGTGCCGCCGGACCGTTTTTGTTCTTAAGGCGCCTTGCACAGTTAAAAATCTATCCGCCACCGCCAAAAGCATGCCACCTATTCTAGTGAGATTTTTGACAACCGGCGGTTGCGGGTGCATATGAGCTGCGGAAATGTGTCCAAACAAAGCAATGACCCGTAGCTTGGTTGTCCCCGTTGCGGCGTTAACGGTAGTATGGTCGTACTGTTTATTCCGCACCGCCAACGGAGGGAGTCCCGCGCCGTGAACCGCGATTTCGCCTCATCGCTCATCCAGCTCAACAACACGTTCTATCGCGAGCACTCCGCCTCCTTTTCCGATACGCGTCAGGCCCCGTGGCCCGGCTGGGTGCGCACCATGGACATTGCGCTCGAACAGCTCGACGTCGCCACGATCGAGCATCCCGTCCGCGTCTTCGACCTTGCCTGCGGCAACATGCGCTTCGAGAACTTTGCCGCCGGCGGCACGCTGGCTGCCAAAGGCGTGGACGGCACGAGCCCCTCGGCAGACGCCAGCTGCCCCTTCGAGTTCTATGGTGTCGACTCGTGCCAGGACCTGGCCATCGATGCACGCGGCCACGCCCTGCGCATTCCCAACCTGCACTTCCAGGAACTCGACGTACTCGACGCCCTTATGAAGCTCAACCCCGCCGAGACACCCGACGTGCTTTTCGACGCCCCGCTCGCCGACATCTCGGTCTGCTTTGGCTTTATGCACCATGTGCCGTCGTGCGAGTACCGTGTACGCGTACTTGATGCCTTGGTGCGCCAAACGCGCCCGGGTGGCATCATCGCCATCAGTTTTTGGGAGTTTATGAACGACGAGCGCATGGCGCGCAAGGCCGTTCGCGCCGAAGCCCGCGCCGAGCTCACCCCGCCGTTTGAGGGTTACGATTCCGCGCAGTTTGAAGCCGGCGACCACCTCATTGGCTGGCAAAACGACCGTCACGCCTACCGTTATTGCCATCACTTTGATGATCAGCAGATCACCGACCTGGTGCACGGCGTCCGTACGTTCTACAAGAGCGGCGAGGTCCCCGTGCGCGAGCTTGAGCGTTTCCATGCCGACGGTCGCAGCGGCGAGCTCAACCGCTATGTGATTCTTAAGCGCCTGTAGGCATTGACGACTCGTCGCCGAGCCGCACCGCAACTTTCGGGCACATTGCGCCCACCCTTTTTCAACCCATTGACGGAACGTGCAGCTATGCGTTCCATACTTATGACCAAGGAGCCTCATGGGAGCCGTCCACGTTCGCACGCCTAAGAACTTTGTGCTCGAGGAGCGCCTGGAGCGCTACGCCGATGCGATTGAGACGAACCCCGAGGCCTATGCCGGAGATTGGCGCAAGGCCTGTGCGCCAGCTGGCAGCAAGCCCTTCGAACACCTTCACCTTGATCTTGGCTGTGGCAAGGGAACGTACCTTGTAGAGCGCGCGGCCCACGAGCCAAACACCCTCTTTATCGGCATGGACCAGGAGCCCATCTGCATCGCCTATGCCGCACAGAAAATCTGCGAGCAGGAGCTATCCAACGCACTCGTCCTGCCCCGAGGCGCCGCATCGCTGCCGCAGCTGTTTGCCGCAGGCGAGCTCAATGCCATCACCATTAACTTTCCCACGCCGCAGCCCAAGGCCAAGTACGCCAAAAAACGACTCGTCCATGTCGACCATCTAATGCTCTATCGCTCGCTCTTTGCAGCCGACGCCACCGTCACGCTGCGCACCGACAGCAAGCCATTGCGCGACTACGCCCTGGGGCAGTTTGCCGCGGCCGGCTACGACACGCTTTGGGTAAGTGACGACGTACGCCGCGACCATCCCGAGCATCCCGAGACCGAATATGAATGCCGCACGCGCGAGATAGGCGCCGTCGTCTATGGCATTTGCGCCACACCCGGTGCGCAGCCAACCGACGAACAGCTCACGGCGGGCCGCATGCAGGAGCAAAGCCTTGCCTGCTACCTGCCCGATAACCTCGATGAGCTCACCTATGTACCCCTGGGCATGGAAGAGGCCGTCGAGAACTTTAGAAACCGTGCCCGGAAAGGCAAGAAGCGCCTGCCTCAGGAGTCCCAGGGGCCTCTGATGGTCGCGGCTTCGGCAAACAAGCGCAAATAGGCGCCAGCAAACGACCCTCAAATCTAAGTGAGTAGACTTTTTTTGCAATAGCCAAGCACAACTCGCATAGCGAAAAATAAAACCGCAGGTAGAGCCCTTGCGCAAAAGCCATGTGCTCGCGATATTGCAAAAGTCTACTCACTTAGCCGGCAACTGCACCAAACGACTGGGTAGAACGCCCATTTCCTGCATTTTCTCGCGCGCTGCCGCTCCGCGCCGCCGCTACGCCATAATAGTTGGCGGACAATCGCGAGAGAAAGCAAACACATGGCACAGACCACGACAGATACCGCCGCCAGCACCGTCTCCGGCGCCGGCGCCGCCAGCTCATTCTCGGGCGGCACGGGAACCGAAGCCGAGTTTGGCTCGCTCGGCGCGCTCTCCCCCACCTGGTGGGAGCCCGAGGATGGCAGTGAGCCCGAGCCATGGCTCACGCCCGACCAGGCCTTCGAGCGTTTCTTTGAATGGACGAGCGATCGCGGTATTGAACTGTGGGATCACCAAGAAGAGGCCCTCATGGACCTGGCAGCCGGCGATCACGTCATCTTAGGCACACCGACCGGATCGGGTAAATCGCTCGTCGCGCTGGGTATGCTCTTTATGGGCATGGCGCAGGGTAAGCGTTGTTATTACACGGCCCCCATCAAGGCCCTGGTCAGCGAAAAATTCTTCGACCTTGTGCAGGTGCTCGGCCGCGATAACGTCGGCATGATCACCGGCGACACGCATATCAACACCAAGGCACCCGTCATCTGCTGCACGGCCGAAATCCTTGCTAACGATGCGCTGCGCGAGGGTGAGGACGCCGATGTGGGCTGCGTGGCCATGGATGAGTTCCACTACTTTGCCGACCCCGACCGCGGTTGGGCCTGGCAGGTGCCGCTGCTCACCCTGCCCCACACGCAGTTTATGCTCATGAGCGCCACGCTCGGTGATGTCACCGCCATCGCCGCCTCACTCGAGGAGCACACCGGCGCTGCTTGCGACTTAGTTGTCGACGCCCCGCGTCCTGTTCCGCTGAGCTACGACTATGTGACGACCTCCCTCGAGGGCACCGTCGAGCTCGCCATGCGCCGTGGCGAGGCCCCGCTCTATATCGTACACTTTAGCCAGGATGCCGCCCTTGCGACGGCGCAGTCGCTCGCCAATTTTGGCATCGCCAGCAAGGAGCAGCGCGAGGCCATCAAGGAGGCGGCCAAGGGAACGAGCTTCTCGACAGCCTTTGGCAAGATTCTCAAACGTCTGCTTGGATGCGGCGTCGGCGTGCACCATGCTGGCATGTTGCCGCGCTATCGCCTGCTGGTCGAGCGCTTGGCACAGCAGGGCCTGCTGCCCGTCATCTGCGGTACCGATACGCTCGGCGTCGGTATCAACGTACCCATCCACACCGTGGTCCTCACCGCGCTCACCAAATTCGATGGCTACAAGATGCGTCGTCTGCGCGCTCGTGAGTTCCATCAGATTGCCGGTCGCGCCGGCCGCTCGGGCTTCGATACCGAGGGCATGGTGATTGCCGAGGCCCCGGAGCACGAGATCGAGAATGCCAAGCTTATGGCCAAAGCGGGCGACGACCCCAAAAAACTCCGTAAGATTAAAAAGAAAAAGGCCCCCGAGGGCTTTGTCACCTGGAACAAGCAGACCTTTGAGCGCCTGATCGAGACGCAGCCCGAAACGCTCAAGCCGCGCCTTCGCATCACACACTCCATGGTGATTAGCGTGGTCGAGCAGGGCGGCGATGCGCGAGCCCGCGTGCACGACCTCATCGAGACAAGCCTGCAAACGCCCGAGGAAAAGGCCAAGCTCGAGGTTCGCGCCGACGAAATCTTCGCCACGCTCATCGATTCCGGCGTCGTCGTTCGCACCGAGGTGCCGCCCGCACCCGACGCCCCGGCTGACGCCGCACCAGGCATCGACTATGCGCTGACGGTCGATCTGCCCGAGGACTTCGCGCTCGATCAGCCGCTCTCGCCGTTCTTGCTTGCCGCGTTGGAGCTGCTCGATCCCGAGAGCGAGACCTATACCATGGATCTGATCTCGATGGTCGAGGCAACGCTCGAGGATCCCAAGCAGGTGCTGCGCGCACAGGAGCGCGCAGCACGCGATCGCGCTATGGCCGAGATGAAGGCCGACGGCATCGAATATGAGGAGCGTCTGGAGCGCATTCAAGACGTCACGTACGAAAAGCCGCTCGAGGATTTGCTCGACGCCGCTTTTGACAAGTACTGTCAGGAAGTACCCTGGGCAAACGACTATCAGCTCTCTCCCAAGAGCGTTCTGCGCGATATGCTGGAAAGCGCGAGCGATTTTAAGGGCTACATTCAAAAGCTCGGCATCGCCCGCTCCGAGGGTATTTTGCTGCGCTACCTGGCAGAGGCCTACCGTTCGCTCGACCGCACCGTGCCCATCGAGAAACGCGACGAGCGCCTGCGCGACATTATCTCGTGGCTGGGCTTTGTGGTGCGCTCGGTGGACTCGAGCCTGGTGGACGAGTGGGAGAACGCCGGCAACCCGGCGGCCCTCGATGCCGCGCCGCCACAGGGCATTGACGAGGTCGTGGCGGACCGCCGCGGCTGCACGCTGTTGGTGCGCAATGCGCTCTTCCGCCGCGTGACCCTTGCCGCCCGCGAGCACGTTCGTAACCTGGGCGAGCTCGACGACGGCTGGGGCATGAGCGAAATTCGCTGGCAAAAGGCGCTCGATGCCTACCACGAGCAGCACGAGGAAATCCTCACCGACGGAGATGCCCGCAGCGCCGCGATGTTTTCCATCGACGAGTCCGACGAGAAGACCGCGCACGTATGGCACGTGCACCAGATCTTTGCCGACGAGGATGGCGACCACGACTTTGGCATCATGGGCGATGTCGATCTGGACGCCACGCAAGACGGCGGCGAGGTCATCTTCAAAAACTACCGCGTCGGCTTTATCGAGGACCTGCTCGAGGACTAGCCGGGCACAATGGAACGAAACGAAGCGGGGCCGCTGGCAACATCGCCAGCGGCCCCGCTTTTGCACTATATGCTATGCCTTACTCGGCATCCTCGACCTCATACGAATCTGCCTCGGCTGGCTCATCGTTTGTCTCTGTCGCAGCCCCGCGCGCCTCGTCAAACGCCGCCTTCATGGTCTTGTTACCCCACGTGAGCTTGCGAATGGTAAGATCGTCGGCCTTTTTGTTGGCTAGGCGCAGATTGTTCTCGGAGGACAGCAACGCCTCCTTGGTTTTCTGCAGATGGCTAATCGTCTTGTCGATCTCATCGATTGCCGTTTGGAACTTGCGGCTCGCGATCTCGTAGTTGCGGCCGAAATCGTTCTTGAACTTCTCCATCTTGGCTTCGAAGTTCGTGACGTCGATGTTCTGCTGCTTGTACTCTGCCAGCTCCTGCTTATAGCGCAGCGAACCCATGGCGGCGTTGCGAAGAAGTGTAATCATGGGAATGAAAAACTGCGGACGGATCACGTACATCTTCTCGTAGCGATAGCTCACGTCGACTATCCCTGCGTTATAGAGCTCGCTCTCGGGCTCCAGCAGGGTGCAGAGCACCGCGTACTCACAGCCTTTCTGGCGACGATCGTGATCGAGTTTCTTAAAGAAGTCCTCGTTTTTGTGCTTGGTCGCAGTCTCGTCGTTCTCGTTTTTCATCTCGAACATAATCGAAATGACCTCGTTGCCGCTCGCGTCGCACTCGCGGAAGATAAAGTCGCCCTTGGTACCCTCGGACGCATCGTTATCTTTCTCGAAGTACGCGTTAGGAAACGCCGTCATGCGCAGACGGTTAAACTCGGTCTCGCAGTGCTGCTCGAGCGACTCGCCCACCATCTTGGTGGACAGGCGGACCTTCATGTCCTTCAGGCGCTCAATCTCTTCATCCTTGTAGCGGATCAGTTCATCGCTCGCGCGCTTGGCTTGAGCAAGCTCGAGCTCATGCGCCGCCTTGGCCTGCTCCTCGCGCGAATCGCGCACTGCCAACTCACTCGTCAGTTTCGCACGCGCCTCGTCGCGCTCTCGCTCCGCCGCGGCAACTGCTTCCGAGAGCTCCATTTTGGCAGCCAGTTCTTGCTCGCGCAACCGGGCGCGCAGGCCCTCGGCCTCGCGCTCGGACTGTACCTTAGCGTTCGAGAACTTCTCGCGCACTTCTGTCTGGTAATCGGAAAGCCTGCGATCCGCTTCATTGTGAGCAGCATCAAGCTTACGCTGCGCCTCGGCCGCAGCAGTTGCGAGTGCCATTTCTTGAGCCCTATCAGCTGCAGCAAGCTTGGCCTGCAATTCTGCAATCTGAGCATCGCGCGCGGCGAGATCATGTTGAGTTGCATTGCGAACCGCCGCCTCGGCGATTTTAGCTTCGTCGGCCTTGTGATTGAGCTCCGCCTTCAGAGCATCGATCTCGCGCTGAAGCTCAGCATTCTCTTTTTGAGCATTGGCTCGTGCCTCAACCGCCGCGCGCTGGCTTGCACTCTCGCGCTCTGCGGCAGCGCCCTCGAGCTTAGCGCGCAGCTCGGCAAGCTCGGCATCGCGCTTGGCGACCTCTTGTGCCAGCTGCTGAGCCGCAGCGTTCTTCTGATCAACAAGCTGAGCGTTGCGCTGAGACTCTGCCTTTTGCAAGGCAGCCGTCGAACGCGAGCGCTCAAGCTCCAGCGCCTGCTCGCCCTCGCGCTGGACTGCCTTCACACGCTCATCCAGGTCGCGCGAAAACTCGGCATCGCGCACTTGCTTGACAATATCCGCATAGCCAGACGCATCGACCTTAAAAACTTCGCCGCAATGCGGGCACTTAATCTCGTTCATAGCAGCTCCTCGATGGACGCAAATTTCGACCGCCTACACTCTACCGCGCCGCACGGACAAAAAGGCGCCGCCGCCAGAATGGCAACGGCGCCAGAACCACCACAAAGGTGCCTGTCCCCTTTGTGGTGGCATGGGTCACTACAGGTCGCGATAGTCGACCAGGCGAAGATCAGGTTGAGACCCGAGCCAAGCGCGCAGCTCAGGGTCGATCAGCGCGTCGACTTCCTTGGTACGATCGGTCGTAAGCGAGCTGTTCTCGAGGATAAACCGATCGAGATAGCCCGGGTGGCACACAAAGACGACCGTCTCGCCGTCGGACATCTCGCGAACCGTCTGCATAATCGAGTCCTTGGGTTCGTAGCCCGGCTCCATCGAATGCATCACCATGCGCAGATCAGTATTTCCGCAACGCACCACCGCCGTGGGGTCGAAGCTCGCCTTTTGCTCCTTAAGGCCCAGCTCCTGGGCAACCGCCGAGATCGCTCGGTTAAGGTTTTCGCTCATGACGGCATGGGCCTCAAAGTAATCGGGCTCGCGGCCCACAATCTCGACAAAACGGTCGTGCTGTGCGCGGATCTCGATGCAGGCCTCGTCGAAGTCTATCAGCTCCTCACCGCGCTTAAAATGCTCACGGAAGGTACGGCTGCTATGGAACTCGCCGCTCTCGTTGAGCATGCTCGGGATGAGCGCCGGATCGGCGCACGGCTTGCCCAGGCACACGTTGGTATGCTGGCCCACTGCAATATCGGCATCCGCCACGAGCGACCACCCACGCTCGGCCTCGGGCATATTAGGCATAAGGCCCGCCGAGCGCACCAGGCCCTCGTTGATGCTTCGGGCGATCCCCAAGTCGACGGCGTATGAATAACCGATATCATCGGCACGAATAAGCAATTGCTTCATAGCGACTCCAATCTATGTGAAAACCACCACAAAGGTGCACTGTGTCCCCTTTGTGGTGGTTCTGGCGCCCTATAGTCCAAAGAAGCCAAGGATTTGATCTCGGCTTACGGGCTTGTACTCGTTGGCGTCGAGGCCCACATCGTAGCGAAAGATAGGGCGCTCGCGATCGCGGTTGCGTGCGTTGGTGCGGTCTCCCCTGCTGTGGATATGCCCATGCAGCATGATGGCACCACGCGCCTTGCCATTCCAGCTGAGCATGGGGTAGTGGCTCATAACCAGACGATGGCCCTTGGCATAGCCGGGAGCAATCTCCAAGTAATCGCGCACGTCTTCCCATATATGCGGCGCGTCCGGATCTTCCCAGTCGCCGTCATGGTTGCCACGGATGAGCGTCACATTCTTGCATTCGATACGCTCGCGCAGGCGCACCGCCTCCGCCAAGGGCAAGCGATAGGTAAAGTCACCCAGAATATAGAGACGATCGTCCGCAACAACGCACTCATTGATGGCATTGATGACCTTACGATTCATCTCCTCGACCGAACCAAACGGTCGATCCATGTCGTGCAAGATATTCGTATCGCCCAGGTGCAGGTCGGCGGTAAACCACATCATCGTCCATGTCCTCATTTCGCAACGCGTCAAACTCGTGCTAAGTATACAGACACAGCGATGCGGCGGTTAGCCAAAGAGCCCGCCGAACAGGCCGCGACGGCGTTTGTCTTTCTTTTTCGAAGCGTCACCCTGAGTTTTCTTGTCCTGCCGCATCTTACGGTCCTGTTCCAGCTCATCGTCGTCGAGTAGCAGATCCCACTCAAACGAACCATCCGTCAAATCGAACAGGTCATCGTCGTCAAACATGGCAGCCTCCCTTACCGATTAGCGAGCATCCACCACATAGAGTCCAACGCGCACCTGATGCCACGGGCTGCGCTCGGGGGCAACCTGTTGCACGCGGGCCTCAAATACGTCCTCGTGGCCGTAATACATCATCAAGGACAGTGGGCCGACCTCGTTTCCCGGAACATAGCCAAGCTTGGTGTTGCCGTAATAGATCGCAACCGCCTCAGGGTCATGGGGATTATCGCGCTCGGCACACAGCGTCAGCTTATCGCCCGCTTTAAGATCGCCCAGGACCAAGGCGCCATCGGCATACTGAAATCCCGCAATGTGAAATGACAGAAGAACACGTGAAGGCTCGTACATGGCAACTCCTCTAACGGCCGGATAAACCGGCGCTTAACCTTACTGAGAAGTTTACGGACCCGTGCGGACACAAATTCATCCTGTCTGCGTCTTTTCGACCGTTTGTCCCTACGCCATCTGATTCTAATGCACAAACATGCGCACGAATTTGTGCTTCCAGCTTGCGTAGGGCGCATACCGAAACGGCACGTCCAGCCAGGTTGCCTTGTTCACGATGCTCTTCTTGTGGCTAAACGCATCGAAGCTCTCGCGGCCATGGTACTGCCCCATGCCGCTCGCGCCCATGCCGCCAAAGCCCATATGGCTCGTAGCCAGATGCATGATGGTGTCGTTAACACAGCCGCCGCCAAAGGGCACGTAGCGCACAAAGCGCTGCTGGACCTCGCGGTCCTGGCTAAAGATATACAGGGCCAGCGGCGTCGGACGATCCGTAATAAACGTTTCGGCCTCGTCTAAGTTCTCAAACGTCAGTACCGGCAAGATGGGGCCGAAGATCTCCTCCTGCATCACGGCGTCATCGGGGGCCACGCCATCCAAAATCGTCGGCTCGATCTTGAGCGAAGCCTCGCGCGTGACACCTCCAAGCACGACCTTATCGGGATCGATCAGCCCACGCACGCGCGCAAAATGTTTGGCGTTGACGATATGCCCGTAATCCTCGTTATCGAGCGGGTGCTCGCCAAACATGCGACGGACCTCTTCCTTGATGAGGCCCAGCAGCTCGTCGTGCACGCTCGTATCGACCAGCAGGTAGTCGGGCGCCACGCAGGTCTGCCCCACGTTGAGCCATTTACCAAAGGCGATACGCCGTGCCGCAACCTTCAAGTTTGCCGTCGCATCCACGATGCAGGGACTCTTTCCGCCCAGCTCAAGCGTCACGGGCGCAAGGTTTTTACTTGCGCGCTCCATGACGAGTTTGCCGACCGGAACGCTACCGGTAAAGAAAATCTTGTCCCAGCACTCATCGAGCAACGCTTCGTTCTCGGCGCGCCCGCCCTCGACAACCGTCACCAGACGCGGATCAAATGCCTCTTCACAGATTTGCTTGAGCACCGCGCTCGATGCCGGAGCATATGCACTCGGCTTGATGACGACGGTATTGCCTGCGGCAAGGGCGCCAGCGAGCGGCTCGAGCGTCAGCAAAAACGGGTAGTTCCAGGGCGCCATGATGAGCGTGACGCCATAGGGCACGGCTTGCGTTTTGCACACACTCACGGCGTTGGCAAGATCGCACGGACGCAGGCGCGGACGACTCCATCGAACCACGTGAGCAATCTGATGACGAATCTCGGAAAGCGACGTGCCGATCTCGCACATATATGCCTCGTCATGCGACTTTCCCAAATCGGTCTTGAGCGCATGGGCAATATCGGCCTCGTGCGCCCGGACCGCATCGCGTAAACTCACGAGCGCGCGACGTCGAGCATCGACATCAAACGTAGCGTGCGTCTTAAAGTAGGTGCGCTGATCGCCGACGATGCGCGCAATTTCCCCGGTGTTCATGGACCCTCCTAGTTCTCGCCCTCAAACATACCACCTGCAACGACTTCGTACATATGCTCGAGCTCCAAGCGGTCCATCAAAAGCGGAACGGGGTACAGGGGATTGGCCTCGGCATCGGCATGCGCCGCCATCTCAGGAATGTCGGAGCGGCGAATACCTGAGACATATTTGGGGATTCCCAGGGCCCCGTTCATGCGGTCGACCCAATCGATAAAGGCCTCGGCCGCAAGACTATCCTGTGCGGTAGCCGGCGCAATGCCCGCCATGCGAGCGAGGTCGGCAAGCTTGGGGGCGGCGGCGTCACCATAAGCGCGAAGCATGTGCGGCAGGATGATCGCGTTGGCCAAACCGTGCGGAATTCCGTATCGGCCGCCCAGACTGTGCGCGATGGCATGCACATATCCGACATAGGAGCGGGTAAACGCAACACCCGCCTTATACGCCGCCGAAAGCATATTGCGACGTGCACGCATGTTGTCGCCATGCTCATAGGCCTCGAGCAAATTGTCGTGGATGAGCTGAACCGCCTGTCGCGCCATCTTGCGCGTATAGGGCGTGGTGCTTCGCCCGATAAAGGCCTCGACAGCATGCGTCAGGGCGTCCATGCCCGTCTGCCCCGTAATGGAGGCGGGCAGGCCGCGCGTAAACTCGGGGTCGTGCACCGCAAGGCGCGGGATAAGCACAAAGTCGTTAATGGGGTACTTGTAGTGCGTCTCATCATCGGTAATTACCGCCGCAAGCGTAACCTCGCTTCCCGTGCCTGCCGTGGTGGGAACGGCGATGAGCAGCGGCAGGCGACGATGAATCCGCAGCAGCCCGCGCATCTTGTTGATGGGCTTGTTTGGCTGCGCGATGCGTGCTCCCACGCCCTTGGCACAGTCCATGGCCGAGCCACCGCCAAAGCCGATAATGGCCTGGCAGGCGCTCTCTCGATACAGGGACGCCGCTTCCTCCACGTTTGAGACCGTGGGGTTCATACGCGTTTCGGCATAGACCGTAACGCCAATCCCCTGAGCCGTAAGCGCACGCTCGAGTGATGCCGTGAGCCCCAAACGTGCAATACCAGGGTCTGTCACGATAAGGAGCTTCTGGATCGAGCGCTTTTGAAGCACCGCGGGCACATCCTCGGCATGCTCCAAAATGCGCGGCTCGGTATAGGGCAGGATCGGCAATGCAATGCGAAAAACCGTCTGATATGTTCGGCACCAGGCACGACTGGCTAGATGCATAAAGGAAACTCCCTTATTTGTTGATAGGTCAACATTTGCTCGACCGATTGTACTCAGCGGAGATCGCAGACGGCCCGCCAATCGTTAATCAATCAACATCTTCATATCTCAAAATTGTTTTATTAAAAATCATTCCTAATAGGCTTCACATTTGGTCGCATTTATGGATAATAGAACTCGTCAAGACGCACGTCCGGAGAGGGCCCTTACGGGACCGGACGAGCGCGCAATCGCCATCGATCGAAAGGATCGAATCATGAAGTTTGTTTGCCCCGTTTGCGGTTATGTGGAAGAGTTCGACGGCGACCAGCTGCCCGAGGATTTTAAGTGCCCCCAGTGCGGCGTTCCCGGTTCTCGTTTCCTGAAGCAGGAGGAGGGCCAGCTCGAGTGGGCTGCCGAGCACGTCGTGGGCGTCGCCAAGATGGAGGGCGTCTCCGAGGACATCGTTGCCGACCTGCGCGCTAACTTTGAGGGCGAGTGCTCTGAGGTCGGTATGTACCTGGCCATGGCTCGTGTCGCTCATCGCGAGGGCTATCCCGAGATCGGCCTGTACTGGGAGAAGGCTGCCCACGAGGAGGCGGAGCATGCCGCCAAGTTCGCTGAGCTCCTGGGCGAGGTCGTGACCGACTCCACCAAGAAGAACCTCGAGATGCGCGTTGAGGCCGAGAACGGCGCCACCGCCGGCAAGACCGATCTTGCTAAGCGCGCCAAGGCCGCTGGCCTCGATGCCATCCATGACACCGTGCACGAGATGGCTCGCGACGAGGCCCGCCACGGCAAGGCTTTCGCCGGCCTGCTCAAGCGCTACTTTGGCTAAGCCAACCGCCTGAGACATAACCTCTAGCTCGATGAGGCCCGGACCGCATGGTTCGGGCCTTTTTCGTGGGCTTATTGCAGCTGCTCTTGAAGAGCGATGAGCGACTGAGGGCTCAGGTCGTCGTATTGTATGAGGACGCGAGATGGAGCGTTCTTAGTCGATGCCCGATCACCCGTCCACAGGCAATCGGCGATGTTGACATAGGAAATACGAGCGTCAGCAAGAGCCTTCGCGAAACTCTTCCCCGCTCCGTCCTCGGACAGGGCAACGGTGCAGTAAAGGCCCGCGTCCGCATGCTCGATCGAAACCTCCCCTGCCGGAAACGCTTTCCGCACAAGCGCCGCCAGGCCATCACGCGCCTCGCGAGCACGAACGCGCACGCGGTTCACATGTCGCTCGTAATCACCCGATTCCAGCAAACGAGCCAAAGCGACCTGGTCAACAGAACTCACCGACGAGGCGTAAAAACCAAGGTTGCGCCTAAACCGCTCCATTAGCTCGTCGGGCAGCACCATGTACGCTAGACGCAACGCCGATGACAGGCTCTTCGAAAACGTGTTGGTGTAGATAACCGACTGGGCGGCATCGATCGACGCGAGCGCGGGAATCGGTTTGCCGGCAAGGCGAAACTCACAATCAAAGTCATCTTCGATGAGATACCGACCCGGTCGCTCGGCGGCCCAGCTGAGCAGCGCGTAGCGACGCGCAATGCTCGTCACAAGGCCGGTCGGATACTGATGGGACGGCATCAGATGAAGGACATCGGTCCCGCTTTTCTGCAGAGTGCTCAAGACCACGCCCTCATCATCCAACGGGATATGTCGAACTTTGCAGCCCATGGCCTGATAGATGCGCGTCAGGCGCAAATAGCCCGGATCCTCAACGGCATACACCTTGTCGGCTCCAAGCAACTGAACCAACATGGTATCGAGCAGCTGGGCGCCCGCACCGATAACGATGTTGTCGGGGTCGACATTCATACCCCTTGTCCCGCGCAGGTGGTGAGCAATTGCGCGTCGTAGCCGAGCGGTGCCCTGTGCCGGCGCAGTCGAAAAGATTTCGCGTTCGTCTTCGGATGCCAGCGTCGCCCGCAGCGCGCTTTGCCAAAGCCGCGCCGTCTCCAAAGCGGAAGGAGAAAGCGCATCAAATCGCTCGACCTGTCCGTTGATATCATGTGCGCTGGGGCCCGCGGAGACGGCATCTCGGTCGATGCCCTCCGCAGCCGAAGGCAAAACCGGTGCATCCGGAAGCTCGCAAGCGTAGTAGCCCCGACGCGGCATTGAGCAAATATAGCCCTCGGCAAGTAACTGGTTATATGCATTCTCGATGGTAATGACACTGATTCCCAGATGACTGGCAAAGGCGCGCTTAGACGGAAGATGTTCCCCCGCCGCAATGCGTCCAGCTACGATATCATCTCGAATTTGCTGGTAAACATACTCATAGAGCGATGCTTCGCCGCGTTTTTCCAAATTGTAGTCAAGCATGTGTTTGCCACCTGACCTTATCGCGCTGTTCAATCTGGTATTAGTCTGACCTTGTAATTATCTCGAAAACTGAGTATTTCGCCATACCCAGCTCCCCGATAGGATGTTCCGTCAAGCAATGCACATGCCAACCAAGGGAGCAACCATGGCAGAACAGACCAGCAAGGCCGATCGCGTCAAACTCAACCGCGAGCTCGCGCAGATGCTCAAGGGCGGCGTCATCATGGACGTCACCACTCCCGAGCAGGCACGCATCGCCGAGGAGGCAGGCGCCTGCGCCGTCATGGCACTCGAGCGCATCCCGGCCGACATCCGTGCCGCAGGCGGCGTCTCGCGTATGAGCGATCCCAAGATGATCAAGGGCATCCAAGAGGCCGTCTCCATCCCCGTCATGGCCAAGTGCCGCATCGGTCACATCGTCGAGGCGCAGGTCCTTCAAGCCATCGAGATCGACTACATCGATGAATCCGAGGTTCTCTCCCCCGCCGACGATGTCTACCACATCGACAAGACCCAGTTTGACGTCCCGTTTGTCTGCGGTGCCCGCGACCTGGGCGAGGCGCTGCGCCGCGTCGCCGAAGGTGCCACGATGATCCGCACCAAGGGCGAGCCGGGCACGGGCGACGTGGTCCAGGCCGTGCGCCACATGCGCAAGATCCAAAAGCAGATCCGCGACGTTGTTGCCCTGCGCGACGACGAACTCTTTGAGGCAGCCAAGCAGCTGCAGGTTCCGGTCGAGCTGGTACGCGATGTCCACGCCACGGGCAAGCTCCCCGTCGTGAACTTTGCTGCTGGCGGTGTGGCAACCCCTGCCGACGCCGCGCTGATGATGCAGCTGGGCGCCGAGGGCGTCTTTGTCGGCTCGGGCATCTTTAAGAGCGGCGATCCCGCCAAGCGCGCCGCTGCCATCGTTAAGGCTGTGGCCAACTTCACCGACGCCAAGCTCATCGCTGAGCTTTCGGAGGACCTGGGCGAGGCCATGGTGGGCATCAACGCCGACGAAATTGAGATCATCATGGAGGAGCGCGGGCGCTAGTCCAGCAGAAAGGATCGCACATGAGCGATTACGCAGACCAGACGGTCGCCGTGCTGGCGGTCCAAGGTGCTTTTGCCGAGCACGAGGCGAGGCTGTCCGAGCTGGGCGCACACTGTATTGAGCTGAGGCAGGCGGCTGATTTGAAGCAGGACTTTGACCGTCTGGTACTTCCCGGCGGCGAGTCTACCGTTCAAGGGAAGCTGCTTGATGAGTTGGGCATGCTCGAGGAGCTTCGTGCCCGTATCGCTGAAGGCATGCCCGTCCTGGGCACCTGCGCCGGCCTGATTCTACTGGCTCACGACCTTGCCGCCCACGACGATAAGGGGACGCCGCGCCTGGCAACCATGGATGTACTTGTCGAGCGCAATGCCTACGGCAGGCAGCTCGGCAGCTTTCGAACCAAGGGGCAGGTAGCCGGCATCGACGGTGAAGTGCCGCTGACGTTTATCCGCGCGCCCCGCATCGTCGAGGTCCACGGCGACGCCAAGGCCTTAGCGAAAGTCGACGAGCGCATCGTCGCCGCCCGCCAGGGCAACCAGCTCGGTGTCACCTTCCATCCCGAACTCGACGACGACACCCGCCTCCACGAACTGTTCCTACAAATGTAGGCATCGAAATCAACAAACGAAACGAGAGTGGATAATCTCCCACCTTGAGCAAGAATATGGGCTCATACCGGGAGATTATCCACTCTCGTTCTATGTAGTCGTTGGGGACGTTCTTAAACGACTAGTCAAACAAGAACGTCCCCAACGACTACATTGCGATAGACGACCACGTTTGCCCAGATAAAACCGACCAAAATAAACCTGCCCCTTTTTGGCATCCCTTTTTTGCAGATTTGGACTATGGGAACGCCGATGCTTTGGCAACGCCAGCGAGCGCCGCCCAGGGCGAACAAGTTGGCATGAAAAAGGCAAGGCATAGACCTTCTGGTCATGCCTTGCCTTTTGAATGACAAATTGTCGCCCTGGGTGGCGCGCAGCGTCAACTAGTTACGCGGTTTGGTAAAACCGCGTAACCCAATTAGAAGCGGTTGCCGCGGAAGCCGCCACCGTTGCGGCCGCCACGATCGCCACCGCGGCCGCCGCGGTCGTTACCACGGTTGCCGCCGAAGCCGCCACGGTTGCCACCGCGATCGCCATAGCCACCACGGTTGCCGCCAAAGCCGCCGCGACCGCCACGGTCGCCGCCACGGCCACCGCGATCGCCAAAGCCGCCACGGCCACCGCGGTCGTCACGGCCGCCGCGAGGACCGCGGTCCTCGTCCAGGCCCATGGCGACGAGCGGAGCGATAACCTTATCGAGAGCGGCCATCAGCTCGGTGGCCTCCTCGTAAGAAAGCTCGGGCAGGAGCTTCTCCTTCTTGTTGGCAAGCTCGACCAGGCCCTCAGCGGCATCCTCGGCAGCGAAGACAACGATCTTGCGCATATCGCCCTCGGCGTCGTCGATGCGGCCGACCAGATCGGCAGCCTCGGCCTCGGCCATCAGGCCATCGAGCTCGCGAAGGCGCATGCCCAGCAGGTCGGACATTTCCTTCTGCTCCATCTTGGGCTTGAGGTCAAGAAGCTTGATGGCGCGCTCGATGTTCGCCATGCGCTCGGCCTTGGCCTCCTCCTCCTTGGAAATAGCAAAGCGACGGCTGCGCAGCAGGCGGGCGGCCTTCTGCATCTTGTCCATCAGCTCTTCGTCATCGTAATCAACGGCGGCCTCGACAACCTCGGCCTCCTCCTCGACGGAAACCTCGTCAGCAGCCTCAACCTCGGCAGTTTCGGTCTCCACGGTCTCGACTGCCTCAACCTCGGCAGCCATGGTCTCGTTCTCGGTCTCGTTCATGATCTCTTCGTTCTCAGACATGAGACTCCTTCTTGGCCCTCTCGGGCATCATCGCCCCATTCGCGGGGCCCGTCGCGCACTCTTTGCGCTTTAAACATTCATGCCTCTCGGCAAAACGTCCATTAGTTTATGGTGTCGCCCGCTAATCTAGCTGCAGAATCTATGTGCACACATTAATGCGACATGTGCGACTCGCGGCGAGCGTACACAACCGATACCACAAATCCGACCACGGCAATTACAGCCGCCACACGCACGGCTGCCGCAAATCCAATCGCCTGGGCAACGTCGGTCGCAACGCCAGCGGCGCCGGCAGTCGCCGCAGAACTCGAGAGCAGGCCGATAAACAGCAACGGGCCAAACGATGCGGCAATCATGTTCCACGTGTTGAGCAATGCTGTTCCGTGAGGATGCTCAGCGACAGGCAGCGTCTCCAAGCCGGCCGTTTGCGAGGGGCTCAGCACCAAACCGACTCCGGCATACACAACAACGGTCAGCGCCACGACGACGCCGATGTTCATGCTTGCGGCCGTCATCGAGATGGCAGTCTGCCCCACGGCGATCAGGGCAAAGCCGACCGGCAGCAGCGGCCATGCGCCACGGGCGTCCATCACGCGTCCGCCCACAATCGAGGTCACGGCATTGCAGGCAATCGCCGGCAAAATGAGCAAGCCCGCAACAAGGGCGGTCATGCCGTATGCGCCCTCAAAATAGAGCGGCAACAAAACGCTCATCGAGAACGTCGTCGTCATCGACACCACCACAAGCAGACACGCAGGCCAAAAACGAACGCTCGCCATGGGACGCACGTTAAGCACCGGATGCTCGAGCTTGAGCTGGCGGGCCGCAAACAGGCCGAGCAGCACAATGGCGGCGAAGAGCGTCGCGATGCCGGCAATCAGATTGGTCGAGAACTCGCCTACGGAATACACAAATGCCGTAATGCCGGCCGCGAGCAAAACAACCGACAGAATATCAAGCGTGGTGTTCGAACGCTCTCCGACATTCTGAACAAGCTTAACGCCCGCCGCTGCGACCGCAATGCCGCCCACCAGTGGCACTACGAACACCGCCCTCCAGCCAAACAACGTGCACATAAGACCGCTGATCACGGGTCCAAACGCCGGCCCCAGCGTAATGCAGGCACCACCCAGGCTCAGATACAGACCGAGCTTCTCACGCGGGGCACAAGACAGCACCACGTTCATCATGAGCGGGAACAAGATGCCCGATCCCGCAGCCTGCAAAATACGACTTGGCAGCAAAACGCTAAACGACGGAGCGACCAGGCACAGGGCTTCGCCGGCGACCATGCATCCGCATGCGAAAAACAGCAGCTTGCGCGTCGAGAAACGACCGGACAGGAAGGCCATGATGGCCGTAAAGATCGACGTCACGATCATGTAGCCCGAAACGAGCCACTGCGCCGTGGTGGCACTCACCGAAAAGGCCGCCATAATGTCGTGCAACGCCACGTTAATGATGTTCTCGTTAAACGCGGCGACAAAGGCTGCAATATACATTACGACGAGAAGCGCCGCAGTGCCCGATGGCGTTACTCTAACTTGTTGCTGAGATTTGCTCCCCATGCATTTCCTTCCTCTTGGAACGACAGTCGCATCGCCCCAGAGGAACAGTCCAGGGCGAAAAATGAGCCCTAGACTTACGCCAGACGCCGTACACGACGAGTCTGACAACATGGTCCAACGTCGAAAGATTGTAACGCGGACGCACAGCTTTCCTTCCGCGCTATTATTAAAAGTCCACGAAAGCATAAGACATGAGGAGCCCGCCATGATCAAGCCCATCATGAAATCCGAGTTCTTTTTGCGCCTTCCTTCCGAAGACGCGGGACCCGACGACGCCGCGACCGGGCAGGACCTCCTGGATACGCTCAACGAACATGAGCACGAGTGCGTGGGCCTCGCCGCCAACATGATCGGCGTGCGCAAACGCATCATCTGCGTAAAGGACGGCACCAGGGCGCTCCTGATGTACAACCCTCAAATTCTTGAGCAGGTCAATGCCTATCAGACGAGCGAAGGATGCCTCTCGCTAATCGGCGAGCGTCCCTGTACCCGCTATCGCCGCATTAAGGTTGAGTATTTGGACGAGAACTTTGTCCGCCGCATCAAAAACTTCTCGGGCTACACCGCCGAGATCATCCAGCACGAAATCGACCACTGTCGAGGAATCGTTATATAGTTCCGACGATTCAAGAAAGCTCCCCGCAGCCAAGCAACTGCAGGGAGCTTTCGATTGTATGGAGCCTCTATCCCTTAGCTCTGGCGGTAGTGATCAAAGAAGTCGGCTAAGTCTTCGAGGGACTCTTTGAGTACTTCCATGCGCGGCAGGTACACGATGCGGAAGTGATCGGGCTCGGCCCAGTTAAAGCCGCCGCCGCGCGTGATCAGAATCTTCTTCTCGTGCAGCAGGTCGAGGGCAAACTGCTCGTCATCGGTGATGTTGAACTTCTTAACATCCATCTTGGGGAAGATATAGAACGCCGCGCGCGGCTTGACCACCGAGATGCCATCGATCTTGTTGAGTGCCTCATACACAAAGTTGCGCTGCTCGTAGACACGACCGCCGGGACGGATGTAGTCGTTGACCGACTGATGGCCGCCGAGCGCCGTCTGGACGATCGACTGGGCCGGCACGTTGGAGCACAGGCGCATGTTAGAAAGCATGTTGATACCCATAATGAAGTCGCTCATGCAGCGCTGGTTGCCCGAAAGCACCATCCAGCCAATACGATAGCCCGCAATCATGTGCGACTTGGAAAGGCCGCTAAAGGTGACGCAGGGCAGGTCGGGGGCGAGCGAGGCAATCGAGACGTGCTCGTAGCCGTCCATGCACAGACGGTCGTAGATCTCGTCGGCAAAGATCATGAGCTGGTGCCTGCGCGCAACCTCAACGATGTCCTCGAGCACCTCACGCGGGTAAACGGAGCCCGTGGGGTTGTTGGGGTTGATGATGACGAGGGCCTTGGTCGCGCTCGTGATCTTGGACTCCATATCCTGCAGATCGGGATACCAATCGGCCTGCTCGTCGCACAGGTAGTGCACAGGATGGCCGCCGGCAAGGGTCGCGCACGCCGTCCAGAGCGGGTAGTCGGGGCTGGGGATCAGGATCTCATCGCCGTTGTCGAGCAGCGCGTTCATCGAAAGCTGAATGAGCTCGGACACGCCGTTGCCCGTGTAGATGTGCTCCATCTGAACGTTGGGCAGGCCTTTGATCTGCGAGTACTGCATGATTGCCTTGCGCGCGGAGAACAGGCCACGCGAGTTGGAATAGCCTTCGCAGTCGGGCAGCTGCTGGCGCATGTCCTTGATGACCTCGTCGGGCGTGCGGAAACCGAAGGGCGCCGGGTTGCCGATGTTGAGCTTGAGAATACGCTCGCCCTCGTCCTCCATACGGGCAGCTTCGTCGACGACGGGGCCGCGCACGTCATACAGGACATTATCGAGCTTGGTGGATTTAGAAAAAGTACGCATGGTGGTGCTCCTTGGAATTTGAGCTGAGGGATGGGGTTCGGGCTTGGAATCGTTGCGGGGTGATGATGCCTCGCCTTGATCGGCGTCGCCGGCAAGCAGCCAGGTAACATCGACCTCCAAAATACGGGCGAGCAGCTCAGCCACGTCGCGCCGCGGGATCGTCTTGCCGCTCACATATTGGCTCATCTGACTCTTGCCGAGTTTTTTGCCGAGCATCTCCGATGCGCGGATTACGTCCGACTGGCGAACGTCGCGATCGGACATAGTCTGTCGCAGGCGATCGCTAAACGTCTCTTGGGCCACTAGAACCTCCTTGCTGGCAAAGTTCAATTTATAGAACACGAATTGAACCAGAGTTCAATTTAGGCAGCAGTATAACGCGGCACCTCATTCGAAAGTTCAATTTCATAAGAAAATGTACCGAACCCCGAGGATTGTCCCAAAGTGGACAACAGGCACGCGCCTTTAGAGATATTCAAGGAGACGAGCCGCCGCAAGCGAAACGTCAGCCGTGCGATATATCGCATTGATCTGCCGATGAGGATGTCCCTCGAGTGGGCGCACGGCAACATCGAACTGACAGCGACGCAAGATAAGCGCAGGAAGAATGCTCACACCCAGGCCGTCCTCGACCATAGCCATAATCGCATAGTCATCCCAGGTCGACAGTTTTGAGCGCACCGCCAGGCCCGCGCGGCGAAACAGCGGCGTAATCTCATCATCTGTGCCGCGTTCCAGCAGAATAAACTGCTCGTTGGCCAAATCGGCAAGAGAGACGACCTCCGCAGCGGCAAGCAAAGAGCCTGTTGGCACTACCGCCATTAACTCGTCTCGCACCAACGGCCGCGACGCCATGCCGGCGCCGCGTGGTTCGCGCGGAATAAAGCCCAGGTCGCAGCGACCTTCCGCCACCCATTGCTCAATCTCGGAGTAATCACCCATCAGCAGCTCGTAATCGACGTCCGGGTGATCGGCGCGAAAGTGCGCAATCACCGGCGGCAGCACGTGGGTCGCCACGCTCGAAAACGTACCGATGCAGATTTTGCCGCGCATGAGCCCACGCATCTCATCCACCCGTCGCTGCAAGCGAGTGAATTCCTCGCAGAGCGCCTCGACTGCCGGCATGACCTGCCGCCCGTCGGCAGAAAGCACCACGCCCTCGCGGCTGCGGTCGAGCACCTTAAAGCCCCAATCGGCTTCAAGATCGGCCACCATACGGCTCACGCCCGACTGCGAATAGCTCAGCCGCTCGGCAGCGCGCGTAAAACTGCCGGCGCGCACGGTCTCGAGCAGGACCTGCATCTTTTGAATATTCGTTTCCACAGCACCCCTCCACCTTTGCATGAGTTTTTCTCATGCTATCCATGCATTATATTCGCTTTTCTTATAAAGCCAGTTCACCCATAGTGAACATGGTCGGATATAGAGGGGATGGAAGCGCATGAACAACGGGCTGTTTACGTACTTAGCAGCATTGCTATTGTTTGGCTCCAACGGCATCATCGCCGCTGCCATTGCGCTGCCGAGCTCCGATATCGTGCTACTGCGCACGTTTTTGGGCGCACTCTCGCTTGTCGCCATCCTCGCCGTCACCCAACGCCATAAGCTGCAGGCGCCATCCCGCCCCCGCGAAGCCGCAGCCCTCCTCCTCTCGGGAGCCGCGCTGGGCGCCAGCTGGATTTTTCTGTTCCGCGCCTACCAGACGATTGGCGTCGGCGTATCCTCGCTGCTGTACTACTGCGGCCCCATCATCGTCATGGCGCTCTCCCCGCTCATCTTTGGCGAAAAGCTGACCGGCAGCAAAATCGCCGGCTTTATCGCCGTCGCCTGCGGTGCTTTTCTCATTGCGGCACAAGGTCTAGGCGGCAATATGCCCATTGCGGGTATCGCTTGCGGCATCGCCTCGGCCTTCTGCTACGCATTGATGGTCATCGCCAGCAAGGGCGCGCCGCACATCGAGGGCCTCGAGAACTCCGCGCTCCAGGTGAGCGCCGCCTTTGTGACCGCGCTGGTCCTCACGCTCATCACGCAGGGCGCTCCCTCATTCCTGTCCGCCGGCGTCGCCGCCAGTATTGATTGGCGCGCCGTCGTCATGCTCGGCGTCGTCAACACCGGCATCGGTTGCTTGCTCTACTTTAGCGCTGTCGCCAAGCTGCCCGTCCAGACCGTTGCGGTCGTCGGCTACCTCGAGCCGCTTTCGGCCGTCGCGTTCTCGGCCGTCCTTTTGGGCGAAGTCATAACACCGGTCCGCCTGATGGGCGCCGCACTTATCATCGGCGGCGCGATTTTTTGCGAATTCGCCGGCAAACGCGCAGGCGCCAAGGCCGGCATAGCCCAGACAGCACGTGCTTAAAAGCCCCCTGCTTTGAAATGCTACCTGCGTACATAAATAATCCTCAGCTGGGGATTATTGTCTAAAATAACCTGATGTGCCAAACTGCTCTTGTATGTATAAAGACGGCATAAAGGTTATCTGTCCTAGACGGATAACCGGATGTCCAAGGGAGTCCACGTGGCACATAACAAACTGGAGGCAAGCCCCCAAGATCAGCGTGGTCAAGGCGGGCATGGAGCCATTCCCCTCTCCGCTGGCATGCTGCTCGTTACGCTCGGCGTCGTCTACGGCGACATCGGCACGAGCCCCATGTACACCATGAAATCAATCGTCGCCAACAACGGCGGCATCGGTACCGTCAGCGAGGACATGATCTTAGGAGCGCTTTCGCTCGTCATCTGGACCATGACGCTCGTGACCACGGTCAAGTACGTGGTTATCGCCATGAAGGCCGATAACCACAACGAGGGCGGCATCTTCGCCCTGTTTAGCTTGGTGCGCAAAGTGGCGCCGTGGCTGATCCTTCCCGCCATGATCGGCGGCGCGGCGCTGCTCGCCGACGGCATCCTCACCCCCGCCGTCACGGTTACCACGGCCATCGAGGGCTTGCGCACTATCGAGTGGGGCCATGCGCTTTTGGGTGACGGCCAGACCAACGTCATCATCATCACCATCATCATTATCTGCGGCCTGTTTGCCATGCAGCGCGCCGGCACCTCGTCGATCGGCAAGCTGTTCGGCCCGCTCATGACGCTGTGGTTCCTGTTCTTGGCTGGCGCCGGCCTGTTCAACATGCTCGGCAACCCGTCCATCCTACGCGCACTCAACCCCATCCGCGGCATCATGTTCCTGTTCTCGCCCATCAACCACTCGGGCATCATGGTGCTCGGCTTCGTCTTCCTGTCGACGACCGGCGCCGAGGCGCTCTATTCGGACATGGGTCACGTGGGCAAGGCTAACATTTACGCATCCTGGCCGTTCGTAAAGGCAGCCCTCATCCTTAACTATCTGGGTCAGGGCGCTTGGCTGCTCGCCAACAATTCCAATCCCCAGATGCTCGCGATGGATATCGTCAACCCGTTCTATATGATGCTCCCCGAGCCCCTGCGCCCCTTTGCCATCGTGCTTTCGGCCGTGGCGGCCATCATCGCCTCGCAGGCGCTCATCACCGGCTCGTTCTCGTTGGTTTCGGAGGCAACGCGCCTCAACCTTATGCCGCATCTGCGCATCCACTACCCCAGCGACACCAAGGGCCAACTCTATATTCCGCTCGTCAACAACATCATGTGGGTCGGCTGTATCTTCATCGTGCTGCTGTTCCAAAACTCCGAGCGCATGGAGAGCGCCTACGGCCTCGCCATTACCGTGACCATGCTCATGACCACGACGCTTTTGACGAGCTACATCGCCGGCATCCTCAAGCACAAGCTGGGCGCCTGCGTCTTCGCCCTGCTCTTTGGTGCCATTGAGCTGTGCTTCTTCGCTTCGTGCCTCACCATGTTCTTTGACGGCGGCTACGTCATGATCTTCCTGGCCGCGCTGCTGTTTGGCCTTATGTACGTGTGGCGCCGCGGCACCGCCATCGAGCGCACGCAGACGATCCTGCTGCCCGTCTCCAAGTACATTGACCAGCTCGGCCGCCTGCGCAACGACGAGACCTACCCCGTGCTCGCCGACAATCTGGTGTTCCTTACCAACAGTCCCGACCCGCTCACGCTCGACCGCGACGTGCTCTACTCCATCTTGGATAAGCATCCCAAGCGTGCCAAGGCATACTGGTTCATCAACGTGCATGTCACCGATGAGCCCTATACGCACGAGTATTCCGTCGAGACCTTTGGCACGGACTTTTTGTTCCGCGTGCGCTTGGACCTGGGCTTTAAGGTCAACCAGCGCATCAATGCCTACCTGCGTCAGATCGTTGGCGACTTGATGGCATCGGGCGAGCTGCCGCCGCAGCATCACGCCTACTCCATCTACGAGACGCGCGGCAACGTGGGCGACTTCCGTTTTTGCATGCTGCGCAAGATGCTTGCCCCCGAAACGGACATCAACCGCAACGATCACCGCGTCATGGCCATCAAGTACGCCGTCCGCCGCGCCTGCGGAAGCCCGGCACGTTGGTATGGTCTCGAGAACTCGGCCATCATCATTGAGTACGTACCGCTCTTTGCTCGCATGCGCCCGGCCGTCAAACTTGTGCGCACCCAGGTGCCGCTCGAGATCCAGATTGAAGAGGCCGAGGAAATGGAAGTCGACATCTTCTCGGACGACTTGGTCAACGGCAACGAAGCCGGTAGGAATATGAACGTCGATCCCACCGAGCTGCTCGAGAGCGTCGCAGATACGCCCGAACAACAGCTCGACGGCCTCGAGAGCGACCAGCTCAACGACGCCAACTTCTAGCGACGTCACAAATCAACGACAGCGGCCCTGCATCTCACGGGAGATGCAGGGCCGCTTTGCATTGCAGTAAAGCTAACGGCTACGAACGACGCGGCTCGGGAACCACGAGCCTATCGGGGCTCGCGCCCTCGGCATCCATCAAGCTCACGTAGCGAATCGACGGATCCCCATACATCGCGTAGTAATAATTGCCCGTGCGCGCGCTAAAGCATCCGGTGTAGATAGTCTTCTCGAACTTGCCATCGCCCATCCTGGACGCCCCCTCGATCATCACCACGCCCTCGAGCGAGCGGAACATGCGGACGACGTTTTCGGTCTCGCTCTCCTTTTGCGGGTAATTGGCATTGAGGTACGCCGCCTTTACAAAACGGCTCGGCGAATAGCAGTCACCCGGAATACCGCGCATGCCGGCACCCGCGCCATAGGGCTTGAGCTCGGCGCCACGCCATGTCGCCGTCTGCGGAAAATCGCTTGTGGCCGTGATATAGGTGCGCAGGTTTTCCATGTGCCACGGGAAGGTGGGCTGATTGGCAAGGGTGTCGACCGGATCGTCGTATACATGCAGGCCGTCAGCCATCATCTCGACCACGATGCTACGCTGGCTGTCGCCGATAATCCAATGGAGCAGCGACACGCCCAGCCCCTCTCCTGCAGATTTGGCGACAATCACCGTATCGCGCAGCGCAGCCTCGACCTCGTCGACCGTCGAGAACGTCGCTGCCACCCACAGGGGAAACTCATAGGCTGCGATATTGGTCTTGCCGTCGACAGGGTCCTCGGCATACTCGGCATAACCCGGGAAATTGAGACCCGCCACGGCGAGGCCCGCATCGTTGCCGCAGTCGAAGAACATGGGATAGTTCTTGTAATCGATGCACATACCGATCACCGCGTGTGCCGCTGTCGCGTCGTCGATAAACGAATACGGAATGTGAAACCCGCGAGGCATCACGCGAACCTGTTGGCCATAGTCAAAGCTCCAGTCGAGGTTGCGGCCTAGATACATGTGGCCAGAATTATCGGTAAATCGAATGCTCGTACACATGGCGCCTCCTAGCTTTACGTTCTTGCTAAGGTTATTGTCTCCAAACAAAAAGGGGCTAAACACAAAAGCCCGGACATGACAACAATGTCACGCCCGGGCTATTCAAGCAGGATAAACTCAACCAAGTTAACCCCGCAGGTCGTCTAAGGGGTCAAAGTGCCGCAGATTGCCACGAAAGAGGAGCGAAGCGTACTTAAGGTACGCGAGCGACGATTGAGCGGCAAGGTGCGGTGCTTTGATCCCCTTAGACCAACTTGCCGAGGCAGTGGTCGATCATATGCTGGATCATCTGTGCCTCGAAGCCGACGAAGTCCTGCTTGCGCTCGCGCATCTTGCCGTCGACGATCTGGTCAAAAGCAACCTTGCACTTGATGTAGCGCGTGGACTTGGTGATCTCCTCGTGCGTCAGGCAGCTCTCCTCCATCTTGCTGGCACCCAGGCCAAACACCAGACGGGGGTTGTAGAGCACATGGGGCTCGCCGGCGTCGTCCAGGTAGACGCAGACCTTCTTGGCGACGCCGATCTGGTTGGCGGCAAGGCAGCCGGCATCGTCGAGCGACTTGATGGTATCGATCAGGTCCTGAGCAACCGACTCGTCTTCGACGGTCGCGACCTCGCAACGCTGGGACAGAATAGCCTCGTCGTGGCAGAGCTCTTTAATCATACGTTCCTCCATAGGGGTCGTTGTAACCGCTTAAGTATACGGTACCCACACATTTTCATGCGAAAAATACCGTCCGTCTGCTACAAAGCGCCGAACATCAACATGCGAGGAACAACAGCGTCGTAAAGGGGCTATAGTGGGTGAGTTCGTGTCAATCGGCCTAAACTCGGGGCCGAACAAGGAAAGGGTATGCATGGACGAACTTTTTCACGTCAGTGAGCGCAAGTCCACAATCGGGACCGAACTTCGCGCTGGACTGACAACGTTCCTGGCAATGGCCTACATCATTGCCGTCAACCCCGCGGTGCTCTCGGGCGCCGGCATCGATGCGGGAGCGCTCGCCTGCGCCACCTGCCTGGGCGCCGGCATCATGACCATCTGCATGGGCATCTTCGCCAACCGCCCGCTCGCCTGCGCGTCGGGCTTAGGCGTCAACGCGATGATCGCTGGAATCGCCACCACCGTCTGCGGCGGTGACTGGCACGTGGCCATGAGCGTTATCTTCCTCGAGGGTATCGTCATCTTGCTGCTCGTGCTTTGTGGCCTGCGCGAGGCCATCATGGACGCCATCCCGGTTGTCCTGCGTCACGCCATCTCGGTGGGTCTGGGCCTGTTCATCGCCATGATTGGCCTGTGCGATGCCGGCATTATCACCGCTGGCGCCGGTACACTCGTCGGTCTGGGCGACATCACCTCCCCCACCTTCATCGTCGGCATCATCTCCATCCTGGTGACAGTCGCCCTCGCCTGCCGCAACGTCCCCGGCTCGCTGCTCATCGGCATCGTCGTCGCCGTCATCGCCGGTATCCCCCTAGGTGTGACCCAGGCTCCGACCGGTATCATCGCCCCGCTCGACTTCTCGAGCATCGGTGGCCCCATCGCCGACGCCGGCGGCGTGCCCGCCATCGTCAAGGTCCTTACCGACCCCACGCTCCTCGTCATCTCGTTCTCGCTGCTCATGAGTGACTTCTTCGACACCATGGGCACCGCGATGGCCGTAGCCAAGCAGGGCGAGTTCCTCACCGACGACGGCAACGTCGAGAATATCAAGGAGATCCTAATCGTCGACTCCGCCGCCGCCGCTGTGGGCGGTTTCATGGGTGTCTCCTCCATCACCACCTTCGTCGAGTCCACTTCTGGCGCCGCCGACGGTGGCCGCACGGGCCTCACCTCCGTCACCACCGGCGTGCTGTTCATTCTCGCCGCGTTCTTCTCCCCCATCGTCACCATCGTTTCCAGCGCCGCCACCTGCGGTGCTCTGGTCTACGTCGGCTACCTCATGATGAGCGAGGCCTCCGAGATCGACTGGTCCGACGTGTCGCAGGGTTTCCCGGCGTTCATGATTGTCGCCGGCGTGCCCTTCACCTACTCCATCTCTGCCGGCATTGGCCTGGGCTTTATCGCCTACGTGATCGTCGCGCTCTTTAAGGGCGAGGCCTCCAAGATCAAGCCGCTCATGTGGATCGCAGCCCTTGCCTTCCTCGTCTACTTCTTCGTAGCGTAACGGCAAAGCTGCCAAAGCAGAACACCAAAGCGCGGAGTCGCATCGAGCGGCTCCGCGCTTTGCTTTTAAAGCCAGGCAACGCACAGACGCGCGATGTATTGCTTCCCAAGTTTTGGACATTTTGCCCTCCAAACGGCACTACCACCGGCTACATCCTGCAGATATGCTGGGCGTAATCGCATAGGCCCTATGAGGATGGGAGCAACCATGGCCGCCTTGTTCACGACCCCCAAGCGCAATGACAAAACCTCTGGAGCCCATTTTGTCGAGCCCGACGTGTGCCGTCGCACGCTGCTCACACACGGCAGCTGGCGCCGCGTGACGCGCCGCATCGTC
>UQZH01000005.1 GCA_900545445.1 uncultured Collinsella sp. | reverse complement strand
GGGGTCAGCCCGTGGGAGGCCAGGGCGCCGCTGACCGGTGGACGGCACCGAGCCGCCATTGGGAATGTAGAAGGGGGAGGCCTCGCGGCCTCCCCCTTTTTTCGTTTGATAGAGAGCTGTAATACAAGAACTCGCCTTCGTTTAGCTTGTCTTACTGTTTGGCTGTATTTTGAGTCCTTCTTTTGTATTTGCGCGATAATAACTCCCATTGGCGTTAGGGAGGACTTGATGTTTACCGTTTTTGTCTTGGGCAATATTGCTTCGGGTAAGTCGACCGCCTGTCGCTATCTTGAGTCTCGCGGCGCCATGCTCATTGATTTGGATGATCTCGCAAAATCGTTATATGTTCCGGGTTCTGATCTCGTTGGCGCACTCGCTGAGGAATTTGGCTGGGACATTCTTGACGAGGAGGGCGGCGTTCGTCGCAGCGTTTTAGCCTCTCGAGCTTTTGTTTCTCCTGATTCCGTCGCTCGGCTCAACGGTATTGTCCATCCGGTCCTTATCGATCAGTTGTTGCTGAGGATTCTTGATCCGGTTTGCTGCACGGTTTCGTCCCCCCGTTATCCCTTTGCGGTTGTCGAGGTTTCTGCCCCGACTGGTTTTGAGGATGCTTTTGGCCTGGCTGATGAAATTCTGGTTATCAGCGCTCCTTTAGCAGTTCGTCGCGAGCGTGCCATTCATCGTGGTATGGGGTCCTCTGATTTTGATGCTCGCTCTGCATGCCAACCTGATGAGGCTTCGCTTTGCAATCTCGCTACGACGGTAATCGATAATGCGGCAGGCGATAATTCGCTCTATGAACAACTGGACGCATGGCTTGCGCGCCATGGCTTCGGGGATGTAGCGGATAAGGAGGATGCCGATGCCTAAGACACGTTTCTTTGCGTGGTATCGCGTGGCGCCACTTGCCGTTGTGTTCGTCTTCGGCCTTATTTCGCTCGTCTACTCGTATGCTCCTGCCGCCTTCTTTAAGCCTTTGTATCCGATTGACTACGAGGCGTATGTAAAGCAATCGAGCATTTCGCACAATCTTGATCCGTATCTGGTGTGTGCTGTTATAAAGTCTGAATCGAATTGGGATCCCGAGGCTGAGTCGACTCAAGGCGCTCGGGGATTGATGCAGCTGATGCCTGAGACTGCCCAGGATATGATTGCCTTGGGTCTTGTCGATGGTAGTGAGTATTCAGCCGACAACCTTAACGATCCCGCTACGAACATCGAGTTTGGCTGTGCGTATTTTTCGTATCTTCTAACGTATTTTAACGGGTCGACGGACAGCGCTATTGCTGCATATAACGCCGGCATGGGTAATGTGGACGGTTGGGCGCAGCAGGACACATCGCTTCACAACGCGATCACCTTTCCCGAGACGCAGGCTTATCTGATTCGCGTCAATAATGCCTGGGTTCGCTATAAGACTCTCTATCCTGATCGGTTCGTATAGGACTAAGCCCACCGCCTGCATATACTGCAGATGTATGAGTTAGGAGTATCCATGGCGGAATTTGAAGTAGAACGCGTTGGCGGTGAACTTAAGCGCTTTGGCGTTGAGGGCGCTGAGGTGCCGTTTGAAGTTGTTTCTCCCTATGAGCCTGCCGGTTCCCAGCCCAAGGCCATCGAGTCGCTTGTGCAGGGTGTGAGGGACGGAGACCGCTATCAGGTTTTGCTGGGTGTGACTGGTTCGGGCAAGACCTTCACGATGGCAAAGACTATTGAGGCCCTGGGAAAGCCGACGCTGGTCATGGCTCCGAATAAAACGCTCGCCGCTCAGCTTGCAAGCGAGCTCAAAGAGTTCTTTCCCAATAATGCTGTGGTCTACTTCGTCTCGTATTACGACTACTATCAGCCCGAGGCGTATGTGCCGCAAAGCGATACATATATCGAGAAAGACTCCTCGATTAACGAAGAGGTCGAGATGCTGCGCCATCAGGCGACCGCGTCACTGCTCTCTCGACGCGATGTAATCGTTGTCGCATCGGTCTCGTGTATCTATGGCATTGGCTCTCCTGAGGACTATGCGGGTCTGGCTCCAAACGTCGACAAGAAGGTGCCGCTCGAGCGCGATGACTTTATCCATGCACTTATCGACATTCAATATGACCGCAATGACTATGACCTGGCACGCGGCACGTTCCGCGTGCGCGGCGATGTTGTCGACGTGTATCCGCCTTATGCCGAGCATCCGTTGCGGTTTGAGTTCTTTGGCGACGAGGTCGAGCTGATTGCCGAGATCGATGAGGTCACCGGTGAGATGCTTCGTGAGTACGAGGCCATCCCCGTATGGCCGGCATCGCACTACGTGACCGAGAAGCCGAAGGTCAAGGCGGCTCTGAAATCGATCAGCGAAGAGTGCGAGAAGCGCGTGGCGGAGCTCAAGGCGACCGACAAGTTGCTCGAGGCGCAGCGTCTGCAGCAGCGCACCGATTATGATCTTGAGATGCTCGAGACGATGGGCTTTTGCAACGGCATCGAGAACTACTCGCGTCATCTGGACGGTCGCAAGCCGGGTGAGCCGCCGTTTACCCTAATCGATTACTTTCCCAAGGATATGCTCTGCATCATCGACGAGAGTCATGTGACGGTGCCGCAGATCCGCGGCATGCACGAAGGCGACCGCTCGCGTAAGGTGACGCTGGTGGAGCATGGTTTTCGTCTGCCTTCGGCACTCGATAACCGCCCGCTTCGTTTTGATGAGTTTGAGGCGAGGATTCCCCAGTTCATCTACGTTTCGGCCACGCCGGGCGACTATGAGCTGCGGGTTAGCCAGAACGACGTTGAGCAGATTATTCGTCCGACCGGTCTGCTCGACCCCAAGATCGACGTTCGTCCGGTTCGTGGGCAGATTGACGATCTTGAGGACGAGATTCGCGAGCGCGTGGCGCGCAAGGAGCGCGTGCTGGTGACCACGCTCACCAAGCGCATGGCCGAGGACCTGACCGACCATCTGCTTGATGCCGGCATTAAGGTCAATTACATGCACTCCGATACGGCGACGATGGACCGTGTCGAGATCCTGCGAACGCTGCGCGAGGGAAAGATCGATGTTCTCGTTGGCATCAACCTGCTCCGCGAGGGTCTAGACCTTCCTGAGGTCTCGCTGGTGGCAATTCTCGACGCTGACAAGGAAGGCTTCTTGCGCAATCGCCGTTCGTTGATTCAGACGATTGGCCGTGCGGCCCGTAATGCCGACGGCGAGGTCATCATGTATGCAGACGTTGTGACCGATTCGATGAAAGAAGCCATCGAGGAGACGCAGCGCCGTCGCGAGATTCAGATGGCATATAACGAAGAGCATGGCATTGTTCCCAAGACGGTCCGCAAGGCCATTAACGACATTTCGAGCTTTATTGCCGAGGCCGAAAAGACTGTGGGCTCGAAGGGACGCTCGAGAGGCGATTCGCTGGGTCACGGTGCGTTCTATACGCCTGACGAAAACGGCGAGGGCGCCGCGCCGGAGACGGTGGCGCCCGAGCAGACACTTGCGGAGCAGTTGGAAGAACTGCCGCATGACGAGCTTGTGCGGATCGTCGAAACCATGGAAGAGGATATGCGCAACGCTTCTGCCGCCATGGACTTTGAGGAGGCGGCGCGCCTGCGCGATGCTGTCGTTCAGATTCGGGCGATGCTCGAGGGTGCGTCTGAGGACGAGACGATCGAGCGCTTACGTTCGCAGGCCCGCAAGGGTTCCACGTTCGCATCGGGCAGAAAACGCCAGGGTGCACGGTTTAAGAAATAGCGAACAGGCCCCGAGTTCCCTGTGGAGCTCGGGGCCTGTGTCTTTTGCGTGCTGGAATTCGTGCGCTAGAGGTCTGCGATCAGGGCTTCGGCGCAACGGATGCCATCGGTAGCGGCGCTCATGATTCCTCCGGCATATCCGGCTCCCTCGCCGCAAGGGTAGAGCCCCGGGGTCGATACAGCATGGCATTGCCGGTCTCGAGTAACGGTGACCGGAGAGCTCGAGCGTGTTTCAACACCGGTGAGGACGGCATCGGGATGGTCGTAGCCACGCAGTTTTTTGCCGAGCAAGGGAATTCCCAGACGAAGCGACTCGATGATATGTTGCGGCAATGACTCATCGATTGCTGTCCAAGTCACGCCGAGCGGATAGGTGGGCTTTACCTTGCCGCATGTCGTGCTGGCGCGTTCTGCAAGGAAATCGCCGACGAGCTGTGCCGGTGCGTTCCAGTTGGAGCCGCCAAGGCGATAGGCAGCCCGCTCGCAAATGCGCTGGAGTTCTACGCCTGCAAGAGGATCATCGCTGGGGAGATCATCGGGCGTGACGTTAACGAGGAGAGCGGCGTTTGCGTTGCGGCCGGCGCGGGCGTTGAGACTGGCGCCGTTGACGCACAGATGGCCGGGCTCTGAAGAGGCGGCGACAACCTGTCCGCCGGGACACATGCAGAATGAGAACACACTGCGGCCGTTGGGAAGATGGGCAACGAGCTTATAGGGGGCTGCTCCGAGCGCGGGATGACCCGCTGCGGGGCCATATTGCGCCCGATCGATATCACGCTGCGGGTGTTCGATGCGAACGCCCATGGCAAACGTCTTTTGAGCGAGGGCGACATGATGGGTTTTGAGAACCTCGAATACGTCGCGGGCAGAATGACCGCAAGCAAGGATGAGATGCTTTGTGTTGATTGACTCGCTTGTCGCGTCGTGGGACGACTGGATGTCGATACCGACAATGGTGCCAGACGCGTCGATGCGAATGTCGACGAGCTTCGTTCGATAACGGACGACACCTCCGAGCTGCTCGATGCGCTGGGATATAGCGGTGACAACTGTGGGAAGGATGTCGGAGCCAATGTGCGGCTTGGCATCCCACAGAATATCGCGGGGCGCACCCGCCTCGACGAAGGTTTCGAGGATAAGGCGATGGGCGGGATTTTTTGTTCCCGTATTGAGCTTGCCGTCCGAGAAGGTCCCCGCGCCGCCCAGACCAAACTGGATATTACTCTCGGGGTCGAGGATGCGCTCCTTTAGAAAGAGGTCGATCGCATGCGAGCGGCGAAATGCCGGGTCGCCGCGCTCGATGAGCAAGGGCTTAAGACCTGCTTCGGCGAGCGTAAGCGCAGCGAAAAGGCCGGCGCATCCGGCGCCGACAACGACAGGGCGTTCTTGAGGTGCGTCGGAGACGGGGGTGGGGAATGAAGACCCATCGTCTTCTATCGCGCGTACGCGCGAGCGGTCACGCTCGGCAACGCTGTCGACCGCTTCTCGCTCGAGGTGGGGACTAGTCAGCTCAACACGAAAGCTTAGGATAAAATGGACGTCTCGTTTTTTGCGGGCGTCGATTGACTTGCGGTGGAGCTCGATGGACTTGATCTCGGAGTCCTTGCAACGTAGGACGCGCTTGGCGACTCGCTTGCCAACAATGAGGCAGGCATTTTCATCGCCGGCTTCATCGAGCGACGCGTTGACTTGGGTGATTTCGATCATCGAGGTCTCCTTAGAGGCAAGAAAGAGGCCGTCCGGTATCCCAGACGGCCCGAATGCGTTTTTGATTATAGACTGCGCGGCTACAGGCTGCTTGCAGCGCGAATGCCCGAGAGCCAGGCCCACGCAAGGTTAAAGCCTCCGCAATCGGCGTCGATGTCGAGCGCTTCTCCGCAGACGTAAAGCGGGGCGCCTGTGGTGCTGTTCACGTAAAGATTGGGTGTCGAGACGCACTCGATAGATATGCCGCCACGCGTGACCTGTGCTGAGCGCTCCTCTGCCGTCCCTTCGACGGACAGTTTAAAGTGCTTGAGGATTGAGACCAGGTGGATGACATCGCGCGAGCCGGGATGGCACCGCTCGAATGCCGTACAGACGACGTGTGAGAGCTGCGGGGCGAGCATGCCGTCAAGCCAGTGGGAGTTTCGGGGCGAAAAATCGCCGAGCACGTTGACACGCTGCTCGAGCGTATCGAGCAGCTCATCTTTGGAGAAATCTGGAAAGAAGTCGATCAGAACAGTGTCGCCCTGGTTGATACGGCGAGAGAGATTGAAGGCGGCGACGCCTGAGATGCCGAAGGCACGGAACAGCACTTCGCCATCTTCTCGCCAGAGCTCTTCGTGGCTGCGCGAGAGCGTTAAGCGGGCTCGGACGCGCAGACCATCCAGAGTTCCGAGTGCCGTCCGGTCGCCGACGACTGATGCCGATACGGGGCACAGGACGGGGCGCAGGGGCGTCAAGGGAAGGCTAAACACCTCGGCGATGCCGGTGGGGTTGCCGCCCGTAGCGATAACCACGGCCCTTGCCTGCAGGGCATCGCTCGTGCGAGGAGTATCGGCTAACGCCTTTCGAAGCGAACGGAGCTCCGTCTTTCGGTCGCCGTGCTTTTTGGGTTTGAGTACATGAGCGGGACGGTCGATCTGAAGCGTCCAGCCTTCGGAAGCCTTATGAGCCGCAATGACGTTAGTCCCGCAGCGTAGGGTGATGCCCAAACGCTCGCATGCATTGAGGAGTGCATCGCGAACCGACTCGGCGCGAAGGGAGCGCGGGTATAGGCGGCCTTCCTCACGGATCGTCATGATGCCCAGCGAGGAGAAAAAACTCTCGAGATCTTGCTCGGGTTGGGGGCCCATGATGGATTCGACAAAGGCGGGGTGGTTATATCGCCGAATGTCGATGGATTCGTTTGAGAGGTTGCAGCGGCCGTTTCCGGTTGCAAGCAGCTTGAGACCGCAGGCGACGTCGCGCTCGACGACGCAGACGCTTTTGTCGACACGCGCCGCCGTAATGGCGGCGGCGAGGCCCGAGGCCCCGCCGCCGATCACCAAGACGTCATAGAAGGCGCTTGCGTTCACTTAGGCCTCGTCTGTCTTGTGCGGGGCGATGGCCTCAACGGCGGAGACGGCTTGGGGCAGCATGCCGGCGGGCAGCGCGGTTTCGACTTCTCCCTTGTCGCAGGCTTCGGCGAGCGCGGGATCGATGGGCAGCTGACCAAGGATGTCGAGATGATAGGTCTCGGCGACCTCGGGAAGATTGCTCTTGCCGAAGACCTCGATCTTCTTACCGCAGTCGGGGCATTCGATATAGCTCATGTTCTCGACAATGCCCAGAATCGGAACGTTCATCTTCTCGGCCATGTTGACCGCCTTGGCGACAATCATCGAGACTAAGTCTTGCGGGCTCGTGACGATGACGATGCCATCGACGGGCAGTGACTGGAAGACGGTGAGTGCGACATCCCCCGTTCCCGGAGGCATATCGACCAGCAGATAGTCGATGGGGCCCCAAGAGGTTTCGCTCCAGAATTGCCTGATGGCGCCGGCGATGACCGGACCACGCCAGAGGACGGGATCGGTCTCGTTTTGAAGCAGCAGGTTGGAGCTCATGACCTTGACGCCGTGCTCGGAGATCTCGGGCAGCATGAGGTTGCCGAGGGCATGGACATGGCGTCCGCTCATGCCGAACATTTTGGGGATGGAGGGGCCGGTGATGTCGGCGTCGAGAATGCCAACCTTGTTGCCACGGCGGGCGAGCTCGGTTGCGATGGCGCCCGTCACAAACGACTTGCCGACGCCTCCCTTGCCGGAAAGCACAGCGATAACGCGCTTGACCTCCGACAGCGTATTCTCTTCAAATTGCGACGGCGTTGATTGTCCGCCGGCTGCTTGTGCGTGCTCGCAACCCATGTATGACTCCTTTGTATATGTTGGGGCCGGGGCCCCGCGATGTGACACGAGCGTCATTGTACCCTCGTTTGCGAGCGGGAGTCATTTGCGATGCATTTGGGCCGAGCGTGCTTGCAATACGATGGGTCCAAGCGAATGGGCGGGCTTATTGAACTTTGCTGGCGAACTCGAGGTATTGCATGCGCTGCAGCTTGTCGATCGTCGAGGCGTATGAGCTGTCTTCAGATTCCAAGTCGTAGCGCAGCCCGTCGGCACCAAGATAGCCGGCGACATTGATGGTGGGCACATCTGACCTTGTTGCAAGCAGGGCCTTTTGATAGTCAGTGAGCGGGGCGCCGATCTTATTAAGGGTAATAGCTGCAATCTCGTTTGCCCCGACGGTGTCGTAGACGTTGAGCTCGGTATTGCCGGCGATTTCATAGTTAGCCCAGACGAAATAGGTCGACTGATAGATACGGAAAGCGTGGCTTGCCGTATCTTCCTGAGGGTACAGCTCGTCGTTGAGAGTCGTTGCGGCGCTCGGCTGATGGTCGCCAAAAAAGACAAGAACAACCGGTCTGCCGATATTGCGGAGCTCGTTGATAAAGTACTCGAGGTCCCGGTCGGATGCATTGATGCAGGTGAGATAGGTATTGAGCGCGCTATTGGCGCCCTCGCTGGCTCCCTCGACCCAATAGTTTGTCAGCTCTTCGACGGGAACGGTGCCATAGTCGTAGCCGCCGTGATTTTGCATCGTGACGTCAAAGATGAACTGCGGGGCTTCGTCGGTTCTGAGCAGGTCGAGTATCTTGTCGTAGGTGGCGTAGTCGCATACGCCGGCATGGTAATAGGGCGCACCTTCGAAATCGCCGATTGATAGAAAGTCTCCAAAACCCAGCTGCTGATAGATTTTATCTCGATGGTAGTTGACGGGGTTTTGCGGGTGCATAGCGGTAGTGGTATACCCGAGCTCTTTAAGGTCCTTTGCCAGGCTGTTGACGCCATTCATCTGATACAGCTGATAGGGGATTTTGCCTAATCCGACAAAGGCCGTTGTCGCTCCGGTCAATAATTCGAATTCGGAGTTCGCCGTTCCGCCACCGGTGACCGAAGCGAGCATGGTGCCGCGAACAAGTGTGTCGGGAAGCGAGTTGTAGAATGCGGGACCGGTGTACCCGGCCGCCTGGAGCTGCTCAAAGCACGAAAGGTCGCTAAAACTCTCGTTCATGACGGCAACAATCGTCGGCTTGATTTCATTGAACTGGGCAACGGCCGCCGCGCGCTGCTCGCTCGAGCCATACGTGCTGTCGTGGGCGGCGGCGAGCTCCTGCTCGATGCTCTGCGCCTCATCGGGCGTATAGTCTTCGGGCTTTTCAATGGGCAACTCGTTGACCATTTCGGTGAACGAAGTGATAAAACCCTGAGACGCATACGTGGTGATGGGCTGCCAACGGTCAAATCCAAAATCCAGCGACTGCTCCAAGTCGATGTTGGAAAAGCCCAAGAGCCCCACAACGGTCACTAGCAGAAAAGCGCAGAGGTTAGCGGCGATTGCGGGGAAGACATGGGCGGGCGTACGGAGCTTTCGCGGTCGGATAAGCGAAAGAAGCCCCAGGGAAATCTCCAGCAGGGCGAGTGAGGTTACGATTCCTGCAGTGAAGGTGAACTCATATCCCTCACTTACTTCCATTGCGGTGCCCAATGCCAAAATGTCGCTCGGCAGGATGGCCTCGCCTTTAAACGTTATGACGAAGTGCTCGGCAATGCCAAGGGTACAACAGACGACGGGCACGAGGGCCATGACTCCTCCATGACGCTGTCCCAGCAAATAAAGGGAGAGCAGAACCGTCGCGAGCAGCCCAACGGAAAACCCGAATGAGTTGGCGGGAATGCGATAGAACGTTTCGTTGCAGGCAATTTCGAGTGAAACGAACGAGAGCGCTGAAACAGCGGCGACGACAAGGATGTCGCGGCAAATACAGGCAACCGTTCCCGTCGCAAGATCGGTTTGGTCGATAAGTCCCGAAACCAAGGGCTCGACAAGAAGTATGACGGCGGCAGCACCGAGCGCCGAATAAGAAAGGACCCATAGGGAACAGTCCTCATTTACGAGCAATTGATTCGTAATCCATGCAGCTACCATGCCGAGCGGGATGAGGAGCATCGCGCACCAAAAGACGCGGGCAATGGGCGGTTTTTCGTTGTGTTTGATTGAAAAATACACGCGCACGACGACGGCGGCCACGATAAGGACGGCGATGAATATGGGCAGATTGGCCATGCCACTCGAAGTGATTTCAAGGGGGATATCTTCGGTCATGGACGTTCCTCTGTTACAGCAAATTAAGTTCAGTTTTAGATTACTCTAACCTTTCCACGGCATTTCGAGAAACAAAGCACCCGACACGCAAAGCAAAAGGTCTGCGAATCTTGTATTACGAACATCTGTGCGCGTTGAGTGCGTTAAACTCATCGACAGTGTGATTTGAGGTTATAGGAGGCAAGGAGCTTCCATGTCTGATTCTTCTATCGTTATCCGTGGTGCGCGCGAACACAACCTGCGCAATATCGATGTTTCCATCCCGCGCGACGAGCTCGTGGTCATTACCGGTCTTTCGGGCTCGGGCAAGAGCTCGCTGGCGTTTGACACGATCTATGCCGAGGGTCAGCGTCGCTACGTGGAGAGCCTGTCGAGTTATGCGCGCCAGTTTTTAGGCCAGATGGACAAGCCCGATCTAGACTCGATCGACGGCCTTTCGCCGGCCGTCTCGATCGATCAGAAGACGACGTCCAAGAATCCGCGCTCGACGGTGGGTACTGTAACTGAGATTTATGACTACCTTCGCTTGCTTTTTGCACGCGTGGGCACGCCGCACTGTCCCGAGTGCGGTCGCGTTATCGAGCGCCAGACCACCGACCAGGTCGCCGATAAGGTCCTGGCAGCGGGAGAGGGTCGTCGTGCGTTTGTGCTGGCACCGGTGGTGCGCGGGCGCAAAGGCGAGTACGCAAAATTGTTCGAGGATCTTCGGGCTGAGGGCTTTAGCCGCGTGCGTGTCGACGGCGAAGTACGCTCGCTCGACGACCCCATCGATCTGGACAAAAAGTTCAAGCACGATATCGAGGTCGTAGTCGACCGCATCGTGATTCGGGAAAACTCTCTGGGCCGTATCGCCGAGTCGGTTGAACAGGCGACTGCCTTGGCACACGGCAATGTGAACGTGTACATGCTGCCCGATCGCGATGCTCCCGAGGGAACCGAGGGCGAGCTGCTGGAGTATTCGTTGGCTCTGGCGTGCCCGGAGCACGGGCACTCCATCGACGACCTACAACCCCGCGACTTTTCGTTCAACGCGCCCTATGGTGCGTGTCCCGAGTGCGATGGTCTGGGCTTTAAGAAAACGGTCGATGCCGAGGCGCTGATTGAAGACCCCTCAAAGTCGATTGCCGACGGAGTCTTTGGCAGCCTGTTCGGCAATTCCAACTATTATCCGCAGATTTTTGCTGCGGTCTGCAAACACTTTAAGGTGAGTGCCGATACGCCATGGGAGGACCTGCCCCCGCGGGTGCGTCGTGCGTTTTTGGATGGCATGGGCGACAAGAAGATTTCGGTGGACTATCAAAAGCTCGACGGTCGTCGCAGCCAGTGGGACACCAAGTTTTCGGGCGTGCGCAATATCCTGTACGAGCGCTATACCGAGACGACCAACGAGAACACTAAGGCGCGCCTGGAGAAGTACATTCGCGAGGAGCCGTGTTCGAGCTGCCATGGTGCTCGCCTGCGCCCCGAGATGCTCGCCGTCACCGTGGGCGGCAAGTCCATTTATGAGGTTTGCTGCCTGTCGTGCCGCGAGTCGCTCGAGTTTTTTGAGGACCTTGAGCTCACCGAGCGTCAACAATTCATCGGCGGTCGTATCGTCAAGGAAATCCTGGAACGCTTGCGTTTTCTGGTTGATGTCGGCCTTGATTATCTGACGCTCGATCGTGCTTCGGCGACGCTTTCCGGCGGTGAGGCGCAACGCATTCGCCTGGCTACGCAGATCGGTGCGGGCCTCATGGGCGTTCTCTATATTCTGGACGAGCCTTCGATTGGTCTTCACCAGCGCGACAACGAGCGGCTGATTAAGACACTCGAGCGCCTGCGCGATATCGGCAACACCGTTATCGTCGTTGAACACGATGAGGACACGATTCGCGCTGCCGACTATGTGATCGATATGGGGCCAGGCGCGGGCGTCAACGGCGGGCACGTGGTCGCCGCGGGAACGCCTGCCGATATCATGGCGTGCCCCGATTCCATGACGGGTGCTTATTTGACCGGCAAGCGGATGATCCGCGTGCCAGACGAGCGCCGCAAGCCCGGCCGCGGCTGCCTTAAGATCACGGGCGCCCGCGCCAACAACCTCAAAAACGTTACCGCCAAGATTGAGTTCGGTACGCTCACAGTCGTTACCGGTGTTTCGGGATCGGGCAAGAGCTCCCTGGTCACCGATACGATTGCGCCCGCGCTTACGAATGCCATCCACCGTTCGACGCGTCCCGTGGGTCCGTACAAGAAGATTGAGGGCATCGAGTGCATCGATAAGGTGATCGACATTGACCAGTCGCCGATCGGTCGCACGCCGCGTTCGAACCCTGCGACCTATATTGGCCTGTGGGATGATCTGCGCGCGCTGTTTGCGAGCACGCCGGAGTCGAAGGCGCGTGGCTACTCGCCGGGACGCTTCTCCTTTAATGTGAGCGGCGGACGCTGCGAGGCGTGCAAGGGCGACGGCCAGATCAAGATTGAGATGCACTTTCTTCCCGATATTTATGTTCCCTGCGAGGCTTGTGGCGGCAAGCGCTATAACCGCGAGACGCTCGAGGTTACCTATCGTGGCAAGACTATCTCGGACGTACTTGACATGAGCGTGGCCGAGGCACTGGCTTTCTTTGGGAATATTCCGCAGATCAAGCGAAAGCTTCAAACCCTGTATGACGTCGGCCTAGGTTATGTGAGCTTGGGCCAGCCCGCCACGACGCTCTCGGGTGGTGAGGCGCAGCGCGTAAAGCTCGCCAAGGAGCTTCATCGCCGTCAGACGGGTAAGACGTTCTATATTTTGGACGAGCCTACGACCGGTCTTCATTTTGAGGACGTTCGCCAGTTACTTGATGTGTTGCAGCGTCTAGTCGATGCGGGCAATACGGTGTTGGTGATCGAGCACAACCTCGATGTCATCAAGGTCGCCGACCGTCTGATCGATATGGGTCCCGAGGGTGGCAACGGTGGCGGAACTGTCGTGGTCTCGGGTACGCCAGAGCAGGTTGCGGCATGCCCGCAGAGCTATACCGGCAAGTTCTTGGCGCCGTTGCTCAAACGCGATAAGGAGCGTCAAGCGCAACTCGATGCCTAATACATAGGTGTTTTTGAAACATGAGCGCCGCCGATTCCTTGCGATTCGGTGGCGCTCTCTTTGTCGAGATAGCGTATGCCGCGCAAATGGACATATACTTAAAAATTGCGTTCTTATATGAGGGAAAGGATATGCCATGCCGAAGGCCGTGAAGACGCCAAAGACCAACGCCATGCGTGAGCTGGAAAGCGCCGGCATCCCCTATGTTCTCCATACGTACGAAGACGATGACGACGAATCGTCGGGGCTGGGCGTCGCGATTTCCGAGCAGCTTGGCGAGGAGCCCGGTCAGGGATTTAAGACCCTGGTCTGCACGACGCCGTCCAACGACCATGTCGTATGCTGCATTCCCGTTGCCGACGAGCTCGACCTCAAGGCCGCCGCGCGCGCCGCAGGCGAAAAGTCGCTGACCATGATGCATGTCAAAGATTTGCTTGCCGCGACGGGGTATGTCCGCGGCGGTTGCAGTCCGGTCGGTATGAAAAAACGCTTCCGGACTCTGATCGATGAGACATGCGTCCTTTGGGATACCATTTTTATCTCGGGTGGCAAGCGCGGCTATCAGCTTGAGCTTGCTCCCGATGACTTAGTTGCATTTTGCGGGGCGACGGTTGCCCCGATCACGAGAGAGGACTGAGCGATGCCGCAGGAAGAATCAAAGCGCGGAGCTCACTTTGCAAAAGGGTCGGCTCCTCAGACGCCCGCGCCCGAGGCCGCTTCGTTCGATAACGAGATTCGAAACGCCTGGTCCGCTGCCGCTGACCCGGGCGAGACGGCCGTGTACTTGCGTGCCGCCGGTGCCGGCACGGCACTTCCCCGTACGGTTCTTTCTTCGGCTCGTCCCGATGAGACGGCTGTCTTTTTGGTCGCCGCTCAATCGAGCGCCAGCGTGATGCCGATCGCCTCCGAGGCTCCTCGTGCGCCGCGTCCCGATGAGACGGCGGTGTTTTTGATGGCAGCCCAGGGAAAGAGCACACCGCAGAGCGCTCCTGCCGCTCGTTCCGCCAAGCCCACGGCTCATGATGATGGCGAACCGCTTTTTTCGGATGACGAATGGTCGCCGCTTGGTTCGACCGATCCCGTCGAGGGCGTGGCCATCGACGGTGATGACGACTGGGACCCTCTGTCGTTTTCTGCCCGAACCGTCGCCGCCAATGAAGTTGACACGGTGTTTGGCGACCATGCCATATTCGATGATGATGCCGTATCCGGTAACAACATGCCGAACAGCGATGACGCCGCACCTGCTGATGACGCCGTTTTGGTTGACGATCCCTTTGCGATAACCGGCTCCTTTGCCGTCGTGGACGATTTGCCGCCACAAGATGAGGTTTATGAGGACTCTCAGGACGACGTAGACGATATGGGTTCGTCGGACTACTCCACGGTTGGTCGTTCTGCTGGCCTTATGACCGTGCTGACCATCGTGTCGCGTGTCACCGGGTTTATCCGCACGTGGGCCATGGCGGCCGCCATCGGTATGTCGCTGCTCTCGTCCTCCTATCAGGTTGCCAACAACCTGCCCAACATGCTCTACGAGCTCGTGATGGGCGGCATGCTCGTTACGGCGTTTTTGCCAGTGTATATGGGTGTGAGGCGCGAGCAGGGTCGCGAGGCATCGAACGAGTATGTCGGCAACCTGCTCGGTATTCTGCTTCTGCTGCTGGGCGGTATCTCGCTGCTGGGCACCGTGTTTGCTCCCGGCTTTATTTGGACGCAGTCGTTCCTTTCGGGCGATGGCGGCAGCATGGATACCGCTGCGTTCATGTTCCGCTTCTTTGCTATTCAAATTCTGTTTTATGGCTTGGGCTCGGTGTTCTCGGGCGTTCTCAACGCACACCGCGACTATTTCTGGTCGACGTTTGCCCCGGTTCTCAACAATGTCATCGTCATCGCCAGCTTTATGGGCTTTGCTCCCGTGTCTGCACAATTTGGCGAGCAGGCCGGTATTATCTTGATCGCAGCTGGTACGACCCTCGGCGTCTTTGTCCAGATGGCCTGCCAGATTCCCGCGCTTGGCAAGCATGGCGTGCATCCTCATATCCATATCGACTTTAAGGATCCCGCGCTGCGACAGACGATCGCGCTTGGTATCCCGACGCTGCTCGCCACGGTGTGCATGTTTGTCTCGACCTCCATTACCAATGCCGCCGCGCTGGTGGTGCAGCCCGAGACCGGCCCTTCCGTCATCGCATATGCGCGCCTGTGGTACACATTGCCCTATGCGCTGATCGCCGCCTCGCTTTCGACGGCACTCTATACCGAACTCTCTCACGATGCGCAGGAGAAGGATTACGACAGCGTCCGCACGGGCATTTCGCGCGGTGTCGCCCAGATGCTCTTCTTCCTGATTCCGTTTGCGATGTATCTGATCGTCTTCGCCCGTCCGCTCAACATGATCTACTGCGCCGGCAAGTTCGATGAATCCGGTGTGGCGCTGGTGTCGGAGTTCCTTATCTATCTGGCACTTTCCCTGCCGCTCTACGGCGTGGTCGTGCTGATGCAGAAGAGCTTCTCGGCCCTGCTCGACATGAAGCCCTACGGTCGTTATTGCCTTTACTCTGCCATTGGACAGGCCGGTTCGGTGCTGCTGTTTGGCGTGGTGCTGGGCTACGGTATGCCGGCAATTGCGCTTTCGTACGTCGTTGACTACGTAGTCTTGGTCGGATGCTCACTGTGGTGGCTGCGCCGTCGTCTGCATGGCCTTCAGGTCAAGTCTATCCTGCATGGCGGTTTCTTCGGCCTACTGTTCGGTGGCTTGGGCGCTGCCGCGGGTGCCGGCGTCATGTGGGCACTTGAGCACTTTGTCGGAGCGCTTGGCAGCTCGATCCTCATTACCCTGGGCTACGTTTGTGTTGCAGGCGTCGTCTCGCTCGCCGTCACCTTTGGCCTGGCCATCGTCTTTAAGATGCCCGAGGTCTCGGCGCTGCTTCGTCGCAAGTAGGTGCGCGTGGCAGGTCACGACAACATTCCAACACTTGCCGAGCAGGTTTCGCGCGTTCCCACGCAACCCGGCTGCTACCTTTGGAAAGATGCCAAGGGTGATGTCATCTATGTGGGCAAGGCAAAAAACCTGCGTGCCCGTATGCGTCAATACGTGACGCTGCAGGACGAGCGTCAAAAGATCCCGCTCATGATGCAGCTGGTGGCGAGCTTCGACTATATCGTGGTGGAGACCGAGCACGAGGCATTGGTGCTCGAGCGCAATCTGATTGGCCAGTACCATCCGTACTTTAACGTCGATCTCAAAGACGATAAAAGCTATCCCTTTATCGCCATTACCAAGAGCGACTTGTTTCCGGCTATTAAATACACGCGAGAGCGTCATAAACCGGGAACGCGCTATTTTGGCCCCTATACCGATAGCCGTGCGGCGCGTGAGACCATCGATACGCTACGCAAGGTTATTCCTATTTGCTCGGCATCCTGTGCGGAATGGCGCCGCTGCCGCCGCATCGTCGAATCTCATAAGGGCGAAGAAGACATCGTCAATATGATTTGCGCGCAAAACGGGCGTCCCTGCTTTGACTACCATGTCGGGCGCGGGCCGGGCGCATGCATCGGCGCGATTTCCCCTGCCGACTATGCCAAGAACGTCAAACGTGTCGAACGTTTCTTGTCGGGCCATCGCAAGGATGTCGTTGACGAGCTTACGTCCGAGATGACGGAGGCAGCCGAGACGCTCGATTTTGAGCGTGCGGCGCGCGTCAAGCGTCGCCTGGAAGTCATTAGGGGCCTGGACGATCGCCAACAGGTCGTTTTTCCATCGAGCGTCGATATCGACGTCATCGGCTTCTATCGCGAAGAGACTATCTCTGCCGCCTGTGTCTTTGTCGTTCGCGAGGGCCGAACGGTTCGAACTTGTGAGTTCATCCTCGATAAAGGCCTGGATGTCGACGAGGAAGAGCTTCAATCGGGCTTTCTTAAGCGCTATTACGACGAGACGGCTGATATTCCAGCCGAGATCAATCTCTCTGTCGAGCTTGAGGATGCCGAGGCGTTGGGGGAGTGGCTTGCGGGCAAGCGCGAACGCTCTTGCCATCTCCATAGGCCGCAGCGCGGCGAAAAGCACCGCCTGCTCGATATGGCTTCCAAAAATGCGCGCCATGCCCTCATGCGCTACATGATGCGCACGGGGTATGCTGACGATCGCACTAATCAGGCGCTCCTGGAGCTCGAAAGCGCGCTGGCGCTGCCTGCGCCGCCGTTGCGCATCGAGTGCTTCGATATCTCGACGTTGCACGGCACCTTTACCGTCGCTTCGATGGTGGTATTTACCAACGGCCGTGCCGACAAGGGCCAGTATCGTCGCTTTAAAATTCAGGCCGAATTGGACGAGGCGAACGACTTCGTATCGATGTCCGAGGTTCTGGGGCGTCGCTATGCTCCCGAGCGCATGGCGGACGAGCGCTTTGGCTCGCGCCCCGATTTGCTCGTTGTCGATGGCGGCAAACCGCAATTGACCGCTGCAATTAAGCAACTTGAGGCGCTTGGCCTCGATATACCAGTTTGTGGCTTGGCAAAGGCCGATGAGGAAGTTTTCGTGCCGTGGGACGAGACCCCCGTCGTGCTGCCGACCGGCTCCGCTTCGCTTTATCTGATCAAGCAGGTTCGCGATGAATCCCACCGATTTGCGATTACGTTCCATCGCGAGTTGCGCGATAAGGCTATGACGGTTTCGGTGCTTGACGACGTTCCGGGCGTGGGACCCACCAGAAAACGTGCCATTATGCGCCATTTTGGCTCGATGAAGCGTTTGCGCGCGGCAAGCGAGCAGGAGATTGCGGAAGTTCGAGGCGTTCCGGCCGATGTCGCCAAAGCGGTCCACGAGGCACTTGTTGCATGGAATGCCGAGCGCGCCCAGGCATCGGCCAGCCGTTCCGAAAACTAAACGCGCTTCTAAACAACTGATATACATGATTGGCTGATTTTCAATCATTTATTTCGCGGCGATTACCTGCTGATTTCGGGTTTTATTAACGCTAAAACGTTTGACTAGCCATGGTGAATAACCCTGCTATCCTGCGGGTTGACGAAGACTGATATCTCACCTCGCCGATACATACTGTCTGTCGAATCGTTTGTCAATGAATTCGGTGAACGGTAGTAAATACCGTTCAAGCGTATGTATGTATCGGTCGCCGAGCGCGGCACCCAAGTTGGGTTTGTCGGTAGGTAAGGTATATATCGTCCGCAAGTTGCGCGGGGGCAAGTCTAGGTGCTCCCGGGTAAGATTCTCTATTGATAGGAGAAGACATGGCCATCATCAACAAGGGTATGTCCAGGCGTTCGTTCCTCGGCCTCACCGGCAGCGTCGCTGCTGTCGCAGGGCTTGGTCTCACCGGCTGCGGTGGCAGCTCTAGCGACGAGGGTTCCGCTTCCGGTTCCACCGATTCCGCCAACCGTGGCGGCGGCGTGATCACCGCTGGTTCCGCTTACGCTCCGTCCAGCTTCGACCCCGCCAGCACCGGCTCCGCTGTGGGCCTGGGTGCTAACTGGCACGTCGTCGAGGGCCTCTACGGCATCGATTACCACGACTACAGCACCTTCAACGAGCTCGCCACCGACGACCCCAAGTCTGTGGACGACACCACTTTCGAGGTTACCATCCGCAAGGGCGCCAAGTTCTCCGATGGCACCGAGGTCACCGCTGACGATGTCGTTGCATCCTACACCGCTTGCGCCGCTTCCGCTACCTATGCTCCGTTCTTCCAGCCCTTCGAGTCCATCGAGGCTAAGGACGCCAGCACCGTGACGGTCAAGACCAAGGTCCCCAACTTCTCTCTGCTCAAGGATCGTCTTGCCATCATCCGCGTTACCCCGGCCACCCAGACCGAGGAGGATCGCGCCAAGCAGCCGATCGGCTCCGGCCCCTGGATGTACGACTCTATCTCCGATACCGAGATCACCCTGGTTCCCAACCCCGAGTACAACGGTGAGTATGCTGCCGAGGATAAGAAGATCCAGTACAGCATCCTGACCGACCCCACCGCTCGCGTTACCGCTCAGCAGGAGGGCTCCACGCTCGTTATGGAGCTCGTTACCGCTGACGCCGTCGACCAGCTCGAGAGCGCCGGCTGCAAGATCGATAACGTTCAGGGTTTCGGCACCCGCTTCATCATGTTCAACGTCGCCAAGGAGCCTTGGAACAACGTCAAGGTCCGTCAGGCTGTCATGTATGCGCTCGACACCGAGAAGATGGTCAGCAACACCTTCGCCGGCCTTGCCACCGCTGCCAGCTGCTACCTGCCCAAGAGCTTCACCAATTATCATGAGGCTTCCACGGTGTACAAGACCGACGCCAAGAAGGCTAAGAAGCTCATCGAGGAGTCCGGCATCACCCCGGGTGCCATCACCCTGCGCACCACCGACAACGAGCAGATCAAGGGCATGGCCGCCCAGGTCAAGAACGACCTCGACGCTCTCGGCTTTGAGGTGACCATCCAGACCGATACCTCGCCGGCCACCTACGCTGCCATCGACGGCGGCGAGGCCTACGATATCCTCCTTGCCCCTGGCGATCCTTCCTGCTTCGGCGCTGACCCCGACCTGCTGCTCAACTGGTGGTATGGCGACAACGTCTGGATGCAGACCCGTTGCCCGTGGAAGGAGTCCGCTGAGTGGCAGAAGCTTCACGGTCTCATGGACGAGGCTCTTGCCGCCGAGGGCGACGAGCAGCAGAAGAAGTGGAACGAGTGCTTCGACATCATCGCCGACAACGCCGTTCTGTACCCCGTTGTCCACGTCAAGACCGTCTCCGCTTCCTGGGACGATCCGTCCACCGCGCCCAACGGCGAGGCTCTCGACGGCTTCAAGGGCATCGGCACGACGAGCATGTCCTTCAGGGGCGTTGCGACCGTCAAGGCGTAAGACTCGCTTGAGTCTGTATGCAGGATGTCGGCCGTTGGGACCGTATCCTCATAGTTGAAACAAAGACCCGGGCGGCAACGATGTCGCTCGGGTCTTGTAATGAGTATCCGTACTCATATACCAGTTGGTCCTACCGACAAAAGAAAGGGGAGAGAACGTGAACAACTTGCTACGTTTGATTGGAAGGCGTCTTGTGGCGCTGCCGATCATGGCATTGGGCGTCACCGTCCTGGTGTTCTTCCTTATGTCGTTCTCCAAGACCGACCCCGCCTACACGGCGTTGGGTGACGGTGCCTCGCCCGAGGCGGTTGCCGAGTACCATGAGAAGTATGGTCTGGACGACCCCTGGCCTGTGCGCTACGTGCGCTATATGGGCGATTTGATTCATGGCGACATGGGTACCTACGGCGCTGCCCGCAACTCCGTTGCCAAGCGCATCTCCACGGCCCTGCCCGTCACGATGCAGCTGACCTTCATCGGTCTTGCCATCGGTGCGGTCGTTTCGTTTTTGCTCGGCGTCATCGCGGCACTGTATCGCGACAAATGGCCGGACCAAGTGATCCGCGTCTTTTCCATCGCCGGCTTGGCAACCCCGTCGTTCTGGCTTGCCGTTCTGTTGATCCTGCTGTTCTCTTCCTACCTTAAGGTGCTCCCGGCATCGGGTGCTCTGCCTCACTTCACCACGAATCCGGTTGGCTATCTGGGACGTATGATCATGCCCGCTATCGCCTTGGCATTTCCGCTGACGGGCCAGATGACTCGTATCGTGCGTACCGCCATGGTCGAGGAGCTCGACAAGGACTATGTCCGTATGGCTCGTGGCGCCGGCGTTCCCGAGAAGGTCGTCGTCGGCATCAACGTTCTTCGCAATGCGCTGATCACCCCGGTCACCACCCTCGGTCTTAAGATCGGCTACCTCATGGGCGGCGCCGTCGTCATCGAGGTTATCTTCAACCTCCCCGGCATGGGCACTGCGATTCTGCAGGGCGTTCAGGGCAACGAGGCGAACCTGGTTCAGGGCGTCGTTATCGTCGTTGCTCTTGCCTTCATCATCATCAACATCGTGGTTGACATGCTCTACCTGCTCATCAACCCGCGCATCAGGACGGTGTAGATTATGGTAAAGATTCGAGAGAAGCAAACCGAGCAGCTCGAGAAGGCTGCCTCCAAGGGGCTCAAGCTCGGTGGCTGGAAGAAGATGACGCTGTCTTCTAAGATTGCCGCCGTCGTGCTGGTGCTGGTCGCCCTGACTGCGATTTTGGCGCCCCTTCTTGCCCCCTATAGCCCGGTCGAGATCTTTACGGCTCGCCAGGCTCCCGGCAACGGATTTATCTTCGGTACCGACGATAAGGGCCGCGACATTCTGTCGCGTATGCTCTACGGTGGTCGTTACTCGCTGATTATCGGCTTTGGCGCCACTGCCATGGCTCTGGTCTGCGGCTCGGTCGTGGGCGCCCTTGCAGCGGTTTCGCGCAAGTCTATCTCTGAGGCGATCATGCGTATCCTGGACATCATCATGTCCATCCCGGGTATCGCCCTCGCTGCCGTCTTCGTCTCCATCCTGGGCAATTCAGTGCCGTCGATCATCTTCGCCATCGGCTTTATGTACACTCCGCAGATTGCCCGTATCGTGCGCGCCAACATCGTGTCCGAGTACGGCGAGGACTATGTCCGCGCGGTCATCGTTTCCGGCGCCAAGGCTCCGTGGATTTTGATCAAGCATGTTCTGCGTAACTGCATCGCCCCGATCATGGTCTTCACCGTTACCCTGGTCGCCGACGCCATCATCTTCGAGGCCTCGCTGACCTTTATCGGCGCTGGTATCCAGGAGCCCACCGCTACCTGGGGCAACATCCTCGCCGACGCCCGCGGCGGCGTGCTCGCTGGCCGTTGGTGGCAGGCGCTGTTCCCGGGTCTGGCTATCATGATCACCTGCCTGGCGCTCAACATCCTCTCCGAGGGCATTACCGACGCCATGGCCGCTGCTCCCTCCGCCGCCCTGGATCCGACCGATTCCTCCAAGCGCCGCGAGGCCGACCTGCTGGTCTCCGACCCCGTTCGCGCTTACAAGGAGCAGGCTCAGTCCCTGTCCGCCCGTCTTGGCGCCCTGCGCGATGTCGAGCTCAAGCGTAACGACCGCCATGTGCCCGATGAGTCCGTTGAGCCGATCCTTTCGGTCCGTGATTTCTGCATCCAGTTTGAGCACCACGGTGATATCAACGTCGTCGACCACGTCAACTTTGATGTCCGTCCCGGCCAGACCATGGGCCTGGTAGGCGAGTCCGGCTGCGGTAAGTCCATCACCACGCTGGCCATCATGGGCCTGACCGACGATGACGAGCACCTTTCCGGTGAGGTTCTCTGGGAGGGCCGCGATCTGCTCAAGATGAGCAAGAAGGAGTGGTTCGGCCTGCGCGGTACCGATATCGCCATGGTCTATCAGGACGCCCTGTCCTCGCTCAACCCCTCCATGCTCATTTCCGCCCAAATGAAGCAGCTCACCAAGCGCGGTGGCACCCGTAGCGCCGAGGAGCTCCTGGAGCTCGTGGGCCTCGACCCCAAGCGTACGCTCGAGAGCTATCCGCATGAGCTTTCCGGTGGTCAGCGTCAGCGCGTTCTGATCGCTATGGCCCTTACCCGCGACCCCAAGCTGGTCATCTGCGACGAGCCCACGACCGCTCTGGACGTTACTGTCCAGAAGCAGGTCATCAAGCTGCTTAACGACCTTCAGGCCAAGCTTGGCTTTGCCATGATCTTCGTTTCGCACGACCTGGCACTGGTCGCCGAGGTCGCTCATAACATCACGGTTATGTACGCCGGCCAGGTTATCGAGCAGGCGCCCACCAAGGAGCTGCTCACCAACCCGATCCACGAGTACACCCGCGGCCTTCTGGGTTCCGTCCTGTCCATCGAGAGCGGTTCGGGCCGCCTGCACCAGGTGCCCGGCGCCGTTCCGAGCCCGCGCGATTTCCCCAAGGGCGATCGCTTCGCACCCCGCTCGAGCCATCCGCGCATTGGCCTGGACACCCGTCCGGTCTTCAAGCGCGTGCCCGGCACCGAGCACTTCTATTCCGAGCTCCCCGATGAGGTGCTCAAGGCAAATGGTTTGACCCCTCACGCGGAGGTGATGTAGATGAGCGAGACCGCAGTCAACGGCGTCGAGCCGATCATCTTCCTTGATGACGTCCACGTCACCTTTAGGACCCGTACCGGCTCGATTCTGCACCCCAACCTGGTTCACGCCGTCCAGGGTGTAACGATTAAGCTCATGCCCGGACAGACCATCGGCATCGTCGGCGAGTCCGGTTGCGGAAAGTCCACCACCGCCAACGTCATGTGCGGCCTGCAGGCCCCCACGAGCGGCAAGGTCTACTTTAAGGGCAAGGACGTTACCAAACGTACCGCCGAGGACCGTCGCCACATGGGTCGCGTCATCTCGGTCGTGTTCCAGAACCCGGCCACGGCGCTCAATCCCCGCATGGTCGTTCGCGAGCAACTGCTCGACCCCATGCGCGTCCACAACCTGGGTACCGAGGCCGAGCAGGAGAAGCGCGTCAAGGAGCTCTTGGAGCTCACCGGTCTGCCCAGCTCCGCCGCCGAGGTTCTTCCCGGCCAGCTTTCGGGCGGCCAGCGCCAGCGCGTCGCAATTGCCCGTGCCCTGTCGCTGAACCCCGATGCCATCATCGCCGACGAGCCCACCTCGGCTCTGGACGTTTCGGTCCGCGCGCAGATTCTGAACCTGCTGACCGACCTTAAGAAGGAGCTCGGCCTGGCCATGGTGTTCATCAGCCATGACATCCAGACGGTCCGCTATATCTCTGACGACATCATCGTTATGAATGGCGGCAAGATCGTCGAGCAGGGCGAGGCCAAGCAGGTTTTCCAGCACCCTCAGGACCCCTACACCAAGATGCTGCTCGGCGCTGCGCCGTCGCTGCTGCATCCCCAGCTCGGCGAGTAGCCTCGCTTTCCCTCCCGTGCGCCCGGTTCCCTTACCGGGCGCACCTCCGTTGCGATTTCGAAAGGTTGGGTTCACGAGCCATGCCAAGTGCTCAGGAGCTACAACAGCAATTTGGTGAATATCGAGGCGCTATGCCCCGTCCATCGGATTTCGATTTCTTTTGGAAGGACCGCATGGCCGAGGCCGACGCCGTCGAGCTCGATTATGCGATTGAGGCGGCTTCGGTTGCGGATTCCGCGACCTGTCGGTTTTTCGACCTCTGGTATACCGGCATGTGTGGTGCACGCCTGCATGCCAAGTACCTTAAACCTGTCTCGGACGAGCACGTGCCATTGGTACTTCAGTTCCATGGATATCCGGGTGCGAGCCGCAGCTGGTTTGAGCAAGCGTCGTTTGCGGGCATGGGCATGGCACTCATCGCCCTCGATTGCCCCGGCCAAGGAGGTCCCTCCGAGGACATTGGCGGATTTGAGGGCACAACGGTCGCGGGCCATATCGTCGCCGGTATCGACGGCGACCCGGCCAACCTCTACTATGTCCGCTTGCACCAAGATATTCGCATTCTGTGCCGTATTGTTCGCGAGCTCGAGGGCATCGATCTTTCCCGTGTGTTTGTGAACGGCGCGTCGCAGGGTGGCGGTTTGGGCATTGCGACCTGTGCGCTTAACAGCGAGCTTATCAATCGTGCCGCCATCCTCTATCCCTTCCTGTCGGATTTCCGCCTAGTCTGGGATTTGGATGCAGACGACATTGCCTACGAGGGCCTGCGCTATTGGTCTCGCTGGTTTGACGAGGACTCGACTCGTATTGACGAAGCCTATGCCAAGCTGGCGTACTTCGATTCCAAGAACTTTGCCCCTATGGTCAAATGCCCCGTGCTGTTTGGCACCGGCACAGCCGATATCGTCTGCCCGCCAGCGACGCAGTTTGCGGTCTATAACAACCTGACCTGCGAAAAGCGTCATGAGTTCTTTGAAGGCTTTGGCCACGAGGAGATTCAGGATTTTGACGATCTGATCATTCCGTTTTTCTGCAAGGGAGGGGAGGCTCATGTCTAAGTGCGAGAGCAATGTCAATGAGCTGATTGTCCCCGGACTCGTGGGAATTCCTGGGACGGTTTCGTCAAGGCTCTCTGATTTCCGGGATTGGCGCGGCGATGCTTCTGTGGATGTTTCCGAGTTGGAGACAGCCGCTTCGGACCTTGAGGTTTGCGGGCTGACCGTTACGGCGATTGATTTCGCAAATCCGTGCGCGCGCTACTCCGAGGTTTCCTTTGAGCTCGGCGGGTATGTCGTGCACGGCCGTTTGATTGAGCCCTCTGGTTGCGCCCGAAGATCCGAGCTTGTTCCGCTGTGTCTGATGTTCCATGACATCGACCGACCCGTGCGGGGATGGCATCACATGACGCGGTTTGCCGCCATGGGATATGCCGTGCTTGCGCTGGACGATGAGACTATTGGATCCAGCGATCTGCAGCAGGGGATTACCTCGCCTGCTTTTGTCGAGCGTGTCCGTTGGGGCTGCGCGTTGGCGAAGGTTGCGCGCAACCTTGATGGCATGGATCCCGACCGCATCTTTGCATGGGGCGAGGGCCTTGGCGGCGGTGTCGCGCTGGCGGTTTCTGCTCTGGACGAGCGGGGCCTTGCCTGCACGGCGCTTGCCAATCCGCTTCCCAGCGGTCTCGAGACGCTGTCGCCTCGGGTTCGTGGCTCGGTGCTCATGGGCACATCGCTCATGGATACCGTGAGTGATCCCAAGGGTCAGTTTGCCGTATTCAACGGTCTTGAGTGTGACCGGAGGCATATCATCTATGCCAAATACGCTCACGAGCGCATCAATGCGTTCGAAAACGAAGTCGTCGACTTCTTTAACCAAACGTTCTATTCGTGTTCTTTGGCCTAGACGGCCTGGACACCGCCAACAAGAGTGGGCGGCATAGGGCTGCCCGCCAGACAACTAAGGAGATTCTTGTGGCAACTCAGAAATTCACCGGCGTTATCCCTCCCGTCGTTGTTCCCGATACCGAAGACCACCAGCTCGACGTTGCCTCCTTTGAGCGCAGCATCAACCGCATGATCGATGCCGGCGTCGATGGCCTGTTCTTCCTGGGCTCCTCGGGCGAGGTCGTCTTCTCCACCGACGAGCGCCGTCGCCAGATTGTCGCAGAGGCCGTCCGTATCGTCGACCACCGCGTTCCCGTTCTGGTCGGCATCATCGACACCGAGACCGAGCGCATGATCGAGCACGGCAAGGTCGCTCAGGAGCTGGGCGCCGATGCGCTCGTCGCCACCTGCCCGTTCTATGCCCTGCAGGGCATGACCGAGGTCGAGGAGCACTTCCGCATCCTTCACGAGGAACTCGACCTGCCCATCTTCGCCTACGACATCCCCGTGTGCGTCCACACCAAGCTTCCCTGGAAGCTTCTTGCCAAGCTCGGCGCCGAGGGCGTCCTTGCTGGCGTCAAGGATTCCTCGGGTGATGACATCTCGTTCCGCTACCTCGTTCAGGAGAACGAAAAGAACGGCCATCCGATGAGCATCCTCACCGGTCACGAGGTTGTTGTCGACGGCGCTTACCTCGGTGGCGCCGACGGCTCTGTCCCGGGTCTCGCCAACGTTGAGCCCGAGGGCTACGTTCGTCAGTGGAAGGCCGCTCAGGCTGGTGACTGGGCTACCGTCAAGGCCGAGCAGGATCGCCTCAATGAGATTTCGCACATCTGGGATGTCACCTCGGGCGTCCAGGGCTATGCCGGTGGCGTCGGCGCCTTCAAGACCGCTATGAACCTCATGGGCATCTTCGACAGCCCGACCATGCCGCGCCCGGTGAAGGCCATGACCGGTGAGAACGTCGAGGCGATTCGCAAGGTCCTCCAGGACAACGGTCTCCTTTAAAGCTTTCCCAGGCACCCGACCTCGCCGTTCAACCGTGCGGCCATGACCCATTAGGTCAATGGCCGCACGGTTTCTCGGCGATCTCGGGCACCTGGAAAACCTTTACCGCGCTGTGACGGCTAGCCTGACGGCGCATTTCCTGTAGTTGTTTTTGTCTCCGAAGGAGAACGACATGGAGAACAAGTACGTCTGCTCTGTCGATATCGGCGGAACTAAGATCGCGACTGCCATCATGGAGTATCCGGCTGACGGCGGTGTGCCCCATCCCGTTTTTGAGGCTGAGGTTCCCACTGAGGCCCAGGAGGGTGGCGAAGCAGTCTTCCAGCGCATCGAGGCGTCTATCAAGGCAGCTCTTGAGGCAAATCCCGATGTCGAGGTCCTCGGAGTTGGCATCGGCGCTGCCGGTGTCGTCGACCCCAAGACGGGCGCCATCGCGTATGCCAATGAGATTATGCCCGGCTGGTCCGGTGTTCAGTTGGGGCCGCGTCTGCGCGAGGACCTCGGCCTTCCCGTTGCCGTTGTAGGCGACGTGCAGGCTCATGCTCTGGGCGAGGCCCACTGGGGCGTCGGCAAGGGCAAGTTCTCCGTCTTGTGTTTGGGCATCGGTACGGGCATCGGCGGCGCATATGTCGAGAACGGCCGCGTGATGCAGGGCTTCCATGGTGCTGCCGGCCATATGGGCCACATCGAGTGCTCGGCTGCCGCCGGCATTCCCTGCGCCTGCGGGCGTTCCGGCCATCTGGAGTCGGTTGCTTCCGGAACATCAATCGGGCGCATGTACGATGAGCGTTTTGGCCGCGTCGACCCCAGCCGTCCTTCGGTCGGCCGTGACGTGAACGACCTGTGCCGCGCAGGCGACGCAAAGGCGACCGAGGTCATTCATGACGCCGGCTTTGCGCTGGGCGCCAGCCTGGGCTCGCTCGCTAACATCCTGGACCCTGAGGTCATCGTGCTTTCGGGCGGCGTGATTCACCAAGGCCCCGATTGGCGTTCACAGACGTGGAAGGACTCGGTGCACGAGGGCTATGCCAGCCAGGCGCTCGACCCGCTTCAGGACACGCCGATTCTCATCGGCTCTCTGGAGGGCGACGCGCCGCTCATCGGTGCCGCCGAACACCTTCTTGCATCGTTGAAGTAAACATAACTACCAAGTGCGCCTTCTGAGGTGCCGCAGATTGACGTGAAAAAGGAGCGAAGCGTACTTCGGTACGCGAGCGACGGTTTGAACGTCAAGGTGCGGTGTCTCAGAAGGCTGTTTTGAGAAAGGTTGAGTCGAACATGACCGTTGATCCTTTGATCCAGTCCCTGAAGGGCAAGCTCGTCGTGAGCGTTCAGGCGTATATGGGCGAGCCGCTTCGTACGCCCGAGACCATGGCTCAAATGTCTCGCGCTTGCGAGCTTGGCGGCGCCGCCGCCATTCGCTGCCAGGGCCTTGCCGACATTGCCGCCATTAAGGGTCGCTGTGAGGTTCCCGTCATCGGTCTGTGGAAGGACGGGCACGAGGGCGTTTACATCACGCCGACGCTGCGTCACGCTCGTGCCTGCGTTGCTGCGGGTGCCGATATCGTGGCGATCGACGCCACCGATCGTCCGCGTCCCGATGGCAAGTCGGTCGAGGACACCTTCCGCCCGCTGCACGAGGAGGGTGTGCTCCTGATGGCGGATTGTGCCACCATCGAGGACATTCGCCGTGCGGTTGATATGGGCTTCGACCTGGTATCCACCACACTCTCTCACGGTGTCGCCGCCATCGACTGCACCATGGCCGATGGCCCCGACCTGCCGCTCCTGCGTCAGGCGACCGAGGAATTTCCCGGCCTTCCCATCATTTGCGAGGGTCGCGTGCATACGCCCGAGGAGGCTCGCGCTGCAATCGACGCCGGCGCGTGGGCCGTTGTCGTCGGCACCGCTATCACGCACCCCACGAGTATTACAAGTTGGTTCAAGGCTGCGCTTGAGGCGTAAGACGGGCCTTGTATCCGCTTGGGGCGGTATACTCAATAAAGGCAATTGATCGCGCGGGATCCGCTGGCCGGGTCCCGCGCTTATTTTAGGAGGCACACATGCAAAAGGGAGATGCCATGGATGCGGCGGAGCGCTCGGAGCGTATCCCCGATATCGTTATCATCACCGGAATGTCCGGCTCGGGCCGAACGCAAGCCATGCATGTGTTTGAGGACATGGGCTATTTTTGTATCGACAACCTGCCCCCACGCCTGATTGCCCAGCTTGCTGAGCTCGTTGGCATCAATACGGGCGTGGGCAGGCACCTTGCCGTTACCTGCGACCTGCGTAGCCAGGGCTTGTTCGATGAACTGCTCGATGCTGTTGCCGCACTGGAAGAGCGCGAGATGAGCTGCGACATTGTGTTTCTCGAGGCGTCTGACGAGGTGCTGATTCGCCGGTATAGCGAAAACCGTCGTCGCCATCCCATTGCAAAGCCGGGGGAGACCACGGCCGACGCTATTCAGCGTGAACGTCTGCAGCTGCAGGGCGTTCGCGATCGAGCCGATATGATTATCGACACGAGCCGCTTGCGCACTTCTGCCTTGCGCAACAAGCTGCGCATGGCTTTTTCCGAGCTGTCCGACCAGCAGCTTATGGATGTCCACGTGTTCTCGTTTGGCTTTAAGCATGGCATGCCCATCGAGGCGGATATCATGATCGATGTTCGCTTCTTGCCCAATCCTTTCTACGATCCCGAGATGCGCACCATGACCGGTCTCGATAAGAAGGTCTCCGATTTTGTCTTGGACCACCCCAAGACCCAGGAGTTCTGGAAGGCCTGGACCCAGCTGCTCGATACGGTCATGCCGGGTTATATCGCAGAGGGCAAGCCGCAGCTTTCCATTGCTATCGGCTGCACAGGCGGACAGCACCGTAGCGTCGCCATTGCCGAGGCCACGGCCCGCTACCTGGAGGGTGCTCAGTATCATGTGAGCATCTCCCACCGTGACCTGTCGCGTGCCAACACGAAGGCATAGGTTTACATGTCGTTTACCGCTGAGGTGCGTGACGAGCTTGCGCGCTGCGAACCAGAATGCGAATACTGCGATTTGTCGACGCTTGCTGCGCTAACGCGTGTGAGCGGCACGCTTTCGCTGGCGGGCTCGGGACGGTACCGCTTGACGGTCGCGACCGAGACGGGTGCTGTGGCGCGCACGATGATTGCGCTGACGCATCGTATCCTTAAGCTCAAGACCGAATTCACGGTTCGTAAGTCGGTCCTGCACAAGGTACGAAACTATCTCATCACCTTGCCCGATCAGCCCGATTTGGATAAGGCTCTGGTGCTGCTGGGCATTCTCGACCGTAGGGGAGGGCTCGTCGCGGGTGTGCCGCGCCACATCGTCGCCCGTCCTTGCTGCAGGCTCGCCTATATTCGCGGTGCGCTGATTGCCGGAGGCTTTGTTGCCGACCCGCGTGGCGATTTTCATTTGGAGATCGCGGTTCAGGGCGAGGAGTATGCAAAGGGACTTTGCGACCTTCTGGAGCAGATTGGAGTTCACGCCCGCGTCAATGCGCGTCGCGGCTCGTATGCCGTGTACATCAAGAGTGCCGAGGAGATTAAACGTCTGTTACAGCTGATTGGCGCCAAGCGCAGCGTTGCCGAGATTGAAGAGGCCCGCGCGGTTAAGCTGGTGAAGAACGACGTGAATCGTCGCGTGAACGCAGAGCTTGCCAACCAGACCAGAAGTGCCGGTGCCGCCCAACATCAGCTTGCGCTCATCGATGAGCTTGATCGGCGCGGTTTGCGCGAAACGCTGCCGGACGCTCTGGCAGTTTTTTGTGACTTACGCGAGCGTTACCCCGATCTCTCACTGCGAGATTTGGGGGAAATGGCCGACCCTCCTTTGTCGAAGTCGGCCTTGTATCACCGTGTTTTGCGCCTTGAAAAGCTCATTGAAGCAAGCGGGTAGTTTAACGCAATAGCTTTTATGGTGGTTTAACTGCTGTTTTATACGTTAAAGCGTTTTAACGCAAATTTGATTTTCAATTTCGAGCATTCTCGTGAAATTCAAGCCAAAAAAAAGGTATATTAGGCGAGTGGTTAGTTTGTGGGCCTCAACGGCAGGCGCTGTAGCTTGCGGGGGCCTTACGAAAGGAGACACAATGGCAGTAAAGGTTGCTATTAACGGCTTCGGTCGCATCGGTCGTCTGGCCTTCCGCCAGATGTTCGGTCATGAGGGCTCCGAGATCGTCGCTATCAACGACCTCACCTCTCCCGATATGCTCGCTTACCTGCTGAAGTACGACTCCACGCAGGGCAACTATGCTCGCGATCACGAGGTCGTCGCTGGCGAGGATTCCATCACCGTTGACGGCAAGGAGATCAAGATCTACAAGGAGGCCGACGCCAACAACCTGCCTTGGGGCGACCTCGACGTCGACGTCGTTCTCGAGTGCACCGGCTTCTACACCAGCAAGGCTAAGGCTCAGGCCCACATCAACGCTGGCGCCAAGAAGGTCGTCATCTCCGCTCCGGCCGGCAGCGATCTGCCCACCATCGTGTACAACGTCAACCATGAGACGCTGACCGCTGAGGACAACATCATCTCCGCTGCTTCCTGCACCACCAACTGCCTCGCCCCGATGGCCAAGGGCCTGAACGACTTCGCTCCCATCGTCTCCGGCATCATGACCACCATCCACGCCTTCACCGGCGACCAGATGCCGCTCGACGGCCCGCAGCGCAAGGGCAACTTCCGTCGCTCCCGCGCCTGCTCCGAGAACATCGTCCCGAACACCACGGGCGCTGCCAAGGCCATCGGCCTGGTTCTCCCCGAGCTCAACGGCAAGCTCATCGGTGCCGCCCAGCGCGTCCCGACGCCGACCGGCTCGCTGACCAACCTCTACGCCGTCGTTGACAAGAAGGTCACCGTCGACGAGGTCAACGCTGCCATGAAGGCCTACGCCGAGACCATCCCCGATACCTTCGCCTACAACGAGGACCAGATCGTCTCCCGCGACATCGTCGGCGAGACCCACGGCTCCATCTTCGACGCCACTCAGACCATGTGCTCTGATCTCGGCAACGGCCAGACCCTCGTTCAGGTCACCTCTTGGTACGACAACGAGAACTCCTACACCTCTCAGATGGTCCGCACCATCAAGTACTTCGAGAAGTTCGTTGCTTAATTTAGCTTTTAGCGAATAGCTCGTTGAGCGTCTAAAGAAGGGCGCGGCCTCATAGGGCTTACACCCTAGGGTCGCGCCCTTTTTATAGGAAATCGTCTGCCGTAATGGGAGGCAGACACGTACGAAAGGTAGAAGCAAACATGGCCTTTACCAAGAAGACCGTCCGCGACATCGATGTCGACGGCAAGCGCGTTCTCGTCCGCGTTGACTTCAACGTGCCTATCAAGGATGGCGTCGTTGGCGACACCACCCGTATCAAGGCTGCCCTGCCCACCATCAACTACCTCGTTGAGCACAACGCTCGCGTCATCCTCATGAGCCACCTCGGCCGTCCTGAGGGCACTGGCTTCCAGCCCGAGCTTTCCCTCGAGCCTGTCGCCAAGAAGCTCGCTGAGCTCTCTGGCCTTGACGTTGCTTTTGTTGCCGACACGTATGGCGAGAAGGCCGCCGAGGCTGTCGCCGCCGTCGAGCCGGGCAAGGTCCTCGTTCTCGAGAACGTCCGTTTTGACAAGCGTGAGAAGAAGAACGATCCCGAGATCGCCAAGAAGCTCGCTTCCTATGGTGACGTCTTCGTTCTCGATGCCTTCGGCACCGCACACCGCGCCCAGGGTTCCGTCGTGGGCCCCGCCGCTTACCTGCCTGCCGTCGCCGGCTTCCTGCTCGAGAAGGAGGTCGACACGCTGACCGGCATCTTCGCCGAGCCCGAGCGCCCCTTCGTCGCCATCGTCGGCGGTTCCAAGGTTTCCTCCAAGATCGGCGTTCTCGATCACCTCATCGACTCCGCTGATACCCTGATCATCGGTGGCGGCATGGCCTACACCTTCTTCCTGGCTCAGGGCCTGTCCGTCGGTCAGTCCCTCAAGGAAGAGGACTGGGTCGAGCGCGCCGGTGAGATGCTCAAGAAGGCCGAGGAGAAGGGCGTCAAGATCCTGCTCCCCATCGACAACCGCGTTGCTGATCACTTTGGCGAGGACGCTGTCCCCGAGGTTGTCGCTTCCGACGCTATCCCCGACGACCGTGAGGGTATGGACATCGGCCCCAAGACCGAGGAGCTCTACGCCGAGGCTGTCAAGGGTGCCAAGACTGTGTTCTGGAATGGCCCCATGGGCGTCTTCGAGTTCGATAACTTCGCTCACGGCACCCAGGCTATCGCCGAGGCTGTCGCCGAGGCTGATTGCACCTCGATCATCGGTGGTGGCGACTCTGTCGCAGCCGTCAACAAGTTCAACCTGGCCGACAAGATGAGCTGGATCTCTACCGGTGGTGGCGCTTCCATGGAGCTCGTCGAGGGTAAGGCCCTGCCCGGAGTGGAGGCGCTTCTCGATGCCTAATCGCACCCTTCTTATCGCTGGTAACTGGAAGATGAACAACGACGTCGCCGAGGCCGCCAAGCTCGCCGACGAGCTGGCTCAGGCTCTGCCCGAGGTTCCGGCTGGCGTCGAGGTGCTCGTCTGCCCTCCGACCATCGACATCACCACGGTTCATGACCGTATTCAGGCTGCCCCCATCGCCCTCGGTGCACAGAACGTGTACTGGGAGGCCAAGGGTGCCTTCACCGGTGAGTCTTCTTGCGACATGCTCAAGTCCGCTGGCTGCACCTACTGCATCATCGGTCACTCCGAGCGTCGTGATTACTTCCACGAGACCGACGAGGATCAGAACAAGAAGGCCAAGGCCCTCGTTGCCGCCGGTCTTGTTCCCGTCTTCTGCTGCGGTGAGTCTCTTGAGGTCCGCGAGGCCGGCACCTATGTCGAGCACGTCGTGAACCAGGTCAAGGCTGGTCTCGAGGGTCTCGAGATCACTTGCCCCAAGCAGGTCGTCGTCGCCTACGAGCCCATCTGGGCTATCGGCACCGGCAAGACCGCTACCGCCGAGGACGCTCAGGAGGTCTGCGGCGCTATCCGTGAGACCCTCAAGGAGATGTTCGGCGAGGAGCTCGCTAACGGCATCCGCGTTCTCTATGGTGGCTCTGCCAAGCCCGGCAACATCGCCGAGCTCGTCGCCAAGCCCGACGTCGACGGCGCCCTCGTGGGCGGCGCTTCGCTCAAGGCTGCCGACTTCGCTTCTATGGTCGTCAAGGCAGGCGAGTAGGACATATGGCACAACGTCATCTTCCTGCACTCCTGATCATCATGGACGGCTGTGGCCTGGCTCCGGCCGATGGCGAGAACGCCGTCGCCGCTGCCAAGACGCCCTTCCTTGATAGCCTGTACGAGAAGTACCCCCACACCACGCTCGGCGCTTCGGGCGAGGACGTGGGTCTTCCCGATGGCCAGATGGGCAACTCCGAGGTGGGTCACCTCAACATCGGTGCCGGCCGCATCGTGTTCCAGGAGCTTTCGCGCATCAACAATGCCATCAAGGACGGCTCCATCGCCAAGAACGAGGTCTTCGTCAAGGCTATGGACGACGTCAAGGCTGACGGCAAGACTCTCCACCTCATGGGCCTTATGAGCCCTGGCGGTGTTCATTCTCATATGAGCCACGTCGAGGCTCTGGTCAAGATGGCTGCCGAGCACGGTGTCAAGACCGTTCGCGTCCACGCCTTCATGGATGGTCGCGACGTTGACCCGCAGTCCGGTGCCGGTTATATGAGTGAGTTCTGCGCCTTCCTGGCTAAGATCTCCGAGGAGACCGGTTGCGACGCTCGCGTTGCCACCGTCTCGGGCCGTTATTGGGCCATGGACCGCGACAACCGTTGGGAGCGCATCCAGCGCGCCTACGACGTCATGGTCAACGCATCCGATGCCGATACCGACCCTGTTGCCGGTATCAAGGCCTACTACGAGAAGGATCCGCGCGGCGACGAGTTCGTCGAGCCCTTCGCTGCCCACAACGAGGGCATCCACGAGGGCGACGCGGCCATCTTCTTCAACTTCCGTCCCGACCGCGCTCGTCAGATGACTCGCGTGTTCACGGACAAGGAGTTCGACGGCTTTGAGCGCGAGCAGATCAAGCTTTCGCACTTTGTGACGATGACCGAGTACGACCCGACGTTTGACGTCGAGGTCGCCTTCCCCAAGACGTTCCCCGAGAACGTCCTGGCCGACGTTATCGCCGCCAATGGCCTGAAGCAGCTGCACACCGCCGAGACCGAGAAGTACGCCCACGTGACGTTCTTCCTCAACGGCGGCATCGAGGAGCCCAAGGAGGGCGAGGAGCGCGTGCTCGTCGCTTCTCCCAAGGTCGCTACCTACGACCTGCAACCTGAGATGAGCGCTCCCGAGGTTACCGAGAAGCTTGTCGCTGCCATCAACGAGGATCGCGCTGATTTCTACATCGTGAACTTCGCAAACTGCGACATGGTTGGTCACACCGGTGTCTTCGACGCTGCCGTTAAGGCCGTCGAGGCTGTTGACGATGCCCTGTCCAAGGTTGTCCCGGCGATTCTCGCTAAGGGCGGCTTTGCGCTGATTACCGCCGATCACGGCAACGCCGATCACATGTTTGACGTTGCTTCCGACGGTTCCAAGCATCCGTTCACGGCTCACACCACCAACCGCGTGCCGTTCATCATCGTTGATGAGAAGGCACAGCTCACCGGTATCGAGGACGGCCGTCTTTCCGATATCGCTCCGACCATGCTCACCATGGCTGGTATTGAGCCTTCCGCCGAGATGACGGGTCGCGTACTCGCCACCGAGGCCTAATAGAAAACAAATACCGTTTTCTAGTAAGGGGGTTGTCCACAACCGGACAACCCTCTTTTTTTGCGCTATTTCTACCTCGTCACCAAATGGCTGATGGGGGAGTGCTGGGGGTTGTGGTACAGTACTGGAGTTTGAATTGTTCTATTAAGGAGCTTATCTATGGGTCCGTTTCAGATTCTTCTGTTTGTCGTTTGGGCTGTCTCTGCCGTGGCGCTGACGATTCTCGTCCTGATGCACTCTGGTAAGGGCACCGGCGTTTCGGATATGATCGCTAGCTCGCTGTATAACTCCAGCTCTGCCACGGGCGTCATGGAGCAGAACCTCGATCGCCTGACGGTAATTATGGCCGTCGTTTTTGCCGTGTGTGTCGTCCTGTGCATGTTCTTCTTCCCGCAGGGTATCGTCGGCTACTAAGCACGAGCCACATAAATACTTGAAAAGGGTTCCGCAAGTGCGGGACCCTTTTTGTTTACATATTTGTAACAGAGCCAAAATATCCCCACATACTTCGCCCAACTAAAGAAATTCTCGACCGTTGACCGGAATTAGCCCCAAATCGTGCATAAAATGCGCTACTGTATTGAGAAACGTTGGTTCGTTGTGCATAACCAGCCATAGCAACGGGCGGCGTTTTGATGGTTCGGATCGGATTGTCTCGACATGTGTCCGACTGAACATTTCTTTGTCCTATCTCATAAGGAGGATGGCATGGCTGATTCTATGTTCCACCAGCCCGTTATGGGTCGTCGCGCCTTTGTCGGCGGTACCCTTGCTGCGAGCTCCATGGCTTTTCTTGCCGCATGCGGCAAGAAGGGCGGCGACGCTTCCGGTTCTGAGTCCGGTTCGAAGCTGAACTTCTACATCAACAACCCGGTCTGCATCGACCCCTACAATGTCCAGGAGGACCAGGGCACTCAGGTCGAGTACCAGCTCTTTGATGCTCTGACCTCTTACGACGCCGAGAAGGGCGAGATTGTTCCGCTGGCTTGCGAGTCCTTTGAGTCCAACGACGACGCCACCGAGTTTACCTTCAAGATCAAGAAGGCCAAGTTCCACAACGGTGACGACGTTACCTCCAAGTCCTTCAAGCTCGGTTGGGAGCGTCTGGTCAACACCAAGTCGGCTGTCGCTACCGAGTACGGCCCTTCCGAGGTCTCCTATCACCTCTCCATGGTCGAGGGCTATGACGATCTGCTTGCCGGTAACGCTACCGAGCTCAGCGGTGTTACCTGCCCCGACGATGAGACCCTCGTCGTCAAGCTGGCTTCCGCTTACGCCGACTTCCCCTTCGTCGCCTCTCACCCGGCTCTGGCCCCGGTTCCCGAGTGCGCCGAGTCCGATGTCAAGAGCTTCTACCTTGCCCCGGTCGGTAACGGCCCGTTCATGATGGACGGCAAGTGGGAGGATGGCCAGGAGATCAACGTCAAGAAGTTCGACGATTACTATGGCGACAAGGCCAAGATCGATGGCATCCACTTCCAGGTCATCAAGGACATGGAGACCGCTTACAAGGAGTTCCAGGCGGGTAACCTCGATGTCTGCGACGTTCCCGTCGCTCAGATTGATGCCGCCAAGAAGGATCGCGGCGTGTCCAAGGACGGCTACACCATGGGAGACGGCGAGCGCATGCTGCTCGGCGCCGAGCCTTCCACGTACTATCTGACCTGCAACACCACGGCCGAGCCGTTCAACAACGCCGACCTGCGTAGGGGTATCTCCCTGGCCATCAACCGTGAGGCCATCTGCAAGACCATCTTCAAGGGTACCCGTACCCCTGCCGACGGCATTGTTCCTCCGGGCATCGATGGCTACAAGGAGGGCGCATGGGAGTTCTGCGCCTACGATGTCGACAAGGCTAACGAGTACCTCGACAAGGTTGCTCCCGCTGGCGCTAACGGCGATCGTGGCATTAGCGTGACCCTTTCCTACAACCAGGACGGCGGTCACAAGGAGATCATGGAGTCCATCATCGGCGACCTCGCCAAGGTTGGTGTTACCGCTGTCTCCGATACCCCCGAGTGGTCTGCCCTGCTCGAGCAGTATCAGAACTTTAACTATCAGTTCGGTCGTCTGGGTTGGATTGCCGACTACCCGATCATGGACAACTTCCTGTATCCGCTGTTCCACTCCGACTCCCTCGGTGGCGACAACCGCTCTGGTTACAGCAACCCCGAGTTCGACGCCAAGGTCGACGAGGCTCGTACTATTGTTGACGATGAGGAGCGCGTCGCCAAGATGCAGGAGGCCGACGCAATGGTCGCTGCCGACTGCCCGGTCATCCCGATTATGTTCTACACGCACACTGTCGCCGGCTCCGATCGCATCAAGCACCTCTATGTCGATCCGCAGAAGCACGCCGATCTGGGTACCGCTGAGCTCGCCTAAGAGTTTGCAGCTTCCGTGAGGGTCAAGTATTTACGTAGACCTCATGGGAAACATACAGTTCTCCCTAACCTGGGGTAAACTGGCTGATGGTAATTTTGGGATGCCGGTCTGGCGATCGGCATCCCATTTAGGTTAATCCCTAGATAGGGGAGTGGTATGGGTAAGTACATCGTTAAACGTGTGCTTCAGTTCATCCCGGTGTTTTTGGGCGTTACGCTGATTCTGTTCGCCCTCCAGAATATCGTGCCGGGAGATCCGATCAAGCTGATCGGTGGAGACAAGGCTCTGTCCCCCGAGGTGGAGCTTCAGCTTCGCGTTCGCTATCACCTGGTCCAGGCGGACGAGGACGGCAACGCGATCCTTGACGAGAACGGCGACCCCGTTCAAACGTCGCTCGTGGACCGTTACTTGTATTACATGAACGGCCTGCTTCATGGCGATCTGGGCAATTCGTATCAGCGCAAGCTGCCGGTTACGGAAATCTTTGCCCAGAAGTATCCGTATACGGTCAAACTTGCCGCATGTGCCATCGTGCTCGAGGCAATTATGGGTATCGGTGCGGGTATCATTTCGGCGGTAAAGCGTTATTCCTTCTGGGATATTTTGGTAACGCTCACCACGTCGATCCTCGTTGCGGTCCCGGCCTTCTGGCTCGGTATGTTGCTGCAGCTGTTCTTTGGCGTCATCCTCAAGGACGCCACGGGCGGTGCAATCTCCATGCCGATCTCGGGTGCCGGCGGTTCCAGCTCTCAGTATCAGGATTGGATGCACTATGTGCTTCCGACCATTACGCTGGCTTCGGTTTCGACCGCTTATGCTGCGCGCATTATGCGCTCGCAGCTGCTTGACGTCATGAACCAGGATTACATCCGTACGGCAAAGGCCAAGGGTCTCTCCAATCGTGCGATCATCGTCAAGCATGCGCTTAAGAATGCACTCATCCCCGTCGTTACCTATATTGGTGTCGACTTTGGCGGCATGCTTTCGGGCGCCATCCTGACCGAGACGGTCTTCAACTGGCCCGGTATCGGCTATGAGGTCTATCGCGCCATTAGCATGCGTGACTGGCCCATCGTTATGGGCGGCGTTACGCTCATCGTCGTCGTCGTCATGGTGATCAACCTGCTCGTCGACATTAGCTATGCATTCCTCGACCCGCGCATCCGCCTTGGCGGTCCGTCGGATAAGGCCTAAGGGAGGTACGTCTCATGCAGGAAACTGATTCTCAGTCTCAGGAGCAGGCTACCGCCACCAAGGTCGCATCTGCTCCCGCCAAGTCCCGCACGCTGTGGGGCGACGCTTTTAAGCGTCTTCGTAAGAACAAGCTCGCCGTTATCGGTGTCTGCTGGATCATCATCGTCGTTGTGGTTGCCCTGACCGCAGATCTGTGGGCTAAGCCCTGGCTCGGTTCGCCGACGGCTTCCGATTCGACCACCATGGCCGAGACATCGCTACTGGCTCCGTGTGCCGAGCACCCGTTTGGCACCGATGCCCTCGGTCGCGACATTCTCGTCCGCGTTATCTACGGTGCACGCGTTTCGCTTTCTGTCGGTATCATGGCCACCGCCATCTCCACATTGATCGGTCTGGTCATGGGCGCCCTGGCCGGTTTCTACGGCGGCATTTGGGATACGATCATCATGCGCTGTGCGGACATCTTCCTGGCGTTCCCGTACGTGCTGTTCGTTGTCGCCATGATCGCCGTTATCGGCCGTGGTCTTCAGAACGTCTTTATCGCCATCGGCATTCTTGGCTGGCCTTCGATTGCGCGCGTCTTCCGCTCTGCAATCTTGACGGTCAAGGAAAACGACTATGTTGATGCAGCGCGCGCGATGGGTGCATCTGATGCTCGTATCGTCGTGCGTCACATCTTCCCGAACTCCGTCGCCTCCATCGTGGTCTACGCGACCATGAACATTGGTGGCGCCATTCTGACCGAGTCCGCTCTGTCCTTCCTCGGCATGGGCGTTATTCCGCCTACGCCTTCGTGGGGCTCCATGATTCAGGACGGTCAGCAGTATCTTCTGACCGCTCCCTGGATGATGATCATGCCCGGTCTGGCAATTCTCTCGACGGTGCTCGCCTTCACCCTGCTGGGTGACGGTCTGCGCGACGCCCTCGACGTCAAGATGAAGGACGCATAAGGATGAAGAAGAACAAGAACTATGTGGACCTGAAGGACCAGCCGGTTCCTGAGGGCCAGCATCTGCTCGAGGTCGATGACCTTAAGATGTATTTCCACACCGAGGATGGCGTCGTTCGCGCTGTCGACGGCGTGTCCTACACGCTCGATCGCGGCGAGACCCTGGGCGTCGTCGGTGAGTCCGGCTCCGGTAAGTCCGTGACCGCCATGACCATCATGGGCCTCATCTCGATGCCTCCGGGAAAGATCGAGGGCGGTGACGTTCGCTATCGCGGCCGCTCCATCCTCGAAATGACCGAGGAAGAGATGCAGCACATTCGCGGCAACGATATCGCGATGATCTTCCAGGATCCTATGACCTCCTTGAACCCGGTCTATAAGATCGGCAAGCAGGTGGGCGAGGGTCTTCGTCTGCACCGTGGCTACTCCAAGCAGGAGGCGCTCAAGCGTGCCACCGAGCTTTTGGACCTCGTGGGTATCCCCGAGCCCGAGAAGCGCGTCAATGAGTATCCGCACCAGTTCTCTGGCGGTATGCGTCAGCGAGTCATGATTGCCATGGCCCTTGCCTGCGATCCCGATATTCTGATTGCCGACGAGCCCACGACTGCCCTGGACGTTACCATCCAGGCTCAGATTATCGAGCTCATGCAGGAGATGCAGGAGAAGAACGGCAACGCCATCATCATGATTACCCATGACCTGGGTGTTGTCGCCGATATGGCCGATAAGATCATGGTTATGTACGCCGGCCGCCCCGTTGAGTTCGGTACTGCTGAGGAAATCTTCTACGAGAGCCGCCACCCCTACACCTGGGGTCTTATCCGCTCCATCCCGGAGCAGGCAATCGAAGAGAAGAAGCCGCTGACGCCGATTCACGGCAACCCGCCTTCGCTCATGAACCTGCCTGAGGGCTGCGTCTTCTCTCCTCGTTGCCCCTACGCGACGGACAAGTGCCGCAAGCAGCGCCCTGAGCGCGTTGTCACCGAGTCCGGTCACTATTCTGCGTGCCACTATTCCGGTGACCCCGAGTTCCTCAAGAACGCTCCTGAGACGTCCCGTACGCGCAAGGATTCCAAGAAGGGAGGCGAGGCGTAAATGGCAGACAATAACGAGCGCACTCCACTGCTGAAGGTCGAGCACCTCTCCAAGGAGTTTCCCGCAGAGTCCGGCATGTTCGCCAAGCGTTTTTCCAAGCGCGTCGTCTCTGCTGTAAACGACATCTCTTTTGAGATTTATCCTGGCGAGACCTTTGGTCTGGTTGGCGAGTCTGGTTGCGGTAAATCCACCACGGGCCGCACTATCATGCGTCTGACCAAGCCGACCGCCGGCAAGGTGTTCTTCCAGGGCAAAGATGTTGCCGAGATGAGCAAGCATGAGATCAAGGACATGCGTCGTGAGATGCAGTTTATCTTCCAGGATCCTTATGCTTCGCTGAATCCCCGTATGACCATCGGCGAGATCGTCTCCGAGCCCATGACCATTCACGGCGTGGGCACTAAGGAAGAGCGCATTGAGCGTGTCCGCGAGCTGCTGGACGTCGTCGGTCTGAACCCCGAGCACATCAACCGCTATCCGCACGAGTTCTCCGGCGGTCAGCGTCAGCGTGTCGGCATTGCCCGCGCGTTTGCTCTGAAGCCTAAGCTGATCATCTGCGACGAGCCGGTTTCCGCTCTGGATGTATCCATTCAGGCTCAGGTTTTGAACCTGCTCAAGGAATTGCAGGACAAGTTTGGTACCGCGTATCTGTTTATTGCCCACGACCTGTCTGTTGTGCAGCATATCTCCGATCGCGTTGCCGTTATGTATCTGGGTAAGATGGTCGAGGTTTCTGACTGGAAGACGCTCTACAGCGAGCCCCACCATCCGTACACGCAGTCGCTGTTGTCTGCTGTGCCGGTTCCCGATCCGGATATCCAGAAGACCCGTAAGCGCATCATCCTCGCCGGCGATCCGCCGTCGCCGCTGGATCCGCCGACCGGTTGCCGTTTCCACACCCGCTGCCCGATCGCGCAGGGTATCTGCTCTGAGAAACTTCCTGAGTTTAAGGAAGTTGCACCGGGCCACTGCTGCGCCTGCCACTTCGCCGAGCCGTTCCCGATCAAGGAATCGCACATCGACCTGTAGTCGGTTGTTCTTGTCCGGGCCCGTGCTGGATTTAGTTTTCAGAACGTCCTCGACCATGGAAACCCCCTTATCCTGCTCCTTCGGAGCTGCGGATAAGGGGGTTTCCTGGTCTGCGGAATGTTCTGAAAACTAAATCCAGCACGGGCCCTGTGTTGCCACTGCAGGGGGGTTCGATTCCTTGATCGCTCACTTTATCTAATATGAAATTTAGTGAGGCCGGAGCTTTAGCTCCGGCCTCCGTATATAAGGGCTCGGCTTAGCCGAGCCGCCAAATATGCATCAGCCCCAGAACATGTTTGAGAACGGTGCATGGAGTGTGTGGCCGTAGGTCCCGTATCGGTGTTGCCTCCCGGCGCATTCCGCAGGGGGAGCGATATTTTGCAGCACGAAGTGCGTAGCAAAATATCGCTCATGCCCGAGGACGCGCCGGGAGGCAACACCGATACGGGACCGGACATACGGATCTACCTGCGCATTTACAAATTTGTAAACTTTTTTCTAAAAAGTGCTTGCACAGTTCTCGAAACATAGGTTATTATCTTCCTCGTTGAACGCGCGGGTTCAACAAAGCGAACCGCGAATCAACAACATAGCATGTCGGAGTGGCGGAATTGGCAGACGCGCTAGCTTGAGGTGCTAGTGACCGCTTTTTGGTCATGCGGGTTCAAGTCCCGCCTCCGACACCATCGCATTTGAGAAGCCTCTTCGGAGGCTTTTTTGTTACCGATAGACGGTGAGGTTCACGATGGAAACGCTTGAGCGCAATGAGTGGGCGGACGTTGCCCAATTGGTCGAGATCACGAGCGATGCTGTCATTATCTGCGAGCTCGACGGAACCATTTTGCATGTAAATAATCGCTTGCTCGACTTGATGTGCGAGGAGCGTTCCGATGTGATCAACGGGGACGTTAAAGACCTCTTGTACTCGTCGGCTTTTGAACGCGCGACAGAGCATCGGCTTCCTTTTGAGACCAATGGAACAAAGAGCGAGTTGATGCTCAAGTTAAGTGACGGATCGTTTATTCCCGTCCTGGTTTGTGCCGGCTCGGTTACGCCGCCTCGAATCTTTGGCCGCCGTGCGCCGCGCGTTCTGGTGGCACTCCATAGCATCGAAGAACAGTATTCGCACGACCGTCAGCTCAAGCGTGCGCTTTCGGAGCTTAGAGTGGCGAATAAGCGTCTCTCGGGTACATTGTCGGTCATTATGAGCACGGTGGGCTCCGATGAGCTGCCCAGTTTGTTAGATATCGTTTTGAACCAGCTTGTAGGAACGCTCGATGCTTCGGGTGCCGCTATCTATTTTTCTGAGAGCGGCGGTTTTAAGCTTCGCGGTGTCTCCAAGGAGCTGCACGACAGCTACCTGCCCGAGTTTTTGCCGTATGGCGCTGGCATTCCGACGTATGTTCTTCGCGAGTCGCGTGCCTGTCGCTTGTCGATTCAACAGGACCTTGAGGGTGATAGGGCTGCCTCCGGTATGTTCATGGACCTGGACAATCGTTCTAAGCACCTGTTGCGCGTGCAGGATATGCCTCCGTACCGCAGCGAGATCTGTCTTCCCGTTTTTTACGGTACGCAGATCCTTGGCGTGCTGGAAGTTGGTTGGAAGCGCCCTCAGGCACCGCTCGCCTATGACGTTAATGTACTCGAGGTCATTTGCGATTACCTGTCTATCCAGCTGGTCGGCATGGCATCGAGCCTTCGCTCTCGTCGCACGGCCGAGCTTGGCCGCTCGCTCAATGTCTTACGTGATGAGTTGTTTACCTTTCTAGACGATTCCGCCGCGGCTACCCAGGCTATATCGTCCGAGATTTGCAATATGCTCAACTGTCATTTTTGCCCTGTTGAGTATGACGCCAGTCTGGGCTCCTATGTCATAGATTTTGAAGGCGGCAGTCGCGTTGCTTTGCCGGACGATCCCGAGAAACTTTTCTTTTCCACGACGGCGCCAGCGGCACGTCTGGGGGCTGGCCCTGATGGCTTTGAGGCATCTGTTTTGGGCGGCACGAGTGCCGAGGACCTTAAACATGTCCGTATAACTCGCGTTGACGAATCGATGCCTATGGGAGGCTGGCTTAGGGCGCATGGTCTGCCTTGCCAGGGTCTCTACGTCGACACCGGCATCGAGGCGGGGCACCCGCGCTCTGAGGGTGATGGCAAGCACAGCAACGACGCGATCGTTCCTGCTTCTGTTGCGAAAGGCCCGACGACGCGCGCGCTGCTGCTTCGTGACGGTAGTCAAGAGCCGATTGATGACCTTGAATATGACTACTTGGTGCACTTGGCGCATGACTTTGAACTGATCTACGAGGGCGAATCTCAAAAGCGCGAGGAGCGCCATATCGCTCAGACCCTCCAGATTGGCATGAGAAATTCGCTTGGTGACGTTCCGGGTATCGCGACCGATTCGGTATACCTTTCGGCAACGAATTCGGCGTTGGTCGGCGGCGACTTTTATACGCTCGTCCGTCTTCCCGACGATTGCGCCGTTATGATTTTGGGCGATGTATCCGGCAAAGGAATCGAGGCGGCGTCGATGTCAGCGCTCGTCAAGACGGCGCTGACGGCCTATGCCTGGGAGGGTGCTGGGCCCGCCCGTATGGCCCGCTCGCTCAATAGCATGCTCATGGGCTTTTCGAGGGTCGAGACGTTCGTGACGGCGTTTATCGCCAAGATTGATCTTAAAGCGGGTCGCGCTACCTACTGCTCTGCGGGACATCCTCCCACTATGGTCATTAGACCGTCGTCGACGCCGCTTGGCGGCGGAGAAACCCGAGGGGGAGAAGTGGAGCTCCTTGGGTGCCAATCGGGCGTGATCGGCGCCTTTGAGAGCATGGTGTACGAGACAGGCGTGTTTACGTTCGCTCCTGGTGACATACTATTCATGTATACCGACGGAACAATCGAAGCACGTGATCGCTCGGGTGCTTTCTTTGGCGAGCAGCGCCTTCGTGACCTTTTGCTCTCTGTCTCGGGTGAGGGTGTATCGGGAATCTGCGGTAAGGTCTTGGGAGAGCTTGACCGCTTTACCGAGTCGGCGCTGGACGATGACATTGCGCTGGTTTCCCTTGAGTTTTTACGGGGTCGATCGTAGACCGCGATACTTGACGGGCAAAATCTGCGCGGTTGCAGATACGTATGCATCGAGCGAGCTCTTTTGGGGAACCATGGTCGTATGAATGAGTGGAATGACATAGCGGTTCTGACGCCACCGGGTGATGTCGACATCGCCTCGGTGTCCGTGCTGCGTCCACGGTTGGATAATCTTATCGACCGGGGCGTGCGTCGCGTTGTCATCAATTGCCAGGCCGTGGGCTTTATCGACTCGACGGGTTTGGCGTTTTTGCTTACACGTGCCAGAGAGCTCATGAGGCGAGAGGGCCTGCTTTCGCTCGTTAACGCCTCCGATGAGATCATTCGCTTTTTGGAGATTGCCCGACTTGTCGACATCCTTCATGTTGCGGGTCCGGCGCGTGAGTCGATTCCCGCTATTCCGGTGGGAGAGTTGCCGCGATGGAGCAAGAGCGTCGAGGTCCGACAGGGTATCGAGAATCTTCCATACTATCGACATCGCATCGCCGAACTCCTTGAATCGCTTCCGTTGCGCCGCGACGAGCGCTACGATGTCGCGTTGGCGTCGGGGGAGGCGCTGGGTAATGCCTATGACCATGCGGGCGGTATCGGGTGCGTCCTGACGGTTCAGGCCTATGGCGATCGCGTCGTGGTTGAGGTGCTTGATCGGGGTGCCGGCTATTCTATCGATGGAGCGAGCGAACCGGTCGCATCTGAGGAACGCGGCCGTGGTATCAAGCTTATGAGTATGCTTGTCGATAACGTGGAGGTTGCTCGTCGCACAGACGGCACCGGCACGCGCGTGCAGATGGTGAAGCTATTTAGCGGAGCACTGGAATCGCGTGCCTAGCCAATCGCTTTAGCGCGTTTAGCCACCAAGAACACGCGGCCGGCAACTTTTTTGAAAAAAGTACTTGCGTCTTTTGGATAACTCGCGTAAATTAATAACCCGCAAGCGGACATGGCTCAGTTGGTAGAGCACAACCTTGCCAAGGTTGGGGTCGCGGGTTCGAGCCCCGTTGTCCGCTCCATTGCATTTCCGGACCGTTTAGGCGGTCCTTTTTCGGCGAAGTGGCCAAGTGGTAAGGCAGAGGCCTGCAAAGCCTTTACCCCCGGTTCGAATCCGGGCTTCGCCTCCAGGCAACATCCGGGCGCTCCGGCGCCCGTTTTGTTTTACATATGCGGACATGGCTCAGTTGGTAGAGCACAACCTTGCCAAGGTTGGGGTCGCGGGTTCGAGCCCCGTTGTCCGCTCCAACTATCTTACGCGGTTCTAACGAACCGCGTTTTTTGTTGACGCTGCGCGAGCCCCGGGCACCCCATCTTGCCCCCTCAATCGTCGGTCGCGTACATAAAGTACGCTTCCCTCCTCTTTCGCGGCAACCTGGGGCACCCGGAGCCCGCTCGCTGTTGTGGCCGGGGGAGTGAGTCTTCCGTTCTTTTCACTAATCGATCGATTCGTCCCAGGAGGCTCGAGCCCGAGAGGGAGCGAGCGTTTTGGGGTGTGGCTGTGGCGTTGTTTGCCTCGAATGACAGCTTTGGGCGTATCATCGTGGGCATCTCGCAAAACCTCGTTGCAAGGGAGGCTCACCCCATGGCTGCAGAAAAGTCCTCTTCGCGCTCATGGATGTCCGATGCCGCGATCTATCAGATCTACCCGCGTTCGTTTAAGGATTCGACCGGTTCGGGTCTGGGCGATATCGCGGGCATTACCCAGCAGATGGACTATCTTGAGCGGCTGGGCATCGAGGCCATCTGGCTGAGCCCGTTTTACCCTTCGCCTCTTGTCGATGGCGGCTATGATGTGGCGGACTACTGCGATGTCGACCCACGTCTCGGCTCGCTTGACGACTTCGATGACATGATCGCTGCGGCTCACGCGCGCGGCATCAAGGTCATCGTCGATATCGTGCCCAACCATTCATCCAACCAGCACCCCTGGTTCAAAGCCGCTCTTGCCGCCGGCCCCGGATCGCCCGAGCGCGCCCGTTATATCTTCCGCGATGGTCGCGGCGAGCATGGCGAGCTGCCTCCCACCAATTGGAATGCCAACTTTGGCGGCCCCGCCTGGACGCGTGTTGCGGACGGTCAATGGTATCTGCACATGTTTACGCCCGAGCAGCCGGACTTTGACTGGTCATGCCCCGAGGTTCACGCGTTCTTTTGCGACGTCCTGGCGTTTTGGAGCGATCGAGGCGTCGATGGCTTTCGCATCGATGTGGCGCACGGTCTCGCCAAGGATCTCGACCGCGATGACCTCGACCGGTGGCATCTCGCCGAGGGCGATGACATGGTTGACGACGGCACCCATCCGCTGTGGGACCGCAACGAGGTCCACGAGATCTATCGCGAGTGGCGCCGCGTGTTCGACCGCTATAATCCGCCGCGCAGCGCCGTTGCCGAGGCGTGGGTGCTGCCTGAGCGCCAGTATCTCTATGCGCGTCCCAGCGAGCTTGGCCAGACATTCAACTTTGAGTTTGCCAAGGCCACTTGGACCTATGATGACATGCACGCTGCAATCGAGGAGGGCTTGAAGGCAGCTATCGAATCCGATTCCGCCTCGACCTGGGTACTCTCCAACCACGACGTGCCGCGCGTGGCGACGCGCTATGCCCTGCCGCAAATCAAGGCGACGCGCTACCACCAGATTGCGCTCGACTGGCTCTTACGCGACGGGTCGTCTTATGACGAGGACCGTGAACTCGGCGAGCGCCGCGCGCGGGCGGCCCTTTTGCTTGAACTGGCGCTTCCGGGCTCGGCATACGTGTATCAGGGTGAGGAGCTCGGTCTTTTTGAGGTGGCTGATATCCCGTGGACTGCACTCGAAGATCCCAGTGCAACCAATACGCGCGGACCGAAGCGCGAGAAGGGGCGCGACGGCTGTCGTGTGCCCCTGCCGTGGGTAGCGGCGGACGATCCCGCGCAGGGCGGATCGTTTGGGTTTTCGCCGGCGGACGCTGATGCGGCGCCCCATCTGCCGCAGCCTGCATGGTTTTCCGATTATGCTGCCGATAGGGAAGAAACGGACCCGACATCGATGCTTGCGCTCTATCGTGACGCCCTCTGGCTGCGGCGCAAGCTGCGCGGGTGCGCCAACGATCTTGCGTGGCTCGATCTTGACGGGCGCACCGGTCTTGCGGATGGTGCCGAGGGCGCTGAGGGCGGCGTCATCGCCTATCGCCGCGATAACGGCTGGGCGTGCGTGACGAACTTCGGTGCAGCACCCGTGGAGCTGCCGGCGGGCAGGGTCCTGCTCACCTCATCAGCGCTTGCAGACGGCAGACTCGCGCAGGACAGCTCTGCCTGGATCATGCTCGGTGAGATGTAAGGGCCTCTTGCGGCGAGTTTGCGTTTGCCTGCGCCTTCCGTGGTGGCTGATGTCTTCGCGAGGTTCGCGAGGGCGTCGCAAAACTTTTCAAAAAAAGTTCTTGCATAGGATGCGGGCATCACGTAAGATTAATCCTCGTAAGCGGACATGGCTCAGTTGGTAGAGCACAACCTTGCCAAGGTTGGGGTCGCGGGTTCGAGCCCCGTTGTCCGCTCCATTTGGGCGTTTAGCTCAGGGGGAGAGCGCTTCCCTGACACGGAAGAGGTCAGAAGTTCAAATCTTCTAACGCCCACCAAATGTTCGCAGCTCAGAGGCTATGTCCTCTGGGCTGTTTTGTTTTTTGCCACCAAGCGCGCCGCCAAATAAGTCATCAAATATTGATCCAAGGTCCCTACGCGATGGTCTTCGCATCCCGTAGGGGTGCCGGCAGATTGCATGTGTCCTGGCCCATCATGACCGCAACATGTTGGTCAAGCATAATCTTTTGGATTCTTTTGGCGTGAGCGGCTTGGTTTTGGTGCTATTTGGCGGCGGCACGGTTGAGGGGGTTTCAAAACTGCTGTGCAGGTAGTTGGGTTGATAACGTTTTAGCAGTCTGCCAAGAGGCTTTCATTTATAATGCGTCTGCAAATTGACCAATTGCTTTGACCTGCTGAAACACTATATGTTGTGTTTGATCTAAAAAAAGAATACAGGATATAGATGCCTCTTTGTCGTATGATAGATGGCGGACAGAGAACGAGAACCTTATTCGCCCCATTTGGATAGATCTTTGGGCCCCTTGAATGGCTGCGAGGATTGTCCGCATGAGGGCCTATGGTTATCGAGAACACAGATTGCGCGACGGCGCCGCAAGACAGGGGCAAGCCCTGCCGGGCATCGTTTGGCCCTGAAGCGCAATGAGGCTACGATGCGAAAGAGGCAAGAGGATGAAGATCATCAAGCGCAGCGGCACCGAGGTTACCTTTGACATCGATAAGATCGTCAATGCGATCCGCGCCGCAAACTTGGAGGTCGAGGAAGGCTCTCGCCTTACCGACCGCCAGGTGATCTATGCGGCACAAAACGTCGCCGAGGCATGTGAGAAGGCCGGCCACACCGTATCGGTCGAGGAGATCCAGGATCTGGTCGAGGACGAGATTATGCGTCTCGACTGCTACGAGGTCGCTCGCCACTACATCATCTACCGCTATGTTCAGAGCCTGAAGCGCCAAAAGAACACGACCGATGACAAGATTCTGTCGCTGATTGAGTGCAATAACGAAGAGGTCAAGCAGGAGAACTCCAACAAGAACCCGACTGTCAACTCCGTTCAGCGCGACTACATGGCCGGCGAGATTTCCAAGGACCTGACGCAGCGCGTGCTGCTGCCCCAGGAGATCGTGGATGCCCACAACGAGGGCCTGATTCACTTCCACGATTCGGACTACTTCGCCCAGCACATGCATAACTGTGACCTGGTGAACCTGGAGGATATGCTCCAGAATGGCACCGTTATCTCGGGCACGCTGATTGAGAAGCCGCACAGCTTCTCGACCGCCTGCAATATTGCGACGCAGATTATCGCCCAGGTTGCTTCCTCCCAGTACGGCGGCCAGTCCATCTCGCTGACCCATCTTGCCCCCTTTGTTGAGGTGAGCCGTCAAAAGATTCGTGGCGAGGTCGCCCGCGAGCTCGAGGAGCTCGGCGTTTCCGCATCTCCCGAAAAGGTTCGCGAGGTCGTTGAGGATCGCCTGCGTGACGAGATCCGTCGCGGCGTCCAGACGATTCAGTATCAGGTCGTGACCCTTATGACCACCAATGGCCAGGCGCCGTTCGTGACGGTCTTTATGTATCTTAACGAGGCCCGTACGCCTCAGGAGAAGCACGACCTTGCCATGATCGTGGAGGAGACGCTTCGCCAGCGCTACGAGGGCGTTAAGAACGAGGCCGGCGTGTGGATTACCCCGGCATTCCCCAAGCTTATCTATGTACTCGAGGACGATAACGTTCACGAGGATTCCCCGTACTTCTACCTGACCCAGCTGGCTGCCAAGTGCACCGCCAAGCGCATGGTGCCCGATTACATCTCCGAGAAGAAGATGCGCGAGCTCAAGCTGTCTAAGGGCGAGACCGCCGGCAACGGCGATTGCTACACCTGCATGGGTTGCCGCAGTTTCCTGACGCCCGACCGTTCGGGCAACGGTTTTAACAACGTTGCCAACGCGCTGAACTACGACCCGAACAAGCCCAAGTACTATGGTCGCTTTAACCAGGGCGTTGTGACCATCAACCTGCCTGATGTCGCACTGAGCTCGCACCAGGATATGGACAAGTTCTGGAAGATCTTCGATGAGCGCCTTGAGCTGTGCCACCGTGCCCTGCTGTGCCGTCATGAGCGCCTGATGGGTACACTTTCTGACGCCGCGCCGATTCTTTGGCAATACGGCGCCCTGGCGCGTCTGAAGAAGGGCGAGACGATCGACAAGCTGCTCGTGGGCGGATACTCTACGATCAGCCTGGGCTATGCCGGCCTGTATGAGTGCGTTAAGTACATGACGGGTCACAGCCACACCGAGAAGGAGGGCACGCCGTTTGCCATGGCCGTCATGCAGCACATGAACGACAAGTGCGCCGAGTGGAAGGCCGAAAGCGATATCGACTTCTCGCTGTACGGCACCCCGCTTGAGTCGACGACCTACAAGTTTGCCAAGTGCCTGCAGCGCCGTTTTGGCATTATCCCGGGCGTGACGGACAAGGGCTACATTACCAACAGCTATCACGTCCATGTGTCCGAGGAGATCGACGCATTCGACAAGCTCAAGTTCGAGGGTATGTTCCAGCAGCTTTCGCCGGGCGGTGCCATCTCCTACGTCGAGGTTCCCAACATGCAGGACAACCTCAAGGCTGTCATTCGCGTGATGCAGTACATCTACGACAACATCATGTACGCCGAGCTCAACACCAAGAGCGACTACTGCCAGGTGTGCGGCTACGACGGTGAGATCAAGATTGTCGAGGACGATGGCAAGCTGGTGTGGGAGTGCCCCAACTGCGGCAACCGCGATCAGGAGAAGATGAATGTCGCCCGTCGTACGTGCGGCTACATCGGTACTCAATTCTGGAACCAGGGTCGAACCGAGGAGATCCGCGACCGCGTGCTGCATCTCTAATACCGCTCCGGGGCTGAACCGAGAGGGCCGCTTGGGCATTTGCTCGCTATTTCGGACAGTCCTGCGCAAGACGAAGGCCACATTAAGTGGCCTTCTTTGCGTGCGGAACTCATATCGAGCAAAAGCCCAAGCGGCCCTCTCGGTTCAGCCAAGTTGACGTAGTTGAGATGCAGCATGCGGTCTGCTCACTTCTCGAAGTTCTTAGCGGAAATGAGTTGACTTGCAACAACGTTTTGCTTGCGATGACGGTTGGGCTGCAACAAAGTTTTTATTGGACCTCGAACCCTATACTCGATGTTCGCTTCGTTCATTGAGTTACCCTTTGCATGAGGCCGGGGCATATCGTCCCGCCCGCAGTTTCGCAGGCCGCAGGCCGAGAATGTTTGAGGACGGGATGATATGCCCCGGCCTCCCGGGAGAGTTACCTATGAACTACGCGAACATTAAGTATTTCGACATTGCTGATGGGGAAGGTGTTCGTACTTCTCTGTTTGTGAGTGGGTGCCGTCGTGGGTGCAAGAATTGCTTTAACTCCGTCGCGTGGGACTTTGCCGCGGGTGAACCGTTCGACCGTGCCGTCGAGGACAAGATTATCGACAGTCTTGACCATCCCTTTATTGATGGCCTGACGATTCTGGGTGGCGAGCCCATGGAACCCGAGAATCAGGCGGGTCTCGTTGACTTTATCGAACGCGTGCGTGCGGCCTATCCTGTGGAGTCGGGGAAGACCATTTGGTGCTTTACCGGCGACGTGCTCGAGGAACTTATGCCGGGCGGCCGTCATCATACCGAGGTGACGGACCGTATCCTTGCCTGCCTCGATATGTTGGTGGACGGCCCGTTCGTTCAAGACCTGTACGATATCTCCTTGCGTTTTAGGGGTTCGAGTAATCAGCGGGTGATCGACATGAACGCCACGCGCACTCGTGCCGCGCGCGAGGGCGTTTCGCTTTGCGACGCTGTGGAGCTTTGGCGGGACGATCCGGTCTATTCGACCCATACTATGTAGCTTGTGGCCGATGCCGGAGGGCGTGGTACCATAGCGCGAACGCAAAATCGGAAGAGTGAGGCCTAGATGGTCGATCAGGAAAAAGTTGAGACCGCCATAAAGCTGTTGCTTGAGGGCATAGGCGAGGACCCAACTCGTGAGGGCCTGCTGGAGACGCCGGCACGCGTCGCCCGTATGTATGGCGAGATTGCCGGCGGTATGGACCAGAGTGCCGAGGAGCACCTGTCCAAAACTTTTGCCGTCGCTTCGAACGATTTGGTTATCGAGCGCGACATTACGTTCTACTCGCTGTGCGAGCATCATCTGCTGCCGTTTTATGGTAAGGCTGCGATCGGCTATATCCCTAACGGTCGCGTGGCAGGTCTGTCTAAGCTTGCCCGCACGGTTGAGGTCTATGCCCGTCGTCTGCAGCTGCAGGAGCAGCTGTGTGCGCAGGTTGCCGATGCCCTCATGGAATATCTTGCTCCCCAAGGGGCGATTGTGCTGATGGAAGCCGAGCACATGTGCATGACCATGCGCGGCGTGCAAAAGCCCGGCACCAAGACCGTGACGCTCGCTCGTCGCGGCGTCTTTGAGACCGATCCCGCGCTCGAGGAGCGGTTCTTTAGGATGCTGGGTCGTTAGCATGAGGGTCGTCAACGACTTTACATCGAAGACCGATGAGGGGACGTCGCGTCGCGGTTTTATGGCTTCGGGCCTGGCGCCTTTTGGCGTCATGCCTCGCATTGATTACATCTGTGCCAACGGACTGTTCCGGCGGCATCTGGGAAACATTGCGCAGTTGGAATCGGGGCGCATCTTTTGCCGCCACGGTATCGACCATCTGCTGGATGTCGCCCGTATTATGTGGATCAAGAATCTCGAGGAAGAGCTCAAATTTGACCGCGAGGTCATCTATGCCACGGCACTTCTTCACGATATCGGCAAAGATGAACAGTATGAATCGGGTATATCCCATGATGTTGCAAGCGAGCGCGTCGCTGATGCAATACTCGCCGGCATGCCCGATGGCGTGGCGTTTGAGCCGGCCGATGCCGCAGCAATTAAGACGGCCATTCTGGGCCATCGAAAGCTGCGCGTGAACAGCCAACCGCTTGAGCGTCTGCTCTATGCAGCCGACAAAGCGTCGCGCGCCTGCTTTGCATGTCCCGCGCGCAATGCTTGCAACTGGAGCGATGATAAAAAGAACCTGTCGATTCGCGTGTAGTTAGTTTGCGCGGTCGGGGTTCTAAACGAAGGAGACGATCGCGATGAGTAACAAGAAACTGCCCGAGAATGCAACCAAGACTGAGGGTGCTGAGCTCGCCCGTCGTGGTAGGGGTGAAATTTCTACTGCGACGGCGGTGCCTCACGTGAGCTATGACGATTTGCGCCATGCCGATCGTATTGTCATTGACGGCCTTGAGGTTTTTGCCAACCATGGCGTGTATCCCGAGGAGAACGCGCTGGGTCAGAAGTTCATCGTTTCTCTGGTGCTCTATGCCGACCTGCGCGCGGCGGGGGAGCACGATAACCTGGACGCCTCGATTGACTATGGCTCGGTGTGCCACGATGTCGATGGCTATCTGCGCGAGCATACGTTTAAACTCATCGAGGCGGCAGCCGAGGGGACAGCCCAGATGCTGCTGCGCCGCTATCCCTCGCTGCTTGGTGTGCGCATAAAGCTCGATAAGCCGTGGGCTCCTGTTGGCCTGCCCCTGGCAAGTTGCGGTGTCGAGATTGAGCGCGTGCGCTAACCGGTTCTAATACGTCTCTATGGGTGGCTGCTTGAGCCGCTGCGACAGAGCTCTATTGTTGGGGCAGTACGTGTCGAGCAGGGCGTGAAACCGCTGATTGTGGCTTGGCTCGAGCAAGTGGACGAGCTCGTGGGCGACAACCATGTCGAGGCATTCGACGGGGTAGGCGGCAAGTTCTCGTGCGATGCGAACGGCACCGGATTTGGGCGTGCATGAGCCCCAACGCGTTTTCATACTACGTACGGAAACGCGGGCCACGGTGACGCCCATTGCGATTTCGTATGCGCGCACCATATCGCGTAGCGCTGCGGTGACCTCGGATGCATAGAGTTGGTCGATGCGTGTCTGGAGCTCGTCGGACGTTAGGCCGTCGAGGATTGCGCGCCGCTTGGCCTGTGGGCCTTCGTCCGATTCGTCGGTACCCATAAAACTTGCGAAGGTGGCCTGCTTGGGCCGCGGTGCGGGTGATGTAAAGTTGTGATCGAGCGCATCTTGTACCGTGATGGGTTTGCCCCAAAGCGCAATGATGGACGAGGGGCTGAGCGGCTCTCTCGCCGTCGCCTGACGTTGCTCGCGCTGGGCAAGTCGGCTGATAATCCAGGCGCTGTTGCGCTTCACAAATGCTTCGATACGCTCACGGCTGGCGCCGATCGGTGCGCTGGCGTGGACCTCACCGCTCGATGTGACGCGTAGGTTGAAGTTCTTGACGCGCTTTTTGGTAACGACGACGGGCAAGGACGTGCCATCCGGTCGGGGTAGGAAAAACGTAAATTGCTGCGTCAAAAGCGGTCCTTCAGATTGGGGACGGGCCGGCATGTCGACCGTTCGGCATGCCGGCCCGCTCAAGGGATGTGAAATTAATAACGCTCAAAGAAGGCAAGCGCGTTGTCACTGCAGAGCTTCTGCATCACGGTCTTGCCAAAATGCTTGGAAAGCATGTTCTGGAACTCGGGCATCTTGCTGGCATCGGAGAGGAAAGCAGGCACCGTGGCGCCGTCCCAGTCGCCGCCGAGCGCGATGACGTCCTCGCCGCCCAGGTCGAGCCAGTGCTCGATATGTGCCGCTAGCTGGTCGAAGGTGACGTCTGCGGCGGTCTTGTCGGTTACGTCGTTGGATAGGAACTCGCTGCAGTAGTTGAGGCCGACGATGCCACCCATGTCGCGAATGGTGCGGAACTGGTCGTCGGTAAGGTTGCGTTTGACGCCGCAAACCGCACGGGAGTTGGAGTGGCTGGCGACGAAGGGGCGCGTGGCGTGGGCGACAACCTCGTCAAAGCACTCATCGTTGAGGTGGGAGACGTCGAGTACCATGCCGACGTGCTCCATCTGCGTAAGTGCCTCGATGCCGGCGGCGGTGAGGCCGGCGTGGGTATCGTGCCCGCTCGCGAGCGGTCCCTGCGCGTTCCAGCTGAGTGATGACATGAGTACGCCTAGGCTCTTGAGTACCTCGATCAGCGCGGGGTCCTCGGCAAAGAACGTGGCGTTTTCGATGGTGTGGATGCAAGCGACCTTACCGTCCTTGAGCGCGGGGCGAATGTCTGCGGCGCTGCGTACGTTGACCATGCGGTCGTGGTTGAGCATTGCCTGGCCGCTCATATGCGCCATGATTTGCGCCTGGAAGCGCGCGGCGTGGGCGGTGGGAATCTCGTCGGGGACAAACGTGGCGAAGCACTGTGCCCACGGCGTGTTGCCGATCTTTGCGAGCGAGATGGCGCAGGCGTTGCCCTCGATGAGGTCGAAATCTTGCGGATGCGTTTCGTCGCCGGGGAAATAACCGTCGGTGCCGGCGGTAAAGCGCAGGTCGAGATCGAGCGTGGCCCAGCCGATTCGGTCGGCGGTGTCGCAATGTAGGTCAAATACGGGATATGCCATGGTTCCTCCGGATGCAGCGTTTCTTTGCAAACTGTCCTTGAATTGTATGACTAGGGTATAGTTAGCGCCATATGTTCATGGCGGCCTGCGTTGTGCGCCGCCCTTATCACGGAGGTTACCATGTCCAACCAGGGCAAGAAGGTCAAGACCCATTATCGCGGCACGCTCGACGACGGCACGCAGTTCGATAGCTCCTACGATCGCGGCGAGCCGCTGGAGTTCACCTGCGGCGCCGGTCAGATGATCAAGGGCTTCGACGCCGCCGTGGTCGACATGCAGGTGGGCGAGAAGAAGACCGTGCACATTCCTGCTGCCGATGCCTACGGCGAGCACGATCCCGAGATGGTTATTACCTTCCCGGCCGAACAGGTTCCCAACATCGAGCAGATCGAGAAGGGCATGAAGCTCTTCCTGTCCACGCCGAGTGGCATGCCCGTCCCCGCCGTGGTCATCGACGTAACGCCCGAGGCCGTGACGCTCGACGCCAACCACGAGTTGGCCGGCAAGGACCTCAACTTTGATATCGAGCTCGTCGAGGTCGAGGGTTAGAGTATGCCTGAACGCTTGGTTTCGACGACATGCTTGGGAAATCTCAACGATCCGTCCTATGAACTCCTGCTTCGCCGGAAGTTGGGCGGCGTCTTTGAAGTTGACGAGCTATTGCTCGATTGGGACCAGGCCGATGCCCGCACATTTGCGGGCGTAACGGAGCTGGGGCGCACGATCGGTGTTCGGCTGGATACTGCCGACGGCGGTCGTCTTGCCGATGGCGACGTGCTCGCCATTGACCGTTCGGGCGTGGTGCCCGTGGCGGTTGTCGTGCGCCTGCGCAGCGCCGAGGTTTATTTGGTCGAAGTCGACCGCATGGATCCGATTGCACTCGCGCATGCGTGCTGGGAGATCGGCAACATGCATGCGCCGCTCTTCCGAGGCGACTCGGACGAGCATGCCGTGCGCATGTATACGCCGGTGCAGCCTGTTTTGGGCCGCATACTCCGGGGTGTCGAGGGTGTTCGGCTCTCGGTGGTCACACGCGAGCTCGATGCCAGCCGACGCTTTGCATCGAGCGCGGCGGATGTCGTCGTGAGTATGGCTCCCGACTTTACGATCGTAAAGAAGGCGCGCGGCTAAGCGCGCATATGCGCAAGACGGGCTTTGAGGGGCGACCAATCAAGGTCCGTCTTGCTGCTGATAGGAGGCTTTGGGGGAAGCATATGGGTCTTGAGGGAATCAAGCTGATTGCATGCGATTTGGACGGCACGTTGCTGCATCCGGGGGAGCGCGAGCCGCGTTCCGAGGCCTTTGAACTTATCGATGAGCTGCATCGTCGCGGTATCGTGTTTATGCCGGCGAGTGGCCGTCAATATGCAAGCTTGCGCTACCTGTTTGCCCCGGTGGCCGATGAGCTCGCCTATGTATGCGAAAACGGAGCCCTGGTGATGAGCGAGGGGCGTGCCGTCGTCAAGCGTTCCATGGAGCGTAGCCTTGCTATGGATATCGCGAATGCCGTGGTTGCGTATCCCCATGCCGACGTGACACTTTCGTGCGAGGGACACCTCTACACCATGAGCGGCAACGATGCGTTCGTCGACCATTTGCGCTATGAGGTCCACTGCGATGTGGCGGTGGTCGACCGTCCCGAGGACATCGACGAGGACGTCATTAAGATTGCCTTCCAGACGCCCGAGGTGGATCAGCCGGCGGCCCTGGAGTATTTCGAGCGCCTCTTTAGCGACCGTGTCGACGTGATGACGTCGGGAACCGAATGGACGGACTTTATCGGTTTCGGTTCGGGCAAGGGCTCCGCGCTTGCCGATTACGGTCGTGCCCTGGGGATTTCGCCCGATGAGATGATGGCGTTTGGCGACAATGAGAACGATCGCGACATGCTCAACGTCGTGGGCCATCCCTATCTGATGGAGAGCTGCAATCCCAGCATGCGCGGTATTAACGACCGTGTCCGCTACGTGCGCACGGTCGAAGAAGAGCTACGTCGTCTGCTCGCCGAGTAGGTTTTCGGGACATACCTAGAAATCTACTTTTTGCTGTAGCGGATGGGCAAGTAGATTTGCGGGCATGCCACTAAGAGCTACCGGCAGTCGGGGCAGAGACCCTCGAAGATGGTGTAGTGCGACGTGACGTGCCAGCCGATTTGCTCGGACGCCTTGGCGTCGAGCTGGGCATCGAAGGGGAGCGGTACGTCGATGACGCGGCTGCACGAGGTGCAGATGATATGTGCGTGCGGCTCGATGGTGCGATCGAAGCGGCTGCCGCCCGGCGTCTTGATGGAGAGGATCTCGCCGGCGTCGGCCAAGAGATTGAGATTGCGGTAGACCGTACCGCGGCTGATCTTGTCATCCTGTTCGCGTACGGCGTTGTAGATTTCGTCGGCGGTGGGATGGTTATAGCTTTGGCGCACAGCGTCAAGAACCAGCTTTCGCTGCCTGGTATTCCTTCTTTGCACCGCCATGCGCCTCGCCTCTTTTCTATCAACGGTCGTAGGTTAATGATACCGTATTTAGCACACAGTACTAATAACGAGGAATGAAACCGTCTTCATTGGCAAGTGGGGCTCGGGTCTGGGCGTCTGCGAGGCGAAAACGCGTTCCCATGCGCTCGTAGGAGGCATGAAGCGCCTCGAGCTGAGACACGATGTTTGCCGGCGTGCCCTGTAGCTCCATCTCAACCGAGCCGTCTTCCATATTGCGCACCCAGCCGGTGAGGGAGCGCGCCTGTGCGAGGTTGGTGTTGGTGAAGCGGAAACCGACGCCCTGGACCTGTCCCTCCCACCGCAGGAAATAGCGCTGCGGGGCGTCTTGAGTGGCCTCGTCGCTTGCGAGCACGGTGAGCCTACGGCGCAGCTCAAGCTCGACGCCAGAGGGCTTTTGGGGTTCGCGGCTGCCGCCGGTGACGCCCGAGAAAAGCTTGTCGAAAAAACCCATCGCTATGCCTGCTTGTTAGAGTCAGCGGGGAAGGCGATACCCGCCTGCTGACGCACGGCATCCATGATGCGCAGTGAGACGAGCGTGACATCGCGGTAGTGGCCAAGCTCGTGACGTCCCGCCGGGGTCTCCCAAATCTCTTCCTTGACGTTATCGATGCCGCCGATGGCGGTGATAAAGTCCGCGAGTTCGTATTCCATGGTGTTGCTCGATTTGGGCAGGTCGAGCACGCGGCCGTTGTCGCTCTGTTCGCGCGGTGCCTCGGTCGCCGAGCCGCGTACGACGTCGCCGCGATAGTCGATGCGGACGTTGCGGGGCGTGGACAGATGGTCGATCTGGATAGTGCCACGCTCGCCTTCGATCTGCGAGGGCAGCAGGTCGTTCGTAATTTTTGAGTGCGCGAGCTCGACGGAGATGCGGCCACCGCCGTAGCTGGCGAGGATGGAACCGCAGCCGTCGATGGGGCCGTGCGTGAGCTGTTGCGTGGTGGGGTCGAGCAGAGTAGTCATGCTCGTAAGGCCGGAGGGCATGCCGAAAATCTCGACCATGGGCTCGACGGTGTAGACGCCAATATCCATGAGGGAACCCGATGCCATATTGCAGTCGAAGATATTGGTGGCGCGTCCCGCGAGAATCTCGTTGTAGCGCGAGGAATATTTGCCAAAGCGCAATGAGGCGCGGCGGATGGGGGCAATCTCGCCCAGAGCGTCCTCGATGGCGTGGAAGGCGGGATCGTGGAGGGGACGCATGGCCTCGAGGGCCACGACACCTGCTGCCTCGGCAGCGCGGAAGACTTCCAGCGCCTGCGCCTCGGTGGCGCAGAAGGGCTTCTCGACGATGACGTGCTTGCCGCCGGCGATGCAGGCAAGGGCCTGCTCGTAGTGAAGCACGTTGGGGCTGCCGATATAGACGGCATCGACGTCGGCAGCCGCCGCGAGCTCGTCGAGCGAGGTAAAGTTTCGCTCGCCACCGCGCTCGGCGGTAAAGGCGGCGCCGCGATCGGCATCGCGCGAGAGCGTGCCCACAAACGTGGCTTGGTCGTTGGCGTTGACGACATGGATAAAGTCGTCGGTGATCATGGATGTGCCGATGGTCGCGATGCGCAGCATACGGTCCCCTTACGTTGTTTGGTCTACACGAATGAGTGTAGCGCGTGGGGACATGGGAAACGCGCGAAAACGCCGCTAGAGGTCGTTCTCGTTAAAGCCGGTGTCGATATCGAGGTTGGCACCGTCGGCCGCCGTGGTGGCGAGCTCATCGCAGCGCTCGTTGAGCTCGTGGCCGGCGTGGCCCTTAACCCAGATAAACTCAACCTTATGCTTGCTCTTTGCGGTGAGCAGACGCTCCCACAGGTCGCGGTTCTTGACGGGCTGCTTGTTGGCGGTCTTCCAACCGCGCTTTTTCCAGCCGTCGATCCAGTGCTTGTTGAAGGCGTTGACGACGTATTGCGAGTCGGAATGGACTTCGACCTCGCAGGGGCGGTTGAGCGCCTCGAGCGCCACGATGACCGCCATGAGCTCCATGCGGTTGTTGGTCGTCTTGGCGTAGCCGCGCGAAAGCTCGGAGGTGAAGGTCTTGCCGGCGGGGTTGGTGTATTTGAGCACGGCGCCGTAGCCACCGCGTCCCGGGTTTGATCGGGCCGAGCCGTCGGTATAGATGATGACCTTCACATGGTTCCTTTCGCTGGGTGCTTCTCTTGTGGGTGTCCATTGTAGCGCCGCGTTCGTTGCGGGCTAGTGTTCCATCGCTTTTGCCTCGTTGACCGAGGGCTGGCTTTCGCGGATGATGCGGTCGAGCTCGTCGAGGTATTGCTGCAGCAGGGGAGAGGGCTTGCGCTCGTCGTGCATGATATAGCCTACGTGCATCGTTGGGGCGTCTGCCAGCGGAATCGATGCCATGCCCCATTGCATTTCGTTGGAGAGGACACCGGTCGACAGGGTGTAGCCGTTCGAGGTGATGAGCAGGTTGGTGAGCGTGCCGCGGTCGGACACGCGGATGTTGCGGTCGCAGGGAATGTAGCTAAACGGCTCCTCGGCGTAATAGAAGGAGTTCGAGGTGCCCTGCTCAAAGCTGTAGCGGGTGTAGGGCGTGAGGTCGGCAAGGGACAGCTGTGGGCGGCGGGCAAGCGGGTGGCGCTCACTTACGAATACGTGGACCTTCGCGTCAAAGAGGGGGTGGAAGCTTGCGCGCGCGTCGGTAAAGGCTTTCTGCAAGACGCGAGCGTTAAAGTCGTCAAGGTAGAGGATGCCGATGTCGCTGCGAAACGCGCGGACGTCATCGATGATCTGCGACGTGGTGGCCTCGCGCATGATGAAATCGAACTTGCTGTCGCGGCAGCGCTCGACCACGTTGACGAAGGCCTCGACCGAAAAGGCGTAGTGCTGGGCCGAGATGGCAAGGCGGGCTTGCGGGGTGCCGCCGTCCTCGTAGCGTGCCTTGAGCATGTCGGCCTGCTCTACAACCTGGCGCGCATAACCCAAAAGCTCGGTACCGTCGTTGGTGAGCGTGACGCCGCGGCTGGAGCGCGTAAAGATTTCCAAGTGGAGTTCCTGCTCTAGGCTTTTGACGGCGTTTGAGATGTTGGACTGAGCGGTATAGAGGCGCTGAGCTGCGGCGTTGATTGAGCCGGACTCTGCCACGGCGATCAGAAAACGAAGTTGCTGAAGGGTCATCGGCTCCGTCCTTGCGATTGCTATCTATAAAACCGATAACAGGTTAGCGCTTTTAAGTGATTGACCGAGCGAAACAATGCTCGTACTATTCAAAACACACAAAGGCGGTAGGTAATTAAGCCGACCACGGAAACGGGATGTGAAAGGAGGCCCGCATATGAATTGCTTACCAAGACGAATGCCGGGCTCCTGTTTGCGCCCGTCGGCGTGATCAGGAGACAGCGACTTACTTCTCTCTTATTTATTTACTTTCGTTCGATCAAGGAGATCATCATGAGCCAGTTCATCAACAACCCCGAGCACACCTTTGGTTTCGATACCCTTCAGCTGCACGTTGGCCAGGAGAGCGCCGATCCCGCATCCGATGCCCGTGCCGTGCCTATCTATCAGACCACGAGCTATGTGTTCCGCAACTCCCAGCACGCCGCCGACCGCTTTGGCCTTGCCGACGCCGGTAACATCTACGGCCGTCTGACCAACTCCACCCAGGGCGTCTTCGAGGACCGTATCGCCGCCCTCGAGGGTGGCGTGGCAGGTCTTGCCGTCGCCTCCGGTGCTGCTGCCATCACCTATGCCCTGCAGGCTCTTGCCCAGGCCGGTGACCACGTGGTGGCTCAGAAGACCATCTACGGTGGCTCCTACAACCTGCTGGAGCATACGCTCTCCCAGTTTGGCGTCGAGACCACGTTTGTCGACGCCCACAACCTGGACGAGGTCGAGGGTGCCATCAAGGACAACACCACGGTCATCTATCTCGAGACGCTCGGCAACCCCAACTCCGACATCCCCAACATCGACGCCATCTCCGAGATCGCCAAGAAGCACGGTCTGCCGGTTGTCGTCGACAACACCTTCGGCACCCCGTATCTGTTCCGTCCGCTGGAGCATGGTGCCAACATCGTCGTCCACTCCGCAACCAAGTTCATCGGCGGCCACGGTACCTCGCTGGGCGGTGTGATCGTCGACGGCGGTAACTTCGATTGGAAGGCGAGCGGAAAGTACGCCCAGATCGCTGAGCCCAACCCCTCCTACCACGGTGTTTCGTTTGCCGAGGCTGCCGGTCCCGCCGCCTTCGCGACCTATGTCCGCGCTATCCTGCTGCGTGACGAGGGCGCCTGCATCAGCCCGTTCAACGCCTGGGTCTTGCTCCAGGGCACCGAGACCCTGTCGCTGCGCGTTGACCGTCATGTCGAGAACACCAAGAAGGTCGTTGAGTTCCTGGCTGGTGACAGCCACGTCGCCAAGGTGAACCACCCGAGCCTGCCTGAGCACCCCGATCACGAGCTCTATCAGAAGTACTTCCCCAACGGCGGTGCCTCGATCTTTACCTTTGAGATTAAGGGTGGCCAGGAGGCAGCTTGGAAGTTCATCGATCATCTGCAGGTGTTCTCGCTGCTCGCCAACGTGGCCGACGTCAAGTCGCTCGTCGTGCACCCGGCTACTACCACGCACTCCCAGCTCTCTGCCGAGGAGCTCGCCGAGCAGAACATTACGCCCTCCACGATCCGTCTTTCCATCGGTACCGAGAACGCCGAGGATATCATTTGGGATCTGAAGCAGGCCTTCGCCGCGCTGGACGAGTAAGGCGACTTGTGCAAGGACCCCTTGCGACTCGATAGGTATAACTGCATTAAATGCCTGCTCAAGGCGCCTGCGCGAACAATGTTTGCGCAGGCGCCTTTTTTGCATAGAAATGTCTGGAAAACAGGCTTTTTAGCGTCGAATATCCAATCTAGATATGGAAAACTCCTGTTAAGTGAATGTGAGTTTTACGCAAATGACGTGCGCCTTTTGAGAAAAACCGCAGGTCGCGAATTGCTCAGGGTACTATGCAGCGCGATCGAATCACACGCAGCTCAAACGCAGCAAAAACTCACTACGGAGGTTTCCAGCTACATGAGGATCGATTCACGAAAACCGAAGGCCGCCGCCCTTTCTGCCACGCTGGCCGTGGCGCTTTTGGTGGGTGCCGGCGTAACCGAGGCCCACGCGGCGACGCTGTCCGACGCGGTTGGGTCCACGCCCTCCGAGACCACGTTGGTGCAGCCCGTCGACTACCGCGGCGACGGTTATGGCTCTATGCAGGAGTGGAACGCCTCGATGGCGGCAAAGCGCGATTCCCTGGAGATGCGCGCGCAGATCATTATGAATATGTATGGCGACTATGCTACCGATGACGAGCGCGCTGTGTTGCAGGGCTGCATCGACGGCGCGAGTAGCCTGTTGACGATGGGGGAGGTCGACGCCAAGTCGACCGAGCTCGACGAGCTTCGCTCCACGCTCGAGGATGCCAAGCGCGAGGCGCTCGAGGCTGCCGCAGCCGAAGCCGAGGCCGCTGAGGCCGTTCAGACTTCGCATTACAACGCCGGCTCCGGTTCGTCTTACGCGTCTGCTGTATATTACGCGAACGGCTCCGGCCTGACGCGCTCGAGCGGCGTCAATAACTATAACGGTCGTCGTGAGACTTATTACAGCAGCAACGTGTTGTATCACCACCGCACGGGCGAGTGGACCCAGGATTCCGAGGGCTTTTGGCGCGATTCCGATGGTTACTACGTCGTGGCCGCGGGCGATAAGGCTCAGGGCTCCACGTTTACCGGATCCAAGGGCGAGTGCAAGGTCTATGACTCCGGCTGCGCAGCCGGAACCACCGACTACTACACTGGCTGGTAATTTTTCTGCATCACGGATATTTGGCGGACGGGCGTCTTTACCGAGCTTTAGGGCAACGTAAGGACGCCCGTTCTATGTATGCGTTTGAGCTAACAGAGCGCTTACCGTGGCAGTACGCCGCGCATATGGGCACGGGGCACACTAGTTCATGAGAAATAAGGTCTTTCTCGTGGAGGAAGTGGTCTTGTGAACGCTCGAGATATTGCCATTGCCGCCGTCGCATTGGTGCTTGGCTGCCTTGGTCCTACGGCCGCGCTCGTTGCGGGCATGCAGGGGTCTTGTGGGGCTGCCTCTATCGTGGTCAGTGCGTTGGTCGCGGCCGCACTGCTGGGAAGTGCGGGTGTAGTCCTTTGTCGCGACGATGAGGACCAGGCGTCGGAGTCGCAGCTCTAACCGTCGGGACATCGACTACTGGTTATAGATGAAGGTGAAAGCCGCCGTAAGGGGAGTGCTCCTTGTGGCGGCTTTGCTGTTGAGCCTGTTGACGTGGTGAGCCGGGCGCTACCAGCTTTTCTCGATATCGCGGATGCGCTGATAGAGCCATTCGTTTTGCGGCGCTTGGATATCGTGTTTGGCTGCGAGGCGGCAGATGGTGCCCGCGAACTCATCTACCTCGGTTTTGCGCCGCGCGACGCGGTCCTGCGCCATCGAGGGCATACCGGTGGGGTCGATTCCCTCGATGAGGTGCACCATCTGCGTCAGGTCTGCCTCGGTCAGCTCAATGCCCTCGGCGTTGGCGACCGCAAGCGTTTCGCGCATGGCAGAAACAAAGCAGCGACGCTGCTCGGAGCCCGGCTCCGTGGCGCTTCCGTAGGTCCCGCCGTAGGCCATGCACGTCTGGTTGATGCCGTCGTTGAGCATGAGTTTGGCCCACATGCGGTGCGCAACGTCGCTCTCGACGGTATGGGCGATGCCGCAGCGCGTGTAGAGCTCGTCGATGGCGGTGACGGTTGCGAGCTCGGTGCCGGCCGCCGCGCCAAAGCGGATTTCGCCCGCATTGGTAAAGGTGAGCTCTCCGTTGAGGAACACGGCGTCCATGCCCTGGCAAATACCAAGAACGGTATGCTCCCAGCCAAAGCGCTCGGCAATCTTCTGCTCGCTCGTAATGCCGTTACACAGCGAGGCGATGAGCGTATTGGGTCCCACGACGCGCTCCATAGTCTTGAGTGCTTGGTTGAGTCCAGTCGTCTTGACCGTGAGAATGACCAGATCGGCGGGCGTTGCCTCGCTGGCGCGGACGGACTTGAGCGCGCAGGGCTTGCCATTGACGGTGAGCGCATCGCCCGCGTGACGCTCAAAACGGGCGTCATCCATAACGTATTCGACGGCGTCGTTGCCGAGTGCCTGGGCGATCATACTGCCGTAGAGTAGCCCGACGCCGCCCTTGCCGATAAAGGTGACCTTGTTGATCTGCATGTGAATTATCTCCCCATATAAAAGGCGGCCGCGTAAGGGGCGCCTGATGGATTGTATGCCGCCAGCGCACCTTGTGCATGCAGGGTGGCGATTTTTAAATGAATGGACGCGTGGAGCTTACGCTGCGGGGCAGACCGCGAAAACGCGTGCGGGATATCCAACGCCATCGCGCACCTTGGGGAAGGTGCAGAAGATGACGGCGCCTGTGGCGGGAAGCTCGTCCAGATGGTCCATGACCTCGATCTGATAGCGGTCGACCGAGAGGATGTACTGCTCGCCGGGGTAGGGGTAGGCGTCCTCACGTGTGGTCACGGTCGCCTCCTTTCATCGGGCTTTTTGCTGATGTTAAAGCGGTGTCGTGACGGCTCGATTTCTGCTACGTTACGATACATTCTCGATTGCGATTCCACGATGTTTCGGCTGCGTGACCATTGTGTTTCGCCTTGCCGGGGCGCTGATGGCGAAGGGAGGGGCCGTGCAATACCGTGTTGACCCCAAAAGTGGTAACCGAATATCCGCTCTGGGTCTGGGCTGCATGAGGTTTCCCGGTGCGCCGGGACACCCCGATGCGAAGACGGCCGATGCCATCATCTCCCGTGCGGTAGAGCAGGGGATTAATTATCTGGATACCGCGTATCTTTATCCCGGTAACGAGGTGTGCGTGGGCGCCTCACTTGAGCGCTTGGGGCTGCGTGACCGGGTGTTGCTGGCGACTAAGTTGCCGCACGCTTCGTGCAAGTGCGCAGAGGATTTCGATCGGTTCTTCGACGAGCAGCTGCGCCGTTTGCGGACTGACCATATCGACTATTACCTTATGCACAACATCACCTCGCCCGCGCAGTGGGAGCGCGTGGTAGCGTTGGGTATCGAGGACTGGATTGCGCACCAAAAGGCTGCGGGGCGTATTCGCCAGATAGGTTTTTCGTACCACGGCAGTGCGGCGGACTTCCTCACGATGCTTGACGCGTATGACTGGGACTTTTGCCAGATCCAGTACAACTACGCTGGAGAGCGATACCAAGCGGGAACGGCGGGACTCATGGCAGCCGCCGAGCGCGGGCTCGCGGTGTTTGTGATGGAACCGCTTTTGGGTGGACGCCTGGCGGGCAAACTGCCTCCGCGGGCCCGCGCCGTGCTCGATGACGTACGCGATCCGTACCTGAAGACGCCGGCTGCTTGGGGCCTTTCGTGGGTGTGGAACCATCCTCAAGTCACGATGCTGCTTTCGGGCATGACCGATACCGCGCAGGTGGACGAGAACGCGGCATTGGCGGATTGCGCGCTGCCGGATTCGATGACGACAGAGCAGCTCGATACCATCGCGCGTGTGCTGGGAGAGTTTGAAAAATCGAATCGCGTGCCCTGCACGGGATGCGGCTACTGCATGCCGTGCCCCAAGGGCATCAATATTCCCGGTTGCTTTGGCGCCTACAACGCGAGCTACGCACATAGTTGGTTTACGGGGCTGTCTCAATACTTTACGGCGAGCGCGGTGCGGACGAACGAGCCCAAGCTGGTGAGCAATTGTGTCAAGTGCGGTAAATGCGCACGTCACTGCCCGCAGCACATCGATATTCCCGAGCGTCTCGACGATGTGCGCCGACGTTTCCAGCCTGGCCCCGTAACGGCCGCGCTTAAAGCCTTTTGCAAAACGCGCTCCTGATGCCCCTTTTATAACTTGCGGTGGAATAGTTCCTGTTTGCGGCAGAATAGGGGCCAAACAGGAACTATTCCACCGCAACTGAAGGGGGCTGTCGTGGGTCATCGGGATTCATGCGATGATTTGTGCGAGGTTCGTTGGGGCGTTTTGGGCGCTGGGCGCATTTCGCATCGATTTGCATCGTCGCTCAAGGAGGTGGACGGGGCACGGCTTGTGGCTGCCGCCGGTCGCACTCCTTCGCATGTTGAGGAGTTTTGCAGGGCGTTTTCGATTGATGCCGCGCACAGTTATGCCACGGCTGACGACAGCGGTGATGCGGCTTATGATGCGCTGATTGCCGGCCCCGATGTCGACGCAATCTACTTGGCTCTTCCGCATGGCATGCATACGCGTTGGGCCTGTCGCGCGCTGCGCGCGGGAAAGGCCGTACTGTGCGAAAAGCCGGCCGTTTTGAATGAAGAAGAGGCTCTCTCGATTGCCTCCGCCTCTCGCGAGCGCGGAGTGCTGTTTATGGAGGCGATGAAGAATCGGTTTTGTCCGATGCGTACTCGCGTGAAGGCCTTGCTTGCGTCGGACGAGCTCGGCCGTATCGTTTCGATCGAAAGCGTGCAAAAACTCGATTATGGTGAGCCCCCTTCGAGTTATCTGCTTGATCCGTTGCAGGGTGGCTGTCTATATGACATGGGCTGCTATGCGGTCGGGTGGTTTGAGGATCTGCTTGCGGGTGCGTGCGATGTTTCGTCTCGTGAAGTTCGCTGGCGTGACGTATCGGGCGGCCGCGTGGATTGGGCCGATGAGATCCGTATGAGCGTCGGCGGCATACCCATTCATATGGCGTGCGACGGCAGAGCAGCATATGAAAGCCGCTTAACGATTGCCTGCGAGCGGGGCTCGTTGGAAATCGAGCGCCTCCATCGCCCCGAGCTTGCCCATGTGAAGTACTCCGACGGACGAATGCTCGAAATAAATGCCCCGTTTGAGGTCGATGATTTCTACGGCGAAATCCAGCATGCGACCCAGCTCATCCGGGCGGGGAAACTCGAGAGTCCCATCATGCCCCTTGCTGCCACACAGCGCTGCGCGCGCATTATCGATGCAATCCGTCTAGCCCTCTAGGACTTGGCGCTGACGCGTAGGGGATCATGACGCTGGCGACCGTGGTGCTTGGTGGCCCGCATCTCTGATGCCCCTTTTATAAGTTGCGGTGGAATAGTTCCTGTTTGCGGCAGAATAGGGGCCAAACAGGAACTATTTCACCGCAACTGATGAGGGGGAGCTGGAGATGCTGACGATTGGGTGCCATCTTTCGACGACGAAGGGCTATCGGGCGATGGGGGAGACGGCGCTATCCATTGGCGCCAATACCTTTGCATTCTTTACGCGCAACCCGCGCGGCGGCAAGGCGAAAGATCTTGACATGGATGACGTGGCGGCCCTGCGCGAGCTTATGGAGCAAAACGACTTTGGCCCGCTCGTTGCTCATGCCCCGTATACCTATAACCCCTGCTCGGCCAAAGAGCGGGCGCGTGAGTTTGCCTTGGAGGCAATGGCCGAGGACTTGCAGCGTCTGGAAGCACTGCCCGGCAACTACTACAACTTCCACCCCGGCGCGCATGTGGGGCAGGGCTCCGACGCCGGCATTCAGATGATCGTCGACACCCTGTGCCAGGTGATGTTTGAGGGCCAGCAGACGACGGTGCTGCTCGAGACCATGGCCGGCAAGGGCACCGAGGTAGGCCGCAGGTTTGAAGAACTGGCGCTCATCATTGAGGGTGTTGCCGACAAGCGCCCCGAGCTGTCGGCCAAGTTGGGCGTTTGCCTGGACACCTGCCATGTGAATGACGCCGGCTATGACATCGTCCACGATCTTGACGGTGTGCTCGACGAGTTCGATCGTGTGGTGGGTATCGAGCGCTTGCGCGCCGTGCATATTAATGACTCCAAGAATCCCTGCGGCGCCCATAAGGACCGCCACGAATGCATCGGTAAGGGCTATCTGGGTGGTGAAGAGTTTGGCGGTGGTATGCAGGTTATGCAGAATATTGTATCGAATGGTCGTTTGCGTGCATTGCCATTCATTTTGGAGACACCGAACGAACTTGCAGGTTATGCGGCTGAAATCAAACTGTTAAGGTCGTTGCAGCAGTAATAACTGTCGTAAAGTGGAGTGCTCCATTCACGTTATGGGTTTGTTTCAATCAGTTTTCTAATTGCAGATTCTCCCAAGCGGGTGCATAATAACCCTCAGTTTTTGCAGGCCCCTGAATCATGTGGGGTCATTGGAAGGAGACTGATTATGAAGCTGAAGAAGCTTGGCGCATTTGCCGCCACGGGTGCTATGGCGCTCGCCCTTGCTCTGACGGGCTGTGGTTCGTCCAACGCCACCTCTGGTTCTGATGCCGGTTCCAGCAGCTCTGACGACGCTAAGGTCGAGAAGGTCGACGGCTCCAAGGAGTATGCGCTCGTCAAGGACGGTACGCTGACCGTCGGCACCTCTGCCGAGTACGCTCCGTTTGAGTACAAGGATGACAACGGCGATTATCAGGGCTTTGACCTTGAGCTCATCAAGGCTATTGGCGACAAGCTGGGCCTGGATGTCGAGTACGTCAACAATGACTTTGACACGCTCGTCCCCGGCGTTGCTTCGGGCGCCAAGTACGACGTCGCCATCGCGGCTATCACTGACACGCCCGAGCGTGAGAAGGAAGTCACTTTCTCCGATTCCTACTACATGGACGATCAGGCTATCGTGACCAAGGTCGATAACACCGACATCACGGCCGACAACTACAGCGAGAAGCTCAACAACGCCGACGCTACCATCATCGTCCAGTCTGGATCGACCGCCGAGGCCTTTGCCCAGGAGAACTTCCCCAAGGCCAAGATCGTCCCCTACAAGGACGCTACCGAGTGCTTCAGCGCCCTGCAGTCCGATAAGGGCGACGCCGTAGTCACCAACCGCTCCGTTGCCAGCCAGCTGACCGCCGAGCAGTTCAACACCTGCCAGACCATCAAGCAGATCAGCACCGGCGAGGAGTACGCCATCGCCATCAACCAGGGCAACACCAAGCTCAAGGACGACATCAACCAGGCCATCAAGGACCTGACCGACGACGGTACCGTTGACGCCCTCATGGCTAAGTACAATATCAAGTAAAATATCTACTTGATTGTGCGCGGGCCCTTTCCGTTTTGGCGGAGAGGGCCTTTGCGCTTCTCTTGACGGAGAGCATTTCCGTCTCGTTTTGCCGGCAACTTCTACGATAGGAGCCACCTTGTCTCGACTGAACAAAGGGGCCGCGGAGCAGCGTTTTCCACTGCCCGCCTTGCTCCAAAAGCTAGCCTGTGTCATGGCCGTGGCGCTCGCGCTGGTGTGCGCGGGGGCATATGCGCCCACGACCGCCCAGGCGCTTGAGACCGCAAAGATTACCGCCCGACCCAACACCGGTTCGGGCAGCGC
>UQZH01000004.1 GCA_900545445.1 uncultured Collinsella sp. | reverse complement strand
GTGTCGCCGTACTGGGCGCCAGCGGGGACGCACACCTTGACGACCTCGTCAGGCATAATGCCCTCGACCTCGATCTCGCATCCGAGCGCAGCTTGCGCAATCGAGATATCGCTCACGAGGTACAGGTCGTCGCCGTTGCGCTTAAAACGCTCGTGGTCGGCGACGCGCACGTTGACGATCAGGTCGCCCGACGGCTCGCCGCGAAGGCCGGCCTCGCCAAAACCGCTCACGCGCAGCTGGCGACCGGTCGAAACGCCGGCGGGAATATCGATATCGATCTTTTCGTGCGAAGGCGTGCGGCCCTGACCGTCACAGGTCTCGCAGGGATGGTCGATGACCGTGCCTTCGCCGTGGCAGTCGGGACAGGGCGAAGAGGACTGAACCTGGCCCAGGAAAGAACGCTGGACCGTCGTCACATAGCCCGTGCCGTGGCAGCGGCTGCACTGCTTTTCCTGTGCGCCCTCGGCCCTACCGGTGCCGTTGCAATCCTCGCAGGGGGCAAGGCGGTCATAGCTGATCGTCTTTTTGCAACCGAGTGCCGCCTCCTCAAGGGTCACCGAAAGGGAGATGGCCATATCGCGGCCGCGACGACGCTCACGGCGATTTCGGGCGCCACCGCCGGCACCGCCGCCAAAGAACGACGAGAAGAGGTCGTCCATGCCCATGCCACCAAAGATATCGTTGATGTCGACATAGCCAGAGCCACCGGGGCCGTCCGCGGTGCCGTAACGGTCGTAGTTAGCACGCTTCTGCTCGTCGGAAAGAACGGAATACGCCTCGTTGAGCTCTTTGAACTTGGCCTCGGCCTCGGGGTCGTCCGAAACGTCCGGGTGTACGGTACGGGCCTTCTTTAGAAACGCGCGCTTAATCGTCCGCGCGTCGGCATCCTTGTCGACGCCAAGTACCTCGTAGTAATCCCTATTTTCCGACACGACCGAATCCTTCCGACTTTCATTATTGTCACAGTGCGTCCTATACCCAAGCTGGGCCGGCCGCAAACAGAGGGGTTGATGTTATTGCATTGCGTAGGGCGAAAGCATGGCACGTTGCGAGCAGCTCGCAAACCAAACCGACACGAGCGCAAACATAAATCCGTTGGCAAAACCGTTGGCAAACTGCATCGCGCCGCGCTTCCACCACAGCAGGCTGCGGTGCAGCACGCCGTCCGAGACCACCATGAACAGGCCCATGGCAAACGGAATAAAGCACATCACGGCAAAGGCCGAGAACACGCCCGAGATGGCCGACAGCACCAAAAACGGCGCCACGATGCCCATCAGGTAAAAACCGGTACGGGCCTTGCCCTCCAGACGCTCGGCCTCGACATGAGCGCGGCCGACCAGATCGCCACCCGAGGCACCGTTGGTGCCGGCGTGACCCATGCCGCCAATGCGGACCTCGTCGCCATCGTGCGTACCGGCAGGAAACTCAATCGTCTGCTCGGAGGTCACACGGACACGGCCGCTGCCGCCGCAATCGGGGCAGGGGTCGGCGACGACCTTACCGGAACCGCCGCACTCGGGGCAGACCGACTGAAACGTGCCGGCACCGAACAGGAAGGACAGGTCGACATCGATGTGGCCGCGACCACCGCAGCTCGGACAGGTATGTGCATGCTCGGACGAAACAGAACCCGAGCCGCCACAGTGGCCACAGGTATCGAAGCGCGTATAGCGGACGGTCTTGCGGGCACCGCCCTTGGCCTCCTTGGCGTCGAGCTTGATATCGACGACCACGTTGGCGCCGTTCTCGGGATTATAGGCAGTCTGCCCGCGACGCGGCTGACCCCAGGCGCCACCAAAGGGAAAGCCGCCCTCAAAGGGATTACCATAGCCTGCGCTCCCGGCGTAGCCGCCGCCATAGGGCGAAGCCGTAGGAGCGCCGGCGAAGGGGTTGCCCGAGCGCATGGCGTCGTAGCGTGCACGCTTCTGCTCGTCCGAAAGCACGGCGTAGGCCTCGGAAACCTCTTTAAACTTTTCCTCGGCATCAGGTTCTTTGTTGACGTCCGGATGGAGCTTGCGGGCCTTTTGCTGGAAGGCCTTCTGTATATCACGCGAGGTGGCGTCCTTGGAGACACCCAAAATCTCGTAGTAATCTTTTTCGTTCATCGTCGCCATGCGCGGCAACCTCCTGCTCACAGCAGCGTATATATTGCGGTAATTCTACCCGAGCGGCCTAAGCTAGACCCCAAAACAGCTCGAACAGCACATTTCCATCGAGCCAGCCCAAGTGGGTGGGCGCTAAACGGGCGTGGGCACGACCTGCAATAACGTCTTTCGAGGCGACGCACCCCGCATGCCCCTCGACATAATCGGGCACCCAAGTGGCAAGACCCAACTCGAGCGCACGGTCACAGGCCGCCACCAGCTCGTCTGCAGCGATCACGCTTGCCGAGCGAACCAACAGATCGGGCCCAATGCCACGCGTCATGCGGCAGGCGAGCATCAAATCCTCGGCCGCAGCCTCGCGCTGCGACAGATACTCGGCATCAAACGTCGTCGCGGCGTCGTCGCGTTGCACCAAGCGCACGCGATACGCATCGCCGCGAGCAGGCACGTCGGGAAACAGCCCGGCCAAGCGATCGAAATCCTCGGCGTCGAGCATACCGGCGGCAGAGCGGCCCAAGCCCAGATAGCCCCGTCCTGTCCAATAGGCAATGTTGTGGGCACACTCATGTCCGTCGAGCGCGTAGCTTGCCACCTCATACGGGTGATAGCCGGCCGCACCCAGGCACTCACGCGCCGCGTCCATGCACGCAGCCTGAAAATCCTCGTCGGGCTCGAGCGACTCGTCGCGACACGCCATGTGGTAGAGCGGCGTGCCCTCCTCGAGCGTGAGCGGGTACACCGACACATGATGCGGCGCCGCCGCCAGCACGCCATCGAGCGTGCGTTGCCAGCTTACGGCGGTCTGCCCGGGAAGTCCGCACATCAGGTCGCAGGACACATCGAGCCCAGCGTCCTTAACCGTCGTGATGGCAGCGAGCGCCCGATCGGCATCGTGAATACGGCCAATCGCAGCAAGCTCGGCGTTGTCAAGGGTTTGAACTCCCAGAGAGACGCGTGTGACACCGACCTTGGCAAGCGCAGTGGCAAGCCCGGCGGTCAACGACTCGGGATTGGCCTCGCAGGTAAACTCAACGGGCTTGCACCACATGCAAATACGCCGGGCAAGCTCCACCAGACGCTCTCCTGCCAGCGACGGCGTACCGCCGCCAACATAGACGGTGCGGGCCTGCGCAAGCGCGCCTGCGTCGCCAAAGGCATCGAGGCGCGCATACAGTTGCTCAAAATAGACATCGAGCGCAGCACTCAGGTCGCACGAAGCAAAACTGTGTGAGTCAAAGTCGCAGTATCGGCACTTTTGGGCGCAAAACGGCACGTGGACGTACAGCGCGGTAACGGCCACCGTTAGGCCTCCAGCGGATGAGCGGGCACCGACTCGCCGGCGGCAAGCGCGGCCTCGCAGGCCACCACATCGCGCTCGATATCATCGACCAATGCCATGAACTCCTCGTATGTGGAGCAGCGCACCACCTGCGCGCGCCAGGCGGCGGCATGGGGCATGCCCTTAAGATACCAGCTCGCGTACGTGCGGGCACGTGACATAAGCGGCAACAGCTCATGCGTGAGCGTCAGGTGCTCGCGCAGGGCATCCAGGCGCTCGACCGAGCTACGCACCGGTACTGGCGTGCCATCGAGTGCAAGGGCTCGAGCATCACCGAACACCCAGGGGTTGCCATAGATACCGCGCGCGATAAACACGGCACTGGCGCCCGAGTTGCGCAGGCGTTCCGCCGCATCCTCGGCGCAGAACACATCGCCCGAACCGATAACGGGAATCTCGACGGCGTCGGCCACCTCATCGACGACCGACCAATCGGCCTGGCCCGTATAGAGCTGCGTGGCACAGCGGCCGTGCACCGCCACCGCAGCTGCCCCTGCCCCCTCGAGCATCTGGGCAAACGTCGCGGCATTGCGGTCTTCGGCGTAAAAGCCCTTGCGAATCTTCACGGTCACGGGAACATGCGCCGCGCCCACCGCTGCCTCGACAATCTGCTCGGCCAGGTCGGGCGTACGCATAAGCGCCGAGCCCTCGCCCTTGGTAACGACCTTGCGAGCCGGACAGGCCATGTTGATATCAATCAATGACAGGCGATCGCCCACGCGTTCCTCGACGGCAGCGACGGCACCCGCAAACTGATCGGGCTTGGAACCAAAGAGCTGCACGCAGATCTGCTGCTCCTCGTCGGCCGGCAACACCAGGCGCCACGTCTTGTTGCTGGCATAGGCAAGGCCCGCAACGCTCACCATCTCGCTGTAGGCAAGGTTGGCACCGCGGCGGCGACACATGATGCGATAGGCGGGGTCGGTTACGCCCGCCATGGGAGCCATAAGGAACGGCTGCTCGGCATAGGCGCCCAGCAGACGCTTGCTGTATTCAGAAAGCGCCATGGACTTACTCGTCTACCTTTAGGATCGCCATAAAGGCCTCCTGCGGGACCTCGACCGAACCGATGGCCTTCATGCGCTTCTTGCCCTCTTTCTGCTTCTCGAGCAGCTTGCGCTTTCGCGAGATATCGCCGCCATAGCACTTGGCCAAAACGTCCTTGCGACGCGCCTTGACGGTAGAGCGGGCAATGATCTTGTTGCCGATGGCGCCCTGAATAGGCACCTCGAACAGCTGGCGCGGGATGATTTCCTTGAGCTTGTCACACAGGCCGCGGGCCAGGCCATAGGCCTTATCCTTGTGCACGATAAACGAAAGCGCGTCCACCTCATCGCCCGAAAGCAAAATATCGAGCTTGACGAGTTCGGAGGGACGGTACTCGTTGAACTCGTAGTCGAGTGAGGCATAGCCCTTGGTGCGACTCTTGAGCTGGTCAAAGAAGTCCAGGATGAGCTCGGCGAGCGGCATGTCAAAGCGCATCTCGACCGATTTGCTCGTGAGATGGATCATGTCAGTTGTAATGCCGCGGTGCTCGATAGCGAGCTGCATGACGGCACCCGTATACTCGGGCGGGCAGATAATTTTGGCCTTGAGGTAAGGCTCCTCAATGCGCTCGATGCGCGTAGCCTCGGGCAGATCCTGCGGGCTGCGAACATCAATCATCTCGCCGTCGGTCTTATAGACGTGATAGTCCACCGAAGGGCTCGTAGCAATGAGGTCAAGGTTGAACTCGCGCTCCAGGCGCTCCTTGACGACTTCCATATGCAGCAGGCCTAAGAAGCCCACGCGGAAGCCAAAGCCGAGCGCCACCGAGGTCTCGGGCTCCCACACCAACGACGGGTCGTTGACGTGCAGCTTATCGAGAGCGTCGCGCAGGTTCTCGTAATCCTTGTTGTCGATCGGAAACAGGCCCGTATAGACCATGGGCTTGACCTCGCGGTAACCGGGAAGCGGCTCGGGGCAGGGATTCGACGCCCAGGTAAGGGTGTCGCCCACGTGAACGGCCTCGGGGTCCTTCAGGCCCGTGACCACGTAGCCCACCTCGCCGACCGTAAGAGCATCGACCGGGGTCTCGGCGGGACGCTTGACGCCCACGCCATCGACCAAAAAGTCACCCTTGGCCTGCATCATAAGCAGGGTATCGCCCTTCTTGATGGAGCCGTCAAAGACACGGACCGTGGCAACGACGCCGCGGTATTCATCAAAATACGAGTCCAGGATGAGCGCCTTGAGCGGCGCCGTCGCATCGCCCTTGGGCGGTGAAATCAAAAAGACGATGGACTCAAGCAGGTCGTGGATACCCTCGCCAGTTTTGCCCGATACGCATACGGCATCGTCGGCGGGAATCGCCAGGTCGTCCTCGATCTCGGTCTTGACCTCGTCGGGGTGTGCCGACGGCAGGTCGATCTTGTTGATAGCGGGCACGATATCCAAGTTGGCGTTCATGGCGAGCGTCGCGTTGGAGACGGTCTGCGCCTCGACGCCCTGCGTGGCGTCGACGACAAGCACCGCACCCTCGCAGGCGGCAAGCGAACGCGAGACCTCGTAGGTAAAGTCCACGTGGCCCGGCGTATCGATCAGGTTGAACTGATACGTCTCACCATCGTCGGCGTCATAGGACACGCGAACGGCATTAGACTTGATCGTGATGCCGCGCTCGCGCTCGATATCCATGGTGTCGAGCAGCTGCGACTCCATATCGCGCTCGTCGACGGTATGGGTGAGCTCGAGGATGCGGTCACTGATCGTGGACTTGCCATGGTCGATGTGCGCAACGATCGAGAAGTTGCGGATGTGGGAAATGTCAATTGAAGTATTCATGCGGACTATCTTACCCGAGCGGTACAAAAAATGGAGCCTGTTCCATAAAACAGGCTCCATTTATGCGCGTAATCTGTGTGGTGTGAAATTTACAACTTAGGCGTTGATGCTGTTCACGAGCTTGGCAAGACCGGACTTGCGGTTGGAAGCCTGGTTCTTGTGGATAACATGCTTGGCGGCAGCCATGTCGAGACGCTTGGTGACGGTCTTGAGGGCAGCCTGGGCCTTCTCGGCGTCGCCCTCGGCGACGGCGGACTGGACGTGCTTGGTCAGCGTCTTGAGCTCGGACTTGACAGCCTTGTTACGCATGCGAGCTGCCTCATTGGTGCGGATACGCTTCTTCTGAGACTTGATGTTTGCCACTTCTGGAGTTCCTTTCGAGTTCCTTGCAAAAAATGTATGACACCTCTGAGACACGGTGAGGTCATGCAAGCGCCTACTATAGCACGCTCCCCCTCAAAGGGATAGAACGAATTTGTCAAATAGGCAGGTATCATCACGATTTTCTCAAGATGTTCGTAATCCAGAGCAAAAGCGCGGTCTCCGAATCGGCAGAACCCTTCAGTGCGAGCTCCACATCGACCGCGCCCTCGAGCGCAGCGACAAGCTCCGCCATCGAAAAGCGGCGTGCCCAGGTCAGGTGATTTTTGACCTGCCAGGCCTGAAGCTTGAGTGTCGCGGCGAGCTCACGCCCCTGCCCACGAGAGTCGAGCGCCTTGGCGACGATCAACTCGCGGATGCGACCGCATAGCAGCGTGTAGGTCCACACATAGCTCTTGGCGGGCAGCAGCCCAAAGAGCTCAAGCGAGCGGCGCATATCGCGGGCCGAGACGGCATTGAGGAAGTCCCAGGGCTGAACTTCGGCCGTGCGCACGATCCAGCGCTCCACATCGGCAAGCTCAATTTGCGGCGCCTCGACCATCTGGGCAAGCTTGGCCAAGTCGTTATCGAGCATGCGGGTGTTCTCGCCCGAGCGCGAGACGAGCTCCTCGGCAGCAGCCGTCGAGATGGACTTACCGCGCTGCGTCGCCATCTGCTGAACGCGGCGCGGCAGTTCCCAGCGCTTGGTACCCGAACAATCGACGATAGCCTTCTTGTCGATCTTGGCGATTGCCTTATACAGGCGCGTATTCTTGGCAAGTGAGTCGGCAATAATGAGACAGACCGTCGTGGGGCTGGGACTTGCGAGGTACTCGACAAGCGGTTCCGAGACCGCCTTGGCAAGCTTGGAGCAGCCGTCGAGGATCACCAGGCGAAACTCGCTGCCCATGGGAAAGGTATTGAGCGAGCCGATGATCGACTCGATATCGGGATCTTTCGTCATGTCGCGTTCATCGAGGTTGAACTCAACCATACCCGACTTTTCCAAGCGAGCTTTCATACGCGAGACGGCGTGGTCGCGCTTGACCCCATCGGTACCGACGATCAGATATGCCGGCAGCAGACCGGTTTCGGACATTGCGCTCCCCTCTCGCACACACTCGAATTCGTACCGTGCCATTTTAGCCCAGGGGTCCACCGCGCGCCAACGATGTCATCACGGTCGCTGGCATCGCATGGCAAAGCCCTTCGCGGTCGGCGTGACGGTAATGTCGCCGTGTTCGATGGTGCATGCGAACGCACCACCCGCTTCCTTCACGGCATCAATACAGGCATCGGATGGATGGCCGTAACGATTCCCCTCGCCGGCGCTCGCGATAGAGAACTCGGGCTTAAGCGTGCCCAGCAGGTCTGTGTCGACGGAAACTTTTGAGCCATGATGCCCCAGCTTGAGCACATCGATATCTCCCACCTCCTGTACAAACTCGCGCTCCTGATCGAGCTCGGCGTCACCAGTAAGGAGCACACGCAGGCTCTTGCCTTCCTGAGCGTAGGAGAGCAGCAAAACAAGAGAGTCCTCATTGCCCTCGCCATCCACCGTGTCAAACGGCCACATCACACGAGCCCGAAATGCGCCGATATCGACCGTGTCTCCGCGAGCCACCTGCCGATACGTTACACCCGGGCGATTCAGAACCTCAGTAGGCGCGCCGTCAAGTGCATCGGCCGCAACCGCAATGGTTCCAACCGAAAAACGAACGAGTACGTCGGGAAGACCGCCCCAATGGTCTTCATCCCAATGCGTCACGAAGACGGCGTCGATATGGTGGACGTTATTGCGAACCAACGCCGACACCACGCGGTCATCGAGCCCACAGTCGACGAGTGCCACGGCGCCACCCTGACGAACCAGAATCGCATCGGCCTGGCCAACATCGAGGACCGTTACCGAAGGCGGCGCACATCGATCCCAATAGACATACGGAACACCCGCTGCGAGCATTAAACACAGCAGCCCCGCTGCCATGCTCCGCGCGCGGGGGCGTGGCCACCAGACCAAGAGGGCCACCAGCGCGAACGGCACCACATATACCAAGGGCGTATCGGGCGGCACGCTTACGGATGCGCCCGGAACGGCAGCAAAGAGCTGTTCAAAGAACAGCGCACAGCGGGCGACAATCATGGGCACCACGAGCGCCCCGTGACGCAGCAGCGGCACAAGCGAGCAGGGCACCAGCACAACCGATACAGCGAGCAGCACGCTTATCACCGGACCGATCACGGCATTTGCAAGTGGGGCAATGAGCGAAAACGTCTCAAATGCGGGAATCGTAACGGGAAGTGTCGCCAGCTGCGAGCACAGCGTGACAGACAAAACGCTGGCGACACCCGATGGCATGCCCAGCTCGCCCAAGGCGTAGGTGGCGTAGGGGCAAAAACAAAGGATGGCAAAGACACTGGCGCACGAAAGCTGAAAACCCATTTCGAACAATACCGTCGGACGCAGCAACACAAAGATTGCCATGGTGACGAACAGAGCCGAGAGGCCATGCCGACGACGCCCGGCGCCGTTGGCGACAAGCGACGCCGCCACCATGCAGCACGCGCGCACGGCCGAGGGCGAAGCGCCCGTAAAAACGGCATAGGCAGCGAGGGCCAGCACCAACAGCCCCCGCTGCAGCCCACGAGAGAGGCGTGTCTTTTGCAGGGCGCTCTCAATCACAAACCCCACGATGGCAAGATGACTACCCGAGACAGCGATAAGATGTGCGGTGCCCGTTACCGAAAACCAATCGCCCGCCGGCTGGGCACGCAGCTCGGCCGAGCGTCCGCAGACAACGCCGGCAATGAGCGAGCGCGCTGGATCGGTCGCAGGCGCGATAACGGCAAGGAGCTCGTTTCGAAGCCAAGACAACGGGCCTGGAGGGCCCTCGTCGATCGATACCAACCGGACGACTTTAACCTTTCGAAGCTCGCCCCGAAGCACGCGTGAGCGCCCATACGCATCATTCTCAAAGCGCGAAATTCGACCGATAGCACGTACATGCGAACCGACGCCGAGCTCACGATCGCACGACAGCCATACCTGACCCAAATGCTTTTCGCCCGCAAACGCATCGCAGGTATAGGAGTACACACCGTCATTGATGGACGGATCGCCGTGCACAACAAACTCAAGACTGCTCGCAGCCCGATTATCCAGTGCCCTCGATGCGTGTAGCGCTCCTATCGCCCAAGCCGCGGACACGACCGCTCCCGCAACGAGGCCAAGGGCCGCGGCATACAGCCATCGCTTCCACCGCACAAGACGCATACAGGACCGTGCCAATACGATGCACGTCGCAGCCGCGAAGGGAATGGCCATAAGCAATGTGACGGGCGCCGCCCGCTCTCCCAGCAGCGCATCGGCCGCCATGTTAAGCACTAACCCACAGCTCGCACACAAGCCGGCACAAAGGGCTATCGCCCACGGCATCAATGGGCGCGGTGGCATCACATGCTCGCGCTCGGTCGCACTCATACGCAGATGCAATCTTTAATTTTGGCGAGTTTCTTCTCACCGATCCCCGATACGCGCATAAGGTCATCGACCGAGGCAAAGGCCCCGTTTTGCGTCCGTTCGTCGATAATTGACTGGGCCATAGAAGGCCCGATGCCCGAAAGCGTCTGCAGCTCCGCCGCACTTGCCGTATTGATATTCACAAGTCCCGACGAAGACCCTGTACCAGGGGTCGTGGAAGCACTGCTTTCGGCGGCGCCGACGGCCGCAGCCGTTTGTTGCTCCCCTACCGTCGGCACATAGATCTTTTGACCATCGGTGATCTTGGACGCACGGTTAAGAACCGTCACATCCGCCTCGGCCGTAAGCCCTCCGGCGGCATCAATCGCCTGGGACACCCGTGCTCCATCTTTAAGCCGGTACACGCCAGGCTTCACAACGGCGCCATCAACATCGACGTACACCTCGGCAGCAGAGGAGCTCTTGGCAGACGGCTCATCGGCATCGTCAGGAGAGGCATCCCCGGCCCCGCGCACATCCGAGGCGCTCGCCTCATCACTACGCTCAAACGATACGTCGCTGGAGTGACCACCAAAACCTGCCATCGCCAAGCCGCTCGCGGCGGCAATGACAACCAGGATCGCCACGACCATCGCCTTATGGCCGAGCAGCTTTTCTGCCCAGCGGTCCATCCGTTTAACCCGTTCGTGTTGCTCGCGCTGCGCCATAGCAAACACCTCCCAACACCATCGTGTCAGGAAACGAACGCCGCAGCCTCCGCACGCCCACACCGGTTTTCGCGGTCAAACCAAAAGCTGACCAAAACCTTGCGGAAAAGTGTCCATTTATTCAGGCACACGTCGACAAATGAACCGTTTATCGCCTAATGCCCAGATAGAAAAAGACCGACGATGCAAAATCACCGCCGGTCTATACACAACATTATTCGTGATCTTGGTAAATCTCACGTGGAGCGAGCTCGGAATGTTTGCGTTTTAAGGTCTTAGGGGCCTTATACGTGTTGCTCTCGAAGTCGATATACTCGGTCTGCTTGAGCAAGCGCTCAATCATCTCCTCGTGATCGAACAGCTCCCACGCCTCATGCACGGCATCGAGTTTGGCGTGCGTCTCGGGGCGGCGCGGCATAAAAAGCGTGCAGCAATCGGGAGCAGCCTCGGTCGAGATATCGAAGGTACCGATTTCCTCAGCGCGTGCGATGATCTCCTGCTTGTCCGAACCGATCAACGGACGGAACACGGGGATCTTCACGGCCTCGTTGACGGCCATGATGTTCTCGAGCGTCTGGGAGGCAACCTGACCGAGCGATTCGCCGGTCACGATAGCCTTGGCGCCCTCGATATGCGCAATGCGCTCAGCAACCGAATACATGATGCGACGATACATGATCACGCGCAAGTTGCTGGGGCAGGTCACCGAGATCTCACGCTGACAATCGCCAAACGGCACCACGTACAGGCGGCCGATCTGAACACCCGGCTCAAGCGCGCGGATGATGTCCTGCACCAAATACTCGCTCGTATCAGGCGTCTGCGGACGACCGGAGAAATGTACCGGCACGCACACCGCGCCGCGACGCGCGAGCATCCAGGTCGCCACCGGAGAATCGATGCCCGACGACAGAAGCGTCACGACCTTGCCGGCAGATCCCACCGGCAAGCCACCCACGCCGCGCTCGGAGCGCGCATACACGTAGACGCTACCCTGGACGACCAGCACGTGCACCATCGCGTCGGGGTCGTGCATCTGGACCTTTTTGTCGGGAAACGCCTCGCACAGCACCTCGCCAACCTGTCGATTGATATCAATCGAGGTGAGCTCGAAGTCGGTGTTCGAGCGCTTGGCATGCACCTTAAACGACTCGAAGGGACCAAATTCGCGCAGCGCCTTCACGGCGGCGGCGCAGTATTCCTGCGGGTCGCGGTTCGTGTGATATGCCAGGGACACGCGGGCAACGCCGGGGACGGTGCGAATGACGCGCGCCGCCTCGTCGGCCTGATGCTCGTTAAAGGTCACGAGGATATAACCGGAAATTCGAGACACGGCATTCACGGAAAAGGCGGCCAAGGCCGCCTTGATGTTATCCATGAGGATATGCTCAAAATGTGCGCGGTTCTTGCCCTTCAGTCCAACCTCGTGATAGTGGACCAGGCAGACGCGAGCTGCCATTTAGGCTTCAGCGACCTTGTGGCCGAGCGCCTTCTCGTAACGGGCCTCGTCGTAGGAGATATCGCCGTCGACAATCTCGTCCATAGCCATCGAGATGGTATCGGCACCGGAGAGTGCAATGGTGATGTCGTCGACATCCTGGACGGCGAGCACGCGGTTGTGCTGACCACGCAGCATGCTGTTAATGTCGCAGGCGCGCTTGGAGGCAAGCGAGGCGAGCAGGAAGCGGTTGTGATCGGTCTTCTCCAGAAGATCGTCAATGCAAGGCTTTACAACGGACACGGACCTCAGATCCTTTCATGCATATCGAGAACGCGAACGAGCTCATCGGTCGCGCGGTCGAGATCGTCATTCACCACGACGTCGTCGTAGCGGTCGGCAAGGGCAAGTTCATCGGCGGCGTTTGCCATACGCAGCTCGATCGTCTCGGGCGTCTCGGTACCGCGACCGACCAGGCGATCACGAAGCACCTCGAGCGAAGGCGGCTTGATAAAGATCAGCACGGCCTCGGGAAAACGCTCCTTGACCTGCAGGGCACCCTGAACATCGATCTCCAAGATCAGAGACGAGCCAGAGGCGAGCTTGGATGTGACCTCGCTCACCAACGTGCCGTAGCAGTTGCCGTGGACCTCAGCCCACTCAACAAACTCACCGTTTGCCACGCGGCGGTCGAACTCCTTGCGCGTCAGGAAAAAGTAGTTGACGCCGTCGACCTCACCTTTGCGTGGTGCTCGCGTGGTAGCCGAAACCGTCAGGCCCAGGTTCGAGCGACGCTCGCGCACACGAGTGACGAGCGTGCCCTTACCTGCACCTGACGGTCCAGAAATCACAAAGAGCTTTGAATCCTGAGCGCTCACTTATTTGGTCAGCTGCTCGAGGAGCTGCTCGCGCTGACGGACGCCGAGGCCCTGGACGCGACGGGTAGCGGAGATGCCGAGCTCCTCCATGATCTTGGCGGCCTTGGCCTTGCCATAACCGGGGAGAGACTCGATGAGGGTGGAAACCTTCATGCGGGAAGCGATGGGGTCATCGGAGTTAAGCACGGACTCGAGGGACTTCTCGCCCTTCTTGATCTGCTCGCGAAGCTCAGCGCGGGCGTGACGTGCGGCGGCAGCCTTCTCAAGAGCCTGCTTGCGCTGCTCGTCGGTAAGCTGAGGGAGTGCCATTCGAACCTCCAAATAGTTGGGTTATATCTGATTCAATATTTGGCATTTTAGCACGTAAAACGTACAAAATGCCCAATCGCGGCTCCATAGGTTAGACGATACCCGCAAAAAGTGCAATATATCGCGCTAAAAGATGAGCCCCCGACCTGCGATTCCACACAAAGGATGGGAAAGTTTTCGCAGGCACAGGGGCTAATTTGTGCTAATGAGACCCAAAAGTGGTGACTTGAGGGAATCTTTTAGGCGACGTTTTCGACCAGCTCGGCAACGATGGCGTCAAATGCGGCAACAGGGTCGTCGGCACCGGTAATGGGTCGACCCACCACGATGTGGCTCGCACCGCGCTCGATAGCCTGAGAAGGCGTCGCCACGCGGGATTGATCGCCCAAGGCGGCACCCACCGGACGCACGCCCGGAGTCACGATCAGGGCATCGGGACCAAGCAGCTCGCGCATGTCATGGGCCTCCATCGGAGAGCACACGATGCCGTCGATGCCGTTGGCCTGAGCAAGCTTCGCCAGGCGGGCGGCTTCCTCGGCCACAGGCGACTCAACGCCGATCTCGGCCAGCGAATCCTGGTTCATGCTCGTGAGCACGGTGATGGCGACGAGCTTGGCTCGATCCTCGCGTGCCTCCTCGGCACCCTCACGGCAGGCGGCGAGCATAGCACCCGAACCCAAGCCGTGGACCGAGAGCAGGTCGGCACCGGCAAGCGAGGCCGAACGGGCGGCACCGCGCACCTGATGCGGAATGTCATGCAACTTGAGGTCGAGGAAGACCTTAAAGCCCAGGTCCTTGAACGTCTTGACGATCTCGGGGCCCTCGGCGTAATAGAGCGTCATGCCCACCTTGAGCCAAGCGGCATGACCAGAAAGCTCGTGGGCGAGCTCGAGTGCACGCTCACGGTCGCAGTCGAGGGCGACGATAACGCGGTCGCGGGCATCGTTTTCTAGCATTCGAAAGCACCTACCAGCTCATTGATGTCCTTCACGCCCTGGGACTCCGCCCAGGCCTCGAGCTCGTGCGCGATCTTAATCGATGCGCACGGATCGACAAAGTTGGCCATGCCGACCGACACGCAGGTGGCGCCAGCCAGGATAAACTCCGCCGCATCTTCGCCCGTCATGACGCCGCCGACACCGTTGATGGGGATATCGACGGCCTGAGCGACCTCCCAGACCATGCGAACGGCGATGTGGTGGCACAGCGGACCCGAAAGGCCGCCCTTGGGCTTGGCCACACGGGACTTGCGGGTATGAACGTCAATGGCCATGCCCTGGATGGAGTTGATGACCGAAAGGCCGTCGGCTCCCGCGGCCTCGAGAGCCTTGGCAATCTCGACGACGTTGACCGGCGCCATCTTTACGAACAGCGGCTTATCGGTCACCTTGCGGCAGGCAGCCATAACGGCAGAGGCGCCCTCGGGCGAGGAGCCCATGGCGGCACCGCCGGCAGCAATATTGGGGCAGCTCACGTTGATCTCGTAGCCGGCAGCCCAGGGGCACAGCTCGACATACATCTCGAGCGCGCGGACAAACTCCTCGACGGAATGACCGGCAACCTGGCAGATGACCTGGCAACCGTCCTTGGAAAGCTGCTCGAGCCACGGACCGGACTCACGGGCAAAGGCGGCCACGCCGGGGTTCTGAAGGCCCACGGAGTTGATCATGCCGCCCGGGATCTCGGCCATACGGGGCGCGGGGTTGCCGGGCCAGGGCTCGGCAGCACAACCCTTGGTGGTGATGGCGCCCAGCTGGGAGACATCAAAGAAGTTCTGGAACTGCCAGCCGTAGCCAAAGGTACCGGCTGCGGTGTTGATGGGGTTCTGCATCTTGACGCCGCCGAAATCGACGGCCATGTTCACGGTACCCACTAGAAGACCACCACCTTGGAAGCATCGAACACGGGGCCGCACATGCAGGCGCCCTTCATACCGTCGACCGTCTCGACATTGCAGGTGTTGCAGGCGCCAAAGCCGCAGCTCATCATGCGCTCGAGCGACACCTCGCAGTACGCACCGGCCTCGGCGGCAGCGGCGGCGACCTTCTTCATCATGACGGCGGGGCCGCAGCTGGCGACGTAGTCGTAACCGCCCTCGCCGAGCAGCTCGGCGGCAGGATCGGTGCAGAAGCCGTGCGTGCCGAGCGAGCCGTCGTCGGTGCACACGTTGACCGTATCGCACAGCGAGCGGAACTCATCGATGCCCACGGCCTTGGACGCGGTGCAAAAGCCCAGGCACACATCCACGTCAACACCCTGCTCGGCAAGCATACCGGCCAGGCACAGCACAGGAGGAACGCCGATGCCACCGGCGACGAGCAGGGCCTTCCTGGTGCCCTCGGGTACCATCCAGCCGCGGCCGCCAGGACCCAGCAGATTAGAGGTGGAGCCGGGGCCCATCTGCGACAGACGACGGGTGTCGTCGCCCACGACGGCGTACCACAGCTCGACGGTGCCGGCCTGGGCGTCGGCGCGATAGAAGCTCAGGGGCACGCGAAGCAGCGAGGACGCATCACCGGGCACGGCAATGTTCACAAACTGACCGGGCTTGAGCGCACTTGCAAGCTTGGGGGCCGAGATGACGAGCGAGAAGATGCCGTCGGCGATCTCCTGGTTCGAGACGACCTCGAAGTCGTGCATGCGTGCAGTGGAAGGTGTGGGCATAGACGCTCCAATCCCCCATGCGGTTGCATGGTCAAAACGAACAGAAAGCGCGGCACCGCAAGGGCGCCGCGCACATAAGCGATAAGGCAATGCTAGCAGATGCAGCCGTCGGCGAGCGTCTGCTTGCCGCCGACAAACACATCGGTGGCACGACCGGTGAGCGTGCGGCCGGCGAAACCGGAGTTCTCGGCGCGCGACTCGTAACCGTCCTCGCCGACCGTCCAGGTGGCGGACGCGTCGAACACGGTCAGATCGGCAACGGAGCCCGCCTTGACCTGAACCTGGTCGAGGCCTAGGATCTCACGCGGCTTGATGGCCATGAGCTCGACCATGCGGCCCACGCTCATCTTGCCCGTGTTGACCAGCTCGGTGAGCACGAGCGACAGCGAGGTCTCGAGGCCAATCATGCCAAAGGGTGCGAGCTCGAACTCGCGGGCCTTCTCCCACGGAGTGTGCGGAGCGTGATCGGTGACGATAACGTCGACGGTACCGTCGATGACACCCTGACGGATGGCCTCGGCGTCCTCGTCGGTGCGCAGCGGCGGATTGACCTTGAGCGAGGTGTTGTAGGTCACGTCCAGGTCGTTCTCGGTCAGGAACATGTGGTGCGGGGTAGCCTCGCAGGTAACCCGAACGCCAGCGGCCTTACCGGCGCGCACGATTTCCAGGCCATGGGCGGTGGAGATGTGCTGGATGTGCAGCTTGGCACCGGTCAGCTTAGCGATCTCGATGTCGCGAGCGATCTGGAGCTCCTCGCCGGCAGCCGGCCAGCCCTCGAGGGCCAGACGGGTCGAAACCTTGCCCTCGTTGATCTGGCCGTGGCCGACCAGGTCCTCGTCCTGGCAGTGGCTCATAAAGACCTTACCGAACATCTTGCCGTAGTCCATGCAGCGACGGAGCATGCCCGCGCCCTGCACGCCGCGACCGTCGTCGGTGAAGGCGACGGCGCCGTGGGCGACCATATCGCCCATCTCGGACATGGCCTCGCCCTTAAGACCGCGGGTCATGGCGCCCGACGGATAGACACGGCAGTGACCGACCTCGGCAGCGCGGGACTTGACGAACTCCACGACGGTGCCGTTATCGGTGACGGGATCGGTGTTGGGCATGGCGCACACGCCGGTAAAGCCGCCCTTGGCAGCAGCGCGGGTGCCGCTCTCGATGTCCTCTTTGACCTCGTAGCCGGGCTCGCGAAGGTGAACGTGCATATCCACCAGGCCGGGGACGAGGTACTTGCCGGAAAGGTCGCGGACCTCGGCTCCCTCGACGGCGAGATTCTCGCCGACCTCGGCGATCTTGTCGCCGTCAATCAGGACGTCAACGACACCGTCAAGCTCGACGGACGGGTCGACGACGTGGGCATTCTTAAGAAGCAAGGCCATTATCGGCACCTCCAAGCAGCAGATACAGGATAGCCATACGCACGCAGATACCGGCGTAGACCTGCTCCAGGATGACGGAGCGTTGCGGGTGGTCGGCCATATAGGAGTCGAACTCGACGCCGCGGTTGATGGGGCCCGGGTGGCAGATGATCGCATCGGGCTTCATGAGCTTCTCGCGGTCCTTGGTCAGGCCGAAAAGCTTGTGGTACTCGCGAATGGTCGGGAACGGGGCGCCCTCGAGGCGCTCCTGCTGCACGCGCAGCATGTAGACGACGTCCAGCTCGGGCAGGACGGAATCGAGGTCGCTCGTCACGTGGTCGCAGCCCAGGACCTCGGGCGCCGGCGGCAGCAGCGTGCCGGGGGCGACGGCGTAGGTCTCGCAGCCCATGATCTTAAGGGCGGGGATCAGCGAGCCGCAAACGCGGGAGTGGGCGATATCGCCGACGACAGCGACCTTCAGACCGTGGAAGTCGCCCTTGTGCTCCCAGATGGTGTACAGGTCGAGCAGGGCTTGCGTGGGATGGTTGTGCTTGCCATCACCGGCGCAGATGACGCTTGCGGGCGAGTTCTGCGTGACGATGTAGGGGGCGCCGGCGTGCTTATCGCGCACGACGATGCAGTCGATCTTATAGGCGTTGAGGGTCTCGACGGTGTCAACGAGGCTCTCGCCCTTGACCGTGGAGGTCGAGGAGCCACCAAAGTTGAGGCTGTCGGCCGAAAGACGCTTCTCGGCGAGTTCGAAAGAGCTGCGGGTACGCGTCGAGGGCTCGTTGAACATATTGACGATGGTCTTACCCTTGAGCGTGGGGACCTTCTTGATCGCACGCTCGTTGACCTCGGAGAACGCCTTGGCGGTCTCGAGGATGAGCTTGATGTCCTCTTCGGAGTACTCGGTAATGTCGATCAGGTGCTTATGGTTGAACGCCACGGTACTACTCACCTCCCAGCGGCGCGGAGCCCACGTGGGAACCCGGCGCGACGTCGTTGATCTCGACGGCGGTACGGCCGTCGACTTCCTTCATATATAGGTGCACGTTCTCCTCGTGCGACGAGGGAACGTTCTTGCCGACAAAGTCCGGCGAGATAGGGAGCTCACGGTGGCCGCGGTCAACGAGGACTGCCAGCTCAATACGGCTCGGACGGCCCAGATCCATGACGGCGTCCAGAGCGGCGCGGATGGTACGACCCGTGTACAGGATGTCGTCCACCAGCACGACGCGCTTGCCGTCGACACTGAAGGGAATGTTGGTGGCGTGGATCGCGGGAGCGAAATTGGTAGCGTAGTCATCGCGGTAGAAGCTGATGTCGAGACTGCCGAGCGGAACGTCGACGCCCTCGATCTCCTTGATCTCCTCGGCGAGCTTCTTTGCCAGAAGGTCGCCGCGCGTGACGATGCCGACCAGAGCGAGGTCTTCACAGCCCTCGTTGCGCTCGAGAATCTCGTGCGCGATGCGGGTCATCGCTCGATTGACGGCGGTCTCGTCCATAATGACCGCCTTGGGGGAAGTCGTGCCCATCGATCTCCTTCCTCACATGTCTTGACTGCTGACACAGTCAAAAAAATAGATGCCCGACCGCTCAAAGCGGAACCAGACACCCACAGGAAGGGCTGCTCTTTGGCAGCTATGTAATTCCATGTGGGTATCTCGTACCCCTTTAATGGTCAAGGGATAGTGTAGCCAACCTCGAGCTTAATTGCGAGCATAAATACAGAGCAATCCGTAAACGGAGCCCGATGCTCAATAAACCTATATATATTTGTGGGACGAGCTTGAAAACGTACGCACGAGCTGGCATAATCCCCTCTGCTGCACGCAAATCGGATCTACGTCCAGGGCCGTGGCGTGAGCACTATCGCCAAAAGAGAAATATCTCTGTGTAGATTACGCACAGGGATCTGCTTCTGTGCTATAGTTCAGGCTTGTTTGTTAACGCGACATGTTCGTTTGTCGCCCAAGGAGGGTCAGTTATGTCCAAAGTTTGCGAAGTTTGCGGTAAGCACCCCGTTGCCGGTCGCTCCATCAGCCACTCTCACCGCGTCACCAACCGTAAGTTCCGCCCCAACATCCAGCGCGTCTACGTCGTCGTCGACGGTCACCGTCGCAAGATGAACGTTTGCTCCACCTGCCTCAAGTCCGGCAAGGTTGCGCGCTCCTAAATAAGGTCTTACCAACAAGTACCTCGGACTCTCCGGGTCAAAGACCTCGCGTTCACATAGAACTTACCAAAGGCGCCCTCCCCTACGGAGGGCGCCTTTTTGCACTCATTGGGGACAGGCTTACATGAGTGAAAGCACTCATGTAAGCCTGTCCCCAATGAGTGGGGCGATGCTATAGGATAGTTTAGTTAAAACGCTTCAGTATATTGAAGCGTTTTAGTGTGCCTTTTAGAGGAATCTGACCGTTCGCCGATTAATTTCTTGCTATCATGCAAGACGTAGGGTAAATCTCCGATCGCAAGGAGACACAAATGGTGAAAAAGTCACCGGAAAACACTACTCCCGCAATTGTGGACAACGTAGAGGCGCTTGAGGCTAAGCTCGCTCAGATGCGAGAGGCCCAGGCGCTTTTTGCTACGTACACGCAGGAGCAGGTCGACAAGATCTTCTATGAGGCCGCCATGGCTGCCAACAAGGCTCGTATCCCGTTGGCGAAGATGGCCATCGAGGAGACCGGCCGCGGCGTTCTTGAGGACAAGGTCATCAAGAACCACTACGCCGCAGAGTACATCTACAACGCTTACAAGAACACCAAGACCTGTGGTGTCCTGGAGCGCGACGAGGCTTACGGCATCACCAAGATCGCCGAGCCCATCGGCATCGTGGGCGCCGTCATCCCGACGACCAACCCCACTTCTACCGCGATCTTCAAGACGCTGATCAGCCTGAAGACCCGCAACGCCATCATCATCTCCCCGCACCCGGCTGCCGCCAAGTGCACCATCGCCGCCGCCAAGCTCGTGCTTGATGCCGCCGTCAAGGCCGGTGCCCCCGAGGGCATCATCGGCTGGGTTGATGTCCCCTCCATCGAGCTGACCAACATGGTCATGCGCGACGTCGACATCATCCTCGCCACCGGTGGCCCGGGCATGGTCAAGGCCGCTTACTCCTCGGGCAAGCCCGCCCTGGGCGTTGGCGCCGGTAACACCCCGGTCGTCATCGACGACACCGCCGACGTGCTGCTCGCCGTCAACTCCATCATCCACTCCAAGACCTTCGACAACGGCATGATCTGCGCTTCCGAGCAGTCCGTGACCGTCATCGACACCATCTATGACCAGGTCAAGGCCGAGTTCCAGAAGCGCGGTTGCTACTTCGTCAAGCAGGGTGCCGAGATGGAGGCCCTGCGTGCTGCCATGTTCAAGAACGGCGCCCTCGATCACCGCATCCCCGGCATGGCTGCCGCCAAGATCGCCGAGCTCGCCGGCATCGAGGTTCCCGCCAAGACCAAGATCCTGATCGCCGAGGTCACCTCTACCGACCCCGCCAAGGAGGAGTTCTCCCACGAGAAGCTCTCCCCGGTCCTGGCCATGTACCACGCCAAGGACTTCCAGGAGGCCGTCGACAAGGCCGAGCACCTGGTGCTCGCCGGTGGCCCGGGCCACACCGCCTCTCTGTACGTGCACCCCGCCCAGGCCGAGAAGATCAGCCTGTTCGAGCACGTCATGAAGGCCTGCCGTATCGTCATCAACACCCCGTCCTCGCACGGCGGCATCGGTGACCTGTACAACTTTGGCATGAAGCCGTCTCTGACCCTGGGCTGCGGCTCCTGGGGCGGCAACTCCGTCTCCGAGAACGTTGGGGTGAAGCACTTGATCAACGTTAAGACTGTGGCCGAGCGCCGTGAGAACATGCTGTGGTTCCGCGCTCCCGAGAAGGTCTACTTCAAGAAGGGTTCCACGCCCGTCGCCCTCGACGAGCTCGGTACCGTCATGGGCAAGAAGCGCGCCTTCATCGTCACCGACCAGTTCCTCTTCAAGAATGGCAACACCCGCGCCATCGAGGCCAAGCTCGACGAGATGGGCATCGCCCACGACTGCTTCTACGACGTCGAGCCCGATCCGTCGCTGCAGTGCGCACGTCGCGGCGCCAAGCAGATGGCTCTCTTTGAGCCGGACGTCATCATCGCCGTCGGCGGTGGCTCCGCTATGGACGCCGGCAAGATCATGTGGATGATGTACGAGCACCCCGAGTGCAAGTTTGAGGACATGGCCATGGACTTCATGGACATCCGCAAGCGTATCTTCACCTTCCCCGAGATGGGCAAGAAGGCCTACTTCGTTGCCGTCCCGACCTCTTCGGGTACCGGCTCCGAGTGCACGCCGTTCGCCATCATCACCGACAAGGAGACCGGCATCAAGTGGCCGCTCGCCGACTACGCGCTGCTCCCCAACATGGCTATCGTCGACGCCGACAACTGCATGACCGCCCCGCGCGGCCTGACCGCTGCCTCCGGCATCGACGTCATGACCCACGCCATCGAGTCCTACGTCTCCATCATGGCTTCCGACTACACCAAGGGCCTCTCCGAGCGCGCTGCTAAGCTCGTCTTCGAGAACCTGCCCTCCAGCTTCACGAACGGCGCCAAGGACCCGCATGCCCGCGAGGAGATGCACAACGCCTCCTGCATGGCCGGTATGGCCTTCGCCAACGCCTTCCTGGGCCTCAACCACTCCATGGCCCACAAGCTCGGCGCTTTCCATCACCTGCCCCACGGCCTCGCAAACGCCGTCATCCTGACCCGCGTTATGCGCTACAACGCCGCCGAGGCTCCCGTCAAGATGGGTACCTTCTCCCAGTATCCTTACCCCAACGCGCTGCACAACTACGCCGAGATGGCCAAGTACTGCGGCATCGAGGGCAAGGACGACAAGGAGGTCTTCGAGAACTTCATCACGAAGCTCGAGGAGCTCAAGGACTTCATCGGCGTCAAGAAGACCATCGCCGACTACGGTGTTGACGAGCAGTACTTCCTCGACACCCTCGACGAGATGACCGAGCAGGCATTCAACGACCAGTGCACCGGCGCTAACCCGCGCTACCCGCTCATGAGCGAGATCAAGGAGCTCTACCTGGACGCCTACTACGGCCGCGAGCCTCAGGATTACGCCGTCTGCTAGTTCTAGCACGGTTTTTAACGGCGGGGGTGCACGGGTGTTTCACACACCCCCGCCGTCGCTTCTATCGCATCGTTGAAAGGATGCAACCATGCTGCTACCCGATTCCAAGACCGAGCTCGTCCGTCGTGGCAACAAGGTCGTTTACGACCTGGGCGACAAGATCGTCAAGGTCTTTAACGAGACCAAGCCCGTCTCCGACGTGTTCAACGAGGCTTTGAATCTTGCCCGCATCAATGAGTGCGGCATCCGCAGCCCCAAGGCTCTCGAGGTTTCCCAGCTCGAGAACGCCAACGGCTGGGCTCTCGTGACCGAGAAGGTTCCGGGCACCACCCTTGCCGAGAAGATGACTACCGAGCCCCAGCGCTTTGGTGAGTACCTCGAGATGTTCGTCGACCTCCAGATCGAGATCCACGGCTACACCTCCCCGCTGCTCAACCGTCAGCGCGATAAGTTCGCCCGAATGATCGACAGCCTCGATCAGCTCAATGCCACCACGCGCTACAACCTTCAGGAGCGTCTGGACGGCATGACCAAGGAGTTCAAGGTCTGCCACGGCGACTTCAACCCCTCCAACGTCATCGTCGGCGACGACGGCCAGCTGTACGTCTGCGACTGGGCACATGCCACCCAGGGCTCCCCTGCTGCCGACGTTGCCACCACCTACCTGCTCTTTGCCCTCAGCAGCAAGGACCAGGCTGAGGCCTACCTGGAGCTCTACTGCGACCGCGCCGACATGCCCATGCAGGTCGTGCGTCAGTGGACGAGCATCGTCGCCGCTTCCGAGCTCGCTCGTAAGCGCAACGTGAACGATGAGTTCCTTAAGAACTGGATCGACGTCGTCGATTATCAGTAGTATCTGAGCGATTTATTTCGCATCGGAGGCACAAAGGAAAACCCCGCAGCTCATTTGGGCTGTGGGGTTTTCCTTTACCCGTCGAGCTTATTCACACAAAAAAGACTGCTCCGCATCTCATCCTAAGAGAGATGCGGAGCAGGCCTGCAATTACATCTACTAGCAGAAATGTCGATTAACGACGTGCTGCCTTCACAAGCTCGGCGACCTTGGCGACGACCTCATCAATCGCCACATCCTCGCGCTCGCCCGTGGCACGGTCCTTGAGCTCGACGGTGCCGTTCTTAAGACCACGCTTGCCGAGCACTACCTGATACGGGAAGCCCATAAGGTCGTTGTCGGCAAACTTAAAGCCGGGGCGCTCGTCGCGGTCATCCACGACAACCTCGATACCCTCGGTGCACAGACCCTCAACGATTTGGTCGCAGACGGTAGCGCACTCCTCCTTCTTGGGATCGAGCGGAATCACCGCGACCTCGTACGGGGCAACGGAGACCGGCCAGACGATACCGTGCTCGTCGTTATGCTGCTCCACGACGGCAGCGAGCGAGCGAGACACGCCCACGCCGTAGCAACCCATGATGAGCGGCTTCTCCTTGCCATCCTCGTCCATAAAGGTGGCACCCATGGCCTCGGAGTACTTGGTGCCCAGCTGGAACACCTGGGAGACCTCGATGCCGCGAGCAGCAGAGAGCGGCTTGCCGCAGTGCGGGCAGGGGTCGCCGGCGACGACGGTGACCAGATCGGCCCACTCGTCGACGGTAAAGTCGCGCTCGGGGCAGGCACCGGTAAAGTGATAATCGACCTCGTTGGCACCGCAGGCCCATTGCTTGGACTCGCGCAGACTCTCGTCGCACACTAGACGGATGCCCTCGGGCAGGTTAACCGGTCCGATAAAGCCCTTGTGCAGACCGTTGGTCAGGAGCTCCTCGTCGGTCATCATGCGATAGCCCTTGCCAAAGACGTGCTCGGCCTTGCAGTCGTTGAGCTCATGATCGCCCGGAACGATGGCCACAACAGGCTTGCCCTCGGCGTCGATGAGAGCCAGGGACTTGCGCGTACCGTTCTCGGGGAACCCAAAGAACTTAGCAACTGCCTCAATGGTGCCCATGCCCGGAGTCTCAACCTTGGTGAGCGTACCGTCACCAGGACCCTCGGTCACGACGACCTTGGTGCTTGCCGCCTCGTCATCGGCAGCAAAGCCGCAATCGTCGCAGTAGACGAGCGAAGCCTCGCCGGCGTCGGCCAAAGCCATGTACTCGACGGAGGTATCGCCACCGATCTCACCGGAGTCGGCAACAACGGGCAGGGCCTTGATATAGCAGCGCTCGCAGATGTTGGCGTAGGCCTGCTTCATCTTGTCGTACTCCTCCTGCAGGCTCTCCTGCGTGGCGGAGAAGCTGTAGGCGTCCTTCATGATGAACTCGCGACCGCGCATCAGGCCAAAGCGGGGACGGAACTCATCGCGGAACTTATCCTGGATGTGATAGAGATTCACCGGCAGCTGCTTATAGGAACGCAGCTCATTGCGCACCAGGGCAGTCACGGTTTCCTCGTGCGTGGGGCCGAGCACGAACTCGCGGCCGTGGCGGTCATCAAAGCGCACGAGCTCCTTGCCATAGGCATCGATACGGCCGGACTCGCGCCACAGCTCGGCATCGACCATGATGGGCATCATGAGCTCCTGGGCGCCGGCAGCATCCATCTCGTCGCGCACGATGTTCTCGATCTTGCGAATCGAGCGCCACGCGAGCGGCAGATAGGAATAGAGGCCGGCGGCCTCCTTGCGGATCATACCGGCGCGAAGCAGCAGACGGTGGCTCGCAAGCTCGGCATCGGCCGGATCCTCTTTGAGCGTCGGAGCATACAGCTTAGACATATACATTGCTCGAGTCATTTATTTCTCCTCAATAAGCTTGTCGACCTCGGCCATAAGCGCGTCGACAATTTGGTCCTCAGCTACTTTACCAATGATCTGGCCGTGCGAAAAGAGCAGACCCTGACCTCGTCCGCAGGCAACGCCCAAGTCGGCGTCAGAAGCCTCGCCGGGGCCATTGACTGCACAGCCCATCACGGCAATCGAAAGCGGCGCGGAGTAGTTCTTAAGCCGCTCAGTGACCTCCTCAGCGATAGGAATGAGGTTGACCTGGCAGCGAGCGCACGTGGGGCACGATACGATCTCGGGGCCACGGCGGCGAAGACCCAGCGACTGCAGGATACCCCAGGCGACCGGCGGCTCCTCGACCGGATCGGCCGTGAGCGAGACGCGCATGGTGTCGCCAATGCCCTCGGAAAGCAAAATTCCCAGGCCCACCGAGCTCTTAATGGTGCCCTGGAGCTTGGTTCCGGCCTCAGTCACGCCCAAATGAAGCGGAACATGGGGGATTTCGCGCGACAGGGCACGATAGGTGTCAAGCGTCGTTTGCACGCTATGAGCCTTGGCGGAAAGCACGATATTGGTAAAGCCGCGATCTTCAAAATGTTTGACGAAACGCTCGCTCGACATCACAAGCTTTTCGGGCTGCGTAAGGTCATCGCGCTCGGCGATATCCTGCTCAAGCGAGCCGGCGTTCACGCCAATGCGAATCGCGCACCCAGCGGCGCCCGCGGCATCGATCACGGCGTCGACCTTGGCCCAATCGCCAATGTTGCCGGGATTGATGCGGAGCTTAGCGGCACCGGCCTCCACGGCGCCAATGGCGAGCTTATGGTTAAAGTGGATATCGGCAACGATCGGCACCGGAGACTCCGCACAAATCGTGCGAAAGCCCTCGAGCGCAGCCTCAGCGGGCACGCTCACGCGCACAACATCGCAACCCGCCTGGGCAAGCGCACGCACTTGCGCAAGCGTTGCCTGGGCGTCGGCGGTATCGGTGCAGGTCATGGACTGAACCACCACCGGAGCGCCGCCACCTATCTGCACGTCGCCCACAAACACAGGGCGCGTCAGCTCGCGCGGCAAAGGATGGGACAAAGACAATCCAAACACTCCCCTACAAAATAAATCGAAGGACGTCGGAACGAAGCATATAGACAAACAGCAGCGCGAAGAGCGCGATGCCGACATAGCTCACGATCGTCTGCACCTTCAGCGGCAACTCGCGACCGGCGACCTTTTGGATGATCTCGATAACCAGCTTTCCCCCGTCGAGCGGCGGAATGGGTAGCAGGTTCATAAAGCCCAGCGAGAACGAGATGAGCGCGGCAAACGTCAAGAATGTCGCGGGGCCGGCGGCAGCCGCCTGAGAAGACATGACGCTGATGCCCACAATCGAGGAGGACTGATCGAGTATCTCCATCGTATGCTGCGGCTGCAGCAGGCGCATCACGCCCTCAGCAGTCTGCTGAACATAGGAGAACGACAGCCGCGCCGACGTAATGGGGTCCAAATGGACCACTTGCGTGGAGGCATAAACGCCCAAACGTTCGTCCTCCTTGAGCGCGACCGCGGTAGAAAGATTCTTACCGTCGTGCTGATACTCAATGGCGATATCGTCCTTGCCGGCGGCCGCTCCGATCGCATCGTACACGTCCATCCAGGAAGAGCACGACACGCCATCGACACTAAGAATTGCGTCGCCGGCCTCGATGCCCGCCTTGGCGGCTATAGAGCCTTCTTCAACCTGACCGATCACATTGCTATCGACCGGCACCGATACGCCGGCGATAGAGTAGATGCTCATAAGCAGCAAAAAGCCCGTCAGGATATTGACGAGAATGCCCGCGAGCAGCATAAAGGCACGCTTGAGAAAACCCTGGCCCAGATAGGTATGCGAACGCTCCTGCTCAAGAAACTCGGAAGCGGCGACCGGCAGCTCCCACACATCGCCCTCGGCTGTCGCATGCTCTCGATCGAACTTGCGGCCGTCAAAGGTGGTATATCCTGCAGCATCGCGCGGCAGCGTCTGGTACCTAACCGGATAGTAGCTGGGTGAAGGCTTCTCCCCTTCCTCGTACCAAGGCGCAATGGAACCCCAGCCCAAAAGCAAGGCGCAAGCCTCGAGAACATCCTCCTCGGACAGCTCCAGCTCGACGGAAAGGTCTGCAACTGAAACGCGACCATGACGATAGATCGCAGCAAGCACACGGTCGGCACACGAGACATCGGTCGGGTCCATACCGCAGATAGCGGCATAACCACCCAGCAGCAGCGGCGTCACGCCAAACTTGGTACCGATGCGACGCGACGTATGATGAATATCGAAGCGGCACGGTAGGCCCAAGAAAAACTCGGTGACGCGCACGCCGCACGCACGGGCCGCCAAAAAGTGGCCGCCCTCGTGCAAAAACACGAGGACGGAAAGCATCAGTAGGCCCCAAAAGACCGATGAGAGAACGCTCAGAACAGTATCCATAAAACGAAAAAGCAATCCTTATGGGTTAGGAACGGGTTGCGGCGAGCACCTGCGCAGCCTTTTCACGCGCCCACGCATCGATGTCGCGAAGCTGCTCAAACGAATCGACCGCCTGCATATCGTGGGCATCCATGCAGGATTCCACAATGCGATCGATATCGGTAAAGCTGCAGCCATCGTGCAGGAAGGCATCGACGGCGACCTCGTTGGCGGCATTGAGCACGCACGGCATGGTGCCACCCGTCTTGCCGGCACGTTCGGCCAGCGCAAGGCAGCGAAAGGTATCCATATCGGCCGCGTCAAAGGTAAGCTGCCCCAACTCGCGGAAATCAATACGCGGAGCCGGCGTATCCCAACGCTCGGGATACGAGAAGGCAAACTGGATGGGAATGCGCATGTCGGAGGCACCGAGATGCGCCATCACAGAGCCGTCGGCAAACTCGACCATGGAGTGAATCTTAGACTGGCGCTGCACGACCACGTTAATGAAATCGAGATCGCAGCCAAACAGATGCATGGCCTCGATACGCTCCAGACCTTTGTTCATGAGGGTGGCGGAGTCAATCGTGATCTTGGCACCCATAGCCCACGTAGGATGCGTCAGGGCATCGGCGCGCGTCACGCGATCGAGCTCGCCACGCGTGCGGCCAAAGAACGGGCCGCCCGAGCAGGTAAGCCAAATGCAGTGAGCCTCGCGCGGATTCTCGCCCAGATAGCACTGGTAGATGGCAGAATGCTCGGAGTCGACTGGAATAAGCTGGCCCGGTTGCGCCAACGGCATAAGCAAGTCGCCACCGACGACGAGAGACTCCTTGTTGGCAAGGGCAAGGCGCTTATTCGAGGTCAAGGCCGCATGGCTCGCCTCGAGACCGGCGGCGCCCACAATAGCAACGAGCACGCAGTCGACATCGTCGCGACGCGCGAGCTCGCAAACCGCCTGCGCGCCAACGCCGAACTTCGTTCCCTCGGGCAACTCCTGCAGCACGGCGTCATCGCCATGAGCGACATCGGCCACGGCAACGGCCGGGACCGAAAACTCGCGGGCGGCGGCAACGAGCTCCGAGGTGCTGGAGTTAACGGACAGTGCCGTCACCTGCAGTCGATCGGCATGCTGACGGCATACATCGAGTGCCTGCGTGCCGATAGAGCCCGTACAACCCAAAATTGCAACCCGCAGACGCCCGTCGGGGCCGCACGTCGTCTGAAAAGCCATTACAGCACGCCTCCGATCATCAAAAGCAACTGCGCGGTAATGCAGCCAAAGATAAGCGAGTCGCTACGGTCGAGCATGCCGCCATGGCCCGGAATCAGATTGCCGGAATCCTTGACGCCCACGCCGCGCTTGATGCGCGACTCGATGAGGTCGCCGATAACGCCCAAGATGGACACGACCACGCCGCACAGCAGTGCATAGGGCAAGCTCAGCTTATAGAAATGCGTTGCCCACAAAATGAGCCAGATGAGAATCGAGCCCAAGATGCCGCCGAAAAAGCCCTCCCAGCTCTTTTTGGGAGAAATCTTGGGAACCATCTTGTGCTTGCCGATACGGCTGCCCACGATGTAGGCAAACGAATCGGAGACCCAGAGAGACGCGCAAACGCCCACCGAAAGCAAGGCGCCGGCAAAACCGGGCACGGCATCGCGCAGCAGCACAATGGCCGACAGCATAAAACCGGTATAGATGGGACCCATGAGCGTCACAGCTACATCGGATATGCGAGTACGCGACGAACAGACATACCAAATGCCAACCGCAAGCATCAGGGCAAAAAGCAGGGCATTCAACAGCAGCGAGTCGCCCAGCGCCGAGAGCGGAAAGAGAACGGCGGCAGCGATACCCAAGCGCTCGTTGGCCACCTTGCCATCGAGCCTCGTCATGCGAAAAAACTCATAGCAGCACAGGCCGCTCATGACGGAGACGAAGATGGCAGTGGGAACGATGCCCAAAACCAGGCAGAGAATAAATACGACAGCGTAGACGATACCTGCGGCGGCGCGGGTAATAAAGCCGGCCAACCACGAAGTCGCAGCCGCGCCGCTCTTGGCGGCAGGCGCCTTGGGAGTAGACGCCTTGGCACGATCGGACACGATTAAGCCTCCTCGGTCTTGCTCAGTCCACCAAACCTACGGTCGCGGCCCTGGTAGGCCAAAATGGCGTCGACAAGACCCCAACGATCAAAGTCAGGCCAATAGGTATCGGTGACATAAAACTCGGAATAGGCAACCTGCCACAGCAGATAGTTCGAAAGGCGAAGCTCGCCGGAGGTGCGAATCACAAGCTCCGGATCGGGTAGCCCAGCGGTGTAGAGGTGCGAGGCAACCATATCATCGTCGATAGAGGCAGGATCGATCTTGCCAGCGGCGACATCGAGCGCAATCTGACGGACAGCACGGGTGATCTCGGCACGGGCGCCGTAATTGACGGCAAGCGCCAGCGTCATGCCGGTGTGGTCGGCGCACTCGGCAAGACCGCGCTCAAAGACATCGCGGGTCTTCTTGGGCAGTGCGGAAATATCGCCCAAAAAGACAACGCGAACGTTTTCACGCTTAAGCAGCGGCAGCTCATCAATAAACGTCTTGGCAAACAAATGCATCAAAACGTTGACCTCGTGCTGCGGACGATTCCAGTTTTCGGTGGAAAACGCATAGGCCGAAAGGACGTCGACGCCCAAGCGCACGCATGCGGTAATGATCTCGCGCAGAGAGACGATACCAGCCTTGTGGCCCTCGGTGCGGGCAAGACCGCGAGCCGTGGCCCAGCGACCGTTACCGTCCATGATGCACGAAATATGATGCGGGATCTTATTGAGGTCAAGGTCGGAAAAACCGACGCCCGCAGGGGCGTCGGCAAAGTACTCGACCAGTTTGTTCTCGTCGTATTGCACCTTAGATCTCCATGACCTCGGCTTCTTTTTCCTTCAGAAGCTCCTCGACCTTGGCAACATACTCATCGGTATGCTTCTGGACCTTAGCCTGCTCGCGACGGACATCGTCCTCGGTGAGCTCTTCGTCGCGCTCGAGCTTGTTGTTAAAGTCACGACGGATGTTGCGAATGGAGACCTTGGCCTGCTCGGCATACTCGCGGCACTCCTTGACGAGCTCGCGACGACGCTCCTCAGTGGGAGCCGGGAACGGCAGCCGCACGACGGTACCGTCAGAGTTGGGAGTAATGCCCAGATCGGAAGCGCTGATAGCCTTCACGATGGCGTTGACGAGCGCCTTGTCCCAGGGCTCGATGAGCAGCATGTGAGCCTCGGGGGTCTTAACGGCGGCAACCTGGGTAACCGGCGTGGGGACACCGTAGTAATCGACCGAGATATCGGAAAGAATGTTGGCGTTAGCGCGGCCGGTACGAACCTTGGAGAAGTTGTGCTTGAGGGACTCGAGCGACTTGTCCATGTGGGCGGTGATGTTCTCTGCCATGCTTAATCCTCCTGATAGACGAGCGTGCCGACGGGCTCACCCGAAAGCGCGCGTTTGACGGTGTCCTCGCCATCGATGTTGAGGACCAAAATCGGCATACGGTTATCCTGGCACAGCGCCGTGGCCGTGGAATCCATAACCTGCAGACCGCGGACGAGAACCTCGTGATAGGTAATCTTGTCAAAACGGACGGCATCGGAACACTTGACAGGATCCTTGTCGTAGATGCCGTCAACCTTGGTGGCCTTAATCAGAATCTCGGCACCGATCTCGCAGGCACGAAGAGCCGCGGCGGTGTCGGTCGTAAAGTACGGATTGCCCGAACCGGCGGCAAAAATAACGACATTACCCTTGGAAAGGTGGTTGATGGCGCGACGGCGAATATAGGGCTCGCAGATCTCGTTCATCTGGATAGCGCTCATCACGCGGCAGGGAACATCGTTGTGCTCAAAGGCATCCTGCAGGGCGAGCGCGTTCATAACGGTTGCCAGCATGCCCATGTAGTCGGCCTGGGCGCGCTCCATGCCACCAGCAGCGCCGGCCATGCCGCGGAAAATGTTGCCGCCGCCGACAACAACGCCGACCTCATGGCCAACGGCGAGCAGCTCCTTGACCTGCTTGGCAAGATGGTCGGTAATCTTGGGGTCGATACCATATTGGCCGTCGCCCATCAGTGCTTCGCCGGAAAGCTTCAGAAGCACGCGTTTATATCGGATGTCGGACAAAGCGATCCTCCTTTAATTAGACTCTCAATATGATAGCAAAGGCTCTGATAAGAGCCATGAAAAAGCAGGCTGTGAGTAAAACCCACAGCCTGCTCATTACCAGCTACAAGAGCTTATTTACTCGCCACGGACCAGACGGTCGAAGGCAACGACGGTAATGCTATCGCCGAGCTCCTTGGAGACCTGCTCAGCGTACTTCTTGATGGTGAGGGAGCTGTCCTTGATGAACTCCTGCTCGGTGAGCACGGACTGCTTGTAGAACTTCTCCAGACGGCCAACAGCCATCTTCTCCTGGATAGCCTCGGGCTTACCGGACTCGGCAGCCTGAGCCATGTAGATCTCCTTCTCGTGCTCGACGGTCTCGGCCGGAACCTGATCGCGGGTAGCGCAAATCGGGGCGACGGCGGCAACCTGAAGGGCAACGTCGTGAGCGAAGGTCTTGAAGGACTCGGCCTGAGCGGTCTCGGCCTTCTCGAAAGCGAACTCGACGAGGACGCCGATCTTACCACCCATGTGGATGTAAGAAGCGAGAGCGCCGTTCTCGGCCTTGCGGGCGGAGAAACGAGCGATCTTCATGTTCTCGCCCATGATGTGAATCATCTCGGTGAGCTCGGAGGAAACGGTCTCCTCGCCCATCGGCTTCTCGAGAAGAGCATCGACATCGGCCGGCTCGGTGGTAGCGACAACCTCGGCGACCTTGGAAGCAAAGCCGGTGAACTTGGCGTTGGAGCCGACGAAGTCGGTCTCGCAGGAAAGCTCGAGCAGAGCGCCGGACTTGCCGTCCTCGGAGACGAACGCGGCGACAGCGCCCTCGTTGGTCTCACGGCCAGCCTTCTTGGCAGCCTTGGCGAGGCCGTTCTTGCGCAGAACGTCAACAGCGACGTCCATGTCGCCGTCAGCCTCGACGAGAGCCTTCTTGCACTCCATCATCGGGGAGTCGGTCATCTCGCGGAGCTGCTTGACCATAGCGGCAGTAATCTGGGCCATTGTGGTTCCTTTCAAAGAGATGAAAAAGACTTAAATAGGACTGATTTACTCGGCCTTGGGCTCGGCGGCCATCTCGGCCTCGGAGACCTGCTCCTTGCCGGAGCCAGCGAGGCAGGCGTCGGCCATGAGCTCGCACATAAGGGTGACAGCGGAGATGGCGTCATCGTTGCAGGGGATGCCGTACTCGACCTCGTCGGGATCGGAGTTGGTGTCGATCAGGGCGACGACGGGGATGTTCAGGCGCTGGGCCTCCTTGATGGCGTTCTCCTCGCGCTTGGTGTCGATGACGAAGAGAGCCTGGGGCAGGCCCTTCATGTCGCGGGCGCCACCGAGGTTGGTCTGGAGCTTAGCGAGCTCCTTGCCGAGCACTGCCTGCTCCTTCTTGGGCAGCACAGCCATGCGGCCGTCCTCGACCATGGCCTCGAGCTCCTCCATGCGGTTGATGCGGGAGCGGATGGTGACGAAGTTGGTCAGCATGCCGCCGAGCCAACGCTGGTTGATGTAAGGCATGTTGGCGCGCTCAGCGGCGTTCTTAACGGCCTCCTGAGCCTGCTTCTTGGTGCCGACGAACAGCACGTTGCCGCCCTTGGCGACGTTTTTGACGAAGGTGTAGGCCTGGTCGGCGTCAAGGATGGTCTGCTTGAGGTCGAGGATGTAGATGCCGTTGCGCTCACCGAAGATGAACGGCTTCATCTTGGGGTTCCAGCGACGGGTCTGGTGACCGAAGTGGCAGCCGGCCTCGAGCAGGGTGCGGATATTAATCTTGGTAGCCATATTAAACCTCCTGTGGTTTGCCTCCGCGCGGGGTCATCCTCCAAAACCAACCCGGACATGTGCTACCAAAGCCCGGGCACCACGGTATGAAGTAGCCGCGCGTGCGTGATAAAAACCTGTTGCCGTGAAGCAACCCGATGAATGATAGCAGGATTGCCTCTTCCTGCCAACCCGCAATCAAAACCACACACCTCGGTGCGCGCGGGAGGCCCTTCTCCTACTCGCCGCGGGGGTGTGCCTGACTCACGGCGCGCTTTAGTCGGTCGGGCGTGAGGTGCGTATAGATCTGCGTCGTGGACAAGCTCGCATGCCCCAGCAGCTCCTGAACCGAGCGCAGATCCGCGCCGCCCTCGAGCAGGTCGGTCGCAAAGGTGTGGCGCATCGCATGCGGGGCGATGTCGGCAGGAATGCCGGCAAGTGCCGCAAGCATGTGGAACCGCCTTCTGAGCATGGCGGCACTCATGCGGTTTCCGCGCGCCGAGATAAACAGCGGATGCACGCCGTTCGCATCGTCGCTGCGCTTTGCCTGCGCAAGGAGCTGTGGCCTCCCCTCCTCAATATAGCGACGAGTCGCCTCGAGAGCGCGCCGATAGAGGGGCACGATACGCTCCTTGCTCCCCTTGCCCCAAAGTCGCAGCGTTCGCTCTGACCAAGCAATGGACTCCACGTTGAGCGCCGCGAGCTCCGAGATTCGCGCGCCGGAGGCATAGAGCAGCTCGAGCATCGCCGCATCACGCAGCCCCGAAGGCGTCGAGGTGTCGGGGGCCTTGAGCAACGCCTCGACTTGCCGGGTCGTCAGCACACCGGGAAGATCGCGCGGCAGTTTGGGCGAGGATATCGCCGAGACCGCATCGCCCTCAACGATTCCCTCGGCAGCCATCCACCGATAGAGCGAGCGAATGGCAGACAGATGCGCCGCAAGGGTCCGAGCCGCCACCTGGCCACGCGACAGCTCGGCCAAATAGGAACGAACGGTCCGTACGTCGGCGGCGCGAGCGTCGACGTCCTCACGTTCGCACCACGCGGCGAAGCGCTCGAGCCGCGAGGTGTAGGCGGTTACCGTATTGGGAGCGAGTCCTTCGACGCGTGCAATGTAGGCAATGAACGAGTCGACGGCATCGTACAGGTCAAAAGCTATGACCTCTCGCCTCCAAACAGATCGGAGCGCGATTCCAGATAGGCATCCAGGGCCTTGAGGGCGCGGTCCGCGTAAGCCTGGTAACGATCGCGCTTGCTGCGACGCTTACCGTCCTCGAGCGGCGGCACAAGACCAAAGTTGACGTGCATGGGCTGGTAGCCCACCGTAGCCGGATCGGTCGCATACCCCACAAGCGCGCCCAGGGCGCCCACGAGCGGCAGCTCGACGCCCGCGGCCCCGATGGCCTCGGCATAGGTGTTGAGCGCAGCGAGCAGACCCGTCGCCACGGCCTCCATGTACCCCTCGGTACCAGTAATCTGACCGGCAAGACGCACGCTCGTGCCGGGAACGGCAAAGGTGCCGTCGAGCACGTGCGGAGCATCGACAAAGGTGTTGCGGTGCATAACGCCGTAGCGGAAGAACTCGGCGTTCTCCAGGCCGGGAACCATATGGAAGACGCGCTTCTGTTCGCCGAAGGTCAGGTTGGTCTGGAAGCCAACCAGGTTATAGGCGGTCTTCTCCTTGTTCTCGGCGCGCAGCTGAATTGCCGCCCAGGGACGGCGACCGGTGCGCGGGTCGGTGAGCCCGACGGGCTTCATGGCGCCAAAGCGGATGGCATCCTTGCCCGTGCGCGCAACCTCCTCGGCAGGCTGGCAGGCCTGGAACAGGTCCCCGCCCTCAAAATCCTTGAGCACCACGCGATCGGCCGTGGTAAGCGCCTCGATAAAGGCCTCGTACTCTTCCTTGTTGAGCGGGGCATTGAGATAGTCGCCACTCCCCTGCTCCTCATAGCGCGACTGCGAGAACAGCACGTCCATATCGAGCGTAGAGGCATCGACAATCGGGGCGGCCGCGTCAAAGAACGCCAGGGCGTCACCACCGACGAGCTTCATGACCTCCTCGCTCAATGCCGGCGAGCATAGGGGGCCCGCGGCGATAACCACATGACCCTCGGGAATCTGGGTGACCTCGCCGTGGACGACCTCGATATTGGGGCGGGCGGCAACCTCAGCCTCGACGAGCTCGGAAAACTTGACGCGGTCGACCGCCAGGGCGCCGCCGGCAGGAACGGCCGCACGATGAGCGCAGTCGAGCAGCACAGAGCCCATGCGCTCGAGCTCGGCCTTCAGCAGACCGGCGGCGGAATCGGGACGGGTCGATTTAAACGAATTGGAGCAGACGAGCTCCGCCAAGTGATCGGTATGGTGGGCAGGAGAGCTCACCTGCGGGCGCATCTCGCACAGCTTTACGGCGAACCCGCGATCTGCCAGCTGAATCGCGCATTCCGATCCCGCCAGACCGCCACCGATAACCGTCACCTGATCAAACAGCATCTGCAAACACCTTTCTAATTGACACGTTTTCCATTGTGACCGAAGGGCGTCTGGGCGTGAAGGGCAAACTTGGAGGGCGCATACCTTCCATCCATCATGCGCTCGATGAGGCCCTCGAGTTCGAGCGAACCCAGAAGTTTGAGCACGCCGACGGCATCGAGCGAGACGAGTGCCGCGATGTCGTCGACCTTGAGCGGCGAGGCGATGAGCGCATGCATCACGGCCTGCTGCGTGGGGTCCAGATCTGCGATACCGGGTGCATCAGGACGCGAATAGCGCAGGGTGCCGTAGATTCGCGAGATGGCCATCTCGATTGACTCCTCGTCAATAATGCAGCAGGCCCCGTTGGCAATGAGGTAGTTAGTACCGCGCGACTCGGGTGACAAAATCGAACCCGGCACGGCAAGAAGCTCGCGACCCAGGTCCATGGCGGCCTCCGCCGTCGAGAACGTGCCCGAAGGCATGCCAGCCTCCGAAACGAAGAGCGCCTGCGAAAGCGCGGCGATCACCCGGTTACGCCGCGGGAAGGCAAACTTACGTGGCCCCATACCCCAAGGCGAGATGGACACGACCGCGCCGCCCGTATCGATCGTGCGCGCGATGAGCCCCGCACTCGAGCGCGGGTAGACCACGTCGGCGCCCGTACCCAACACCACGACGTGCCTGCCACCGGCGTTGACCGCGGCCCAACCCGAGGCCTGGTCGCAGCCGACCGCGCCGCCCGAGACCACCGTCACCCCCGCCTCGACCGCAACTGTCGCGGCCAGTTCTGCCACGGCCAGGCCGTACGGCGAGGCCTTGCGAGCGCCGATGATGGAGAGTGCCGGCGTCGAAAGCACCTCCGGGTCGCCACGCACGAACAGCGTCTGGGGTACATCAGAGAGCTCCAAAACGGTATCTGGATACAACGCATCACCGGGATGCAGCTCAAAAGTCTCCTCGCCCATCACTGATCCCTCCTTCCCTGGTACATCGCCGCCTCGAGCACGTGGTCTTGCGTCACCCGCTCGCTTTCGGCGACATCGGCAATCGTGCGCGCGATGCGAACCAGGCGCACGATGCCGCGCCCCGTGAGATGAGTGCGTTTCGACAGGCCAAGTACGCATGTCTCGGCGGCCTCGTCGAGTGCAAAGGTCGACACGACGCCGTCAATGGACCGTGACTCATCGTGCTCGGCCTCGGCATCCGCATCATCCATACGGGACTCGCGCCAGGCACGAAAAGCCCGACCGCGGACAACGTAGTCGCGCAGCTCGGCCGATGACATGCCCTCGGCGCCCTCGATAATCACCTGCGGATCGGGGCGGGTCACATCGAGCATCAGGTCGATGCGGTCGGCCAAAGGACCGCGCAGCTTGGACCGGTAGCGCTCGACCATCGATGCCGAACAGCGACACGGAACCTCGCGATCGCCCAAAAAGCCGCAGGGACAGGGATTGCTCGCCGCAAGCAGCTGAAAGCGCGAGGGAAACGTGAAGGCACCGTCGACGCGTACGATCCTGACATAGCCGCGCTCGATAGGCTGACGAAGCGTCTGCAGCACACCGGTGGGAAACTCTGCAAGCTCGTCCAAAAAGAGCACGCCGCCATGGGCAAGGCTGATCTCGCCCGGATGCACCGGGCGCCCTCCGCCAATAAGACCCGCTGTCGAGATGCTGTGATGGGGGCTTCGAAACGGCCGATGCCCTGCAAGCAGGCCATCGATGTTCTCACCCAAGACCGAATGGATGCACAGCGCCTCCTGTTGATCCTCGACGGAAAGCTCGGGCAAGATCCCCGTCATGCGGCGCGCAAGCATGGTCTTGCCCGATCCCGGAGACCCGATCATAAGCAAGCCCAGCTCCCCTGCCGCCGCAAGCGCTATGCCGCGCTTGGCGACCTCCTGCCCCAACACGTCGGCATAATCGAGCTCGGGTTCAAAGGTGGCCTCCACGCCCTCGGAATCCAAATAATGCCGAGCCGCCTCGCCCATACCGTGGGCAAGCTGTGACAGATGGTCGATAAAACCGCAGTCGACCCCCGCAAGCGGAACATGCTGGTCGGACCTACCGGCGATAAAAGACAACCCCATGTCGCGAGCCAGCAGTTGGAACGCCACCTCGCCCTTGACGGGAAGCACCGTGCCATCCAAGCCGAGCTCGCCGGCAATGAGGCAGCGGTCGAGATTGTCGCGGGGAATCTGCCCGTCGGCAGCAAGCACCGCAATGGCTATCGGCAAGTCAAAGCCGCTACCGGTCTTTCGGATATCGCCCGGCGCCAGATTGACCGTAATGCCCGAACGCGGGATCTCGAATCCGGCAGAGCGCATAGCGCAGCGAATGCGCCCGCGCGACTCCATGACCTCCATGCTCGGGATGCCGAGCATCTGGATGCCCGGGATGCCGCCCGCAAGCGATACCTCGACCGTGACGGGAATCGCCTCGACGCCGCGGATACAGGCTGCGTGAACGGCAAAGGTTTCGAACGCCATCACGACACCTGCCAATCGAACGCATTGTACTGGTGCTCGATCTCGGCGATATGCCCGCCGCGAATGGTGACGCCCACGGCATCGAAGCGGATTGCCTTGAGCGGATAGTGCTCCATGAGATAACAACTCGCGATGCGACGATAGCGCCGCTGCTTTTGGGCGTTCACCGCTTCCTCGGGAAACACCCGCGTATCGCAATCCAGCGCAACACGCCTGGTCTTGACCTCGGCCATCACCACCACATCGTCGAGCTCGTCGAGCAGCACCAGGTCGGCCTCGCCCTCCGAGCATCGATAGCCTTGTTCCAGCAATGCATAGCCGCGCTCGTTAAAGTAATCGATTGCGATAAGCTCGCCCAGCATACCGAGCTCGCGAGGACTGAGCCCCTTGATAAACTCAGGCGTGATCGACCCGCAATCGAGCCCCCCCTCTTCCCAACGTTCCTTGAGCTGCTGCGTCTTGCTCATTTTGGCTGCGGCACACATGGGGTCTCCTTTCCCACTCCCTGCATTGCCTCGATAATGAGGGCAGGTTTCATGCGGGTAAGTACCGGAAGCAAACCGAAAACCAACCAAATGCCGACAAATGAGGGGCCGCGCGCAACAATAGCGTTGCACGCGGCCCCTACCAGCAAGTTTATAGAACCCTTAAGGTCCCTGTCTCCACAATTGGCCTAAAAAAGGCGCTCAGTCTGCAGAAAGTTTCCGCAAAAGCTCACACGATGCAGCGGAGAAAGACCATGTTTGCGAATGGCCTCGATGTGCTCGGGACTCGCATAGCCTTTCGATTCGGCCAAATGGTACTCGGGATACTCGGCGTCGTACTCGACCATCATCTCGTCACGCGTGACCTTTGCCATGATGGATGCCGCGGCGATACAGGCGATCTTGGCATCGCCCTTGACCACGTCGCGCTCATGGGGCACGGCGCCCAGGGGGTTGCCGTCCATAAGCACGCAATCGGGCTCAAGCCCCGTATCGGACACCGCACCCGCGACAGCGGCTCGAATGGCGCGGGACATGCCCATATCATCGATATCCGCAGGAGCGATATGGCAAAAGCCGATAGCAGTCGCCACCTCGGCAATCTTCACCGAGAGCAGCTCGCGGCGCGCCGGCGTGAGCTTTTTGGAATCGTTGATGCCCCAGATGCGCGGCTCCATCGGAAGACACACGGCACACACGGTCAAGGGACCCGCTACCGAGCCACGGCCCACCTCGTCGACGCCCACGACCACGCCATCACCGCCGAGCTCATGCATAAGCTCGTACATGCCGTTGACGCGCTCGCGTTCGGAAAGTTCCTTGGCATGGCGCTTAAGGGCACGTTCGCAAGCCTTGATCACCTGCTGGCGCGGATCCTCGCGATAATGCTCCACGAGGGCGGGAATCTCCTCGAACGTGGCGCTCGCCAGCTCGCCGGCAACCTGCGATGCCGAAACCGAGCTCGTCATATTGGCCATACCAGGCCCTCCTTGCATGCAAATCAGATAAAAAGAAGGGCCACCCGAAGGTGACCCTTGTGTCCAAACGAGTGGACAGACGCTGCGATCTTCTTAGCGCTTCTCGGGGATGCGAGCAGCCTTGCCCACCTTGTCGCGGAGGTAGTACAGCTTGGCGCGACGGACGCGACCATGACGAACGACCTCGAGCTTGGCGATCTTGGGGCTGTGAAGCGGGAAGGTGCGCTCAACACCGACACCGAAGGAAATCTTGCGGACGGTGAAGGTCTCGCGGGCACCGGCGCCGGCCATGCGGATGACGTCGCCCTGGAAGACCTGGATGCGCTCGCGGTCGCCTTCCTTAATGCGGTAGTGAACCTTGACGTTGTCGGCGACGCGAACCTGAGGAATGTCCTCGCGGATCTGCTGACGCTCGATTGCGCGGATGTAATCCATGTGCAATTCCTTACTCTTCTAGAGGTGCCGTACCACCTTGGCCGGCACGTAGTTGAACAAACGTATTCGAGTATACACGCCACGACCTTGGCTGCAAGAACTATTTTGCCCGTGCGCAAAAAGACAAAAACACGCACTCTTTCTGCACTTATGCGCCGTCCGCAGCATCAGTCGTCGGCGTCGTCACGGTCGTTCCGGGCGCGATATAGCCGTATTCGAGCAGCACCGAAAGCGCATGCTGCTTCCAGGTGGCAAGCTCGTCGTCATTATAGTTGTCATGGACCCATTCGTTCATCGCATCTTCGGCGTCTTGGGGCACCAGGTCCTGGCTGTCCGCCATCAGGTACAGGATGCCCAAGATGTCGAAGTCCTGCTTGGTCATCTCTTCCTTGTTTGATGCGCTGATGAGGCCGTGATCGATGCCGTAGCGGCAGATATCGGTCAAAACGGTAACGAGGCCTGTAGGAATCGGCGAGGCATCCTTCGCGGCAGCGGGCGCGGTGTCGTCAGTCAATGCAGCGGCATCGTCGCTCGCCGGAGCAGACTCGGCCGCGTTCGCATCGGAAGCGGCCTGCTCTCCCTGGGCAGGAGCCGTGCTATCCGTCGTTGTCGAAGAATCCCCTGCGGATGCGGCAGCCGTAACGCTCGCCGGTGTCTCCACGACGGTCGTCATCGGGTCAACGGGCGCGGGGTCGGCGACAACTTCGGCCCAATCGGAATAAACGCCGTCAATAAAGGCGCGAACATGGAAGGTGCCCGGTTGCGAGATGGTCATCGTGCCGTCTGTCGCGACCGAAATGCCCTTGCTCTCGAGCTCCTGGGCCTCCCAGCTGCAGACTCTATCGACTTCCTTGCCCGTCGTGTCATAGACCGTAGCCGTCAGGCCTTCGATGCCGTTGAGATTTTCCTCGACGCCGACGACGGTCCGTGCCGAGCCCTCGAGTTTGATGCTGCCGTTAAACGGCTCGGGCGCCACGTCACTTACCTTATATTTATAGGCCGCGGCGTCGATCTCGTCATTGGTCGAGACATGCCCATTCACGTCCACATAGGTGTCCTCGGGGATAAAGTACTTTACGTAGGCGGTGCCGGCCTTTTTACCCACCACGACCTGCTCGTGGGTGACAGGGTCGGTCTGGTTCTCGATTACGTCGGACTTGCATTCCTTGCCCTTTTTATCGACCACGCGCCAGTCGCCCGACGACTTCGCAAAGCCGTAGTAATCAACATCGTCCTCGTCCCTTGCACGCACGCGATAGGAAGAGATGGGGTCTTCGTCTCCAACCGTAAGCCTTCGGGTCTTATCGGTCTGCAGCGACACGAGAATCTTGGAGATGGGCTTAACGGGCTGCGGCGTGCCCAACTGCGTATCGACCGTCACCGACTCAAACGACAGATTGGAACCCGTAATGGACATGGGATAGGTCGCGGCCATGTCATTGAGCACGTTGCACGTGCGCGGGGCGCCGCCGTTGCGCGAGGGCACCTCGCGATCGGCCAGGACCGAATTCCAATCGATGGCGCGCACCATGTGGTTGTTGGTGCGATACGACCAGCTCGTCACGTTTCCGGCGGTGGTATCGTACCCGTCGTCGCCACGATGGGCAATTGAGCGCAGGAACAGGTTCTGCACGGCATCGGTCGACTGATCGCCAAAGGTGGTGTAGAACGAGCGCTGGTCATAACCGGCGGTATGGAACTCCTGCACGGCGGCGTTGTCGTCGTAGCACTCGCCGTTCATGTTAAAGATGATCACGTCGAACGTCACGCCCACCGGCTGGTCATAGTCCTCAGACAGCGTCGTGGTAGAACTCGTTTGCTTGCTATTGACCTGCGTGTGCGCCGGGATCGTCATATTGACGGTGACCGACTGATTGTCCGTTGTGGTGATCGACTGTTCCTCGGTCTTGCTCGCCTCCCACAACTGGGACATCGTGGTTTCGGCCGAAAACGACGTCTCGATCTCCTCGCTCGCTGTTGCGGGCACGCCCAGCGACTCCTTGAGGCTCACCGATGCGCCCCACGAGCCACCTTTGGAATACGATGCGGATTCAGAAGTGCTCGTGCCGACCGTCTCCTCGGTACCGCGGGCGAGCGTGATGCTCTGCGAGGCGTCCTCATAGCCGACGTTAAGAGCCGAGGTAACGAGCTCCTGCTCAGTCTTAGAATCGACAAAGGAATAGCCCGGCGCGTCCTCGGGCGCACAGTTAAGCTTGTTCACGCTGTTGAGCTGCTGAACTCTAAAGTTATAGAACGCGATGCCAAAGCCATTGAAATCGTACTGGTAGGTGCCGCCGAGCTTGTCCACACACGCGATGGTGGCATAAATGACGTCCTGCTCAGTCGTGTCTTTCGACAGTCCGTCGAGCGGCACGTATTTACGGAAATCGGAGCCCTCCAGCTTGTGACCAATACAGCCGGCGATATCGTCGGTCAAGCGCTCGTAGACCGCATTGAGGCTTTTTGCAGATGTCAGACCACTCTGCTTCGATTTGTCGGCACCATCGGAATGCTCACCGTTGCCGCCCGAAAGCGCATCATACAGATAGATATAGTGACCCTTACCGAAGTCCTTCTCAAAGCCCTTGCCGGCGTGGTCCCAGTACAAAAAGTCCCCGGAGTCGTCGCCTCCACCATAGCCAAGGATGTTATAGGCTAGCGATGCCCAGTTGGGCAGCACCTTTTTGACGGCGGCCGTGTAGAACGAGACGTTGTCGTACATCGAGGTACGGCCCTCGAGCTTGCCGTCATCGATATCTACAAACGTGCAGTCGCGATCGTTGACCGTAATGGTGAGCGGGTTGACCACGTCGCCATAGAGCTCGTCGCGCGAATCATCCTGAAGGGCAAAACCGGCTGTCGGCATCCCGCAAAGCGCCGTGACCGCAACGATCACCCAGCACAGGGTCATCTGTGCTCCCCGACGCGCTCGTTGCAAATACCTGGTGAGGTTTTTCATCGCAGTCCTCCCGTCAGTTGCCAATGTATTGAACCAACGTAAAACGCCGCCGCGTCCACAGGGGGCGCGACGGCGCGAAGGGGGGCGTAAAAGGCGCAAATGGAACGCGACTCAGTTAAGCGGAACGCTTCGCCTCGAGCTTGGCCTGGGCGGCCGCCAGGCGCGCGAGGGGCACACGATAGGGCGAGCAGGACACGTAGTCCACGTCGGCCACGTTAAACAGGCCCATGATGGACTTGGGGTCGCCGCCGTGCTCGCCGCACACGCCAAAGTGCATGTCGGGGTTGGTGGCGCGACCCTTCTCGACGGCCATGCGCACCAGCTCGAGTACCGCCGTGTCGATGGTCTCGAAGGGGTTGTCCTTCAAGATTTTCTTGTGCATGTACAGCGGGATGAACTTGGCCTCGGCATCGTCGCGGGAGAAGCCGAAGGTCGTCTGCGTGAGGTCGTTGGTGCCAAAGCAGAAGAAGTCGGCATGATGGGCAATCTCGTCGGCGACCATGCAGGCACGCGGCAGCTCGAGCATCGTGCCCACGGGAATATTAAGCTCGACGCCCTCCTCGGCAGAAACCTCGGCGATCACGCGCTCGATGACATCGCGGGTCTGGACATGTTCGGCCGTGATGGAAACGAGCGGAACCATGATCTCGGGGCGCGGGTCGACGCCTTCTTTAATGAGACGAGCGGCAGCCGTTGCGACGGCACGGACCTGCATGAGCGGCAGATCGCTAAAGACGACGGACAGGCGCACACCGCGCAGGCCGAGCATCGGATTGGACTCGACCATGCCGTCGATACGACGCAGACGGGTGCGCAGGACGGCAAGCTCTTCCTCGCTAGCGCCAGCGGCCTCCTTCTTGGTGATGGCGACCTCGAGCTCACGCGGATTATCCAGGAACTCGTGCAGCGGCGGATCGAGCAGGCGAACGACCACATCGCGACCGGACATGGTCTTGAACATCGCCAGGAAGTCCTCGGTCTGAACCTTGAGCAGGTCGGCGAGGGCCTGCTGCTTCACGGCCTCATCGTCGGACAGGATGAAGCTCTGGATGATGTTCTTGCGATCGCCCAGAAACATGTGCTCGGTGCGGCACAGGCCGATGGCCTCGGCGCCAAACTCGAGCGCGAGCTCTGCGTCCTCGGGATTGTCGGCGTTGACGCGCACATGGTTGGCGTGGCCACAGGTCTCGTCCAGACGGATCTCGTCGGCCCAGGACAGGATGGTGTCCAGGTCGCCGGTGAGCTCGGCGGAGACCAAATCGACAGCGCCATCGACGACGATGCCCTGGGTGCCGTCGATGGAGATGACATCGCCTTCGTGCAGCACACGATCGCTACCCTCGATGCGCACGACCTTCTCGGCGGCGTCGATGTGGAAGCGCTCAACGCCGCAGACGCAGGGCGTACCCATACCGCGAGCGATAACGGCGGCATGGCTCGTCTTGCCACCGTGGCTGGTCAGGATACCCTCGGCGGCGACCATGCCCTTCAGGTCGTCGGGGTTCGTCTCCCAGCGAACCAGAATGACCTTGTGGCCCTCGTTGGCGCGCGCGACGGCATCGTCGCTCGAAAACACGATCTCGCCCACGGCTGCACCAGGGCTGGCGTTCAGACCGCTGGCCAGGGCCTCGTACTTTTTGCAGGCATCGAACTGCGGATGCAGGAGCTGGTCGAGCTGCGCGGGATCGATACGGCTCACGGCCTCCTCGCGGGTGATCAGACCCTCCTCGACCATTTCGATGGCGATGCGCAGGGCGGCGGTAGCGGTGCGCTTGCCCACGCGGGTCTGGAGCATCCAGAGCTTACCCTGCTCGATGGTGAACTCGATATCGCACATATCGCGGTAATGATCTTCGAGCGTCAGGAACACGCGCTCGAGTTCCTCACCTGCAGACTCGAGGCCCGGAGTGTTCTTGAGGTCGGCGATGGGCTCGGTGTTGCGGATGCCGGCGACGACATCCTCGCCCTGGGCATTAACCAAAAAGTCACCATAGAACTCCTTGGTGCCGTCGGCCGGGTTGCGCGTAAAAGCGACGCCGGTCGCAGAGGTCTCCCCCTTGTTGCCAAAGGCCATAGCCTGCACGTTGACGGCGGTGCCGAGCTCGTCAGAAATACCGTGCTGCTTGCGGTAGATGCAGGCGCGTTCATTCATCCAGCTGCCAAAAACGGCCTGGATGGCAAGGCGCAGCTGGAGCTCCGGGTCGTGCGGGAAGACGGGCTTGCCGTCGGCGACTTCGAGCTCGGGATACAGGGCGGCCTCGACGTTGTCGGAGAAGATGCCCTTAAAGATCTCGACGAGTTCCTGCAGGTCCTCGGCCGAAAGCTCGGAATCGACGCGAACGCCGGCGACCAGGCGCGCCTGGGTCAGCGCGTTCTCGAACAGGTCGGCGTCGACGCCCATAACGACGTTGGAGAACATCTGAATAAAGCGGCGGTAGCTATCCCAGGCAAAACGCGGGTTTTGCGTCTGGGCGATGAGGCCCTGAACTGAATCATCGTTGAGGCCCAGGTTGAGAACCGTATCCATCATGCCGGGCATGGAAAACGGAGCGCCCGAGCGAACCGACACGAGCAGCGGATCGGAGGCATCGCCGAGCTTCTTGCCGCAGCGGGCCTCGAGGTCGGCCTCGGCAGCAACGATCTCATCGAGTGCGCCTTCGGGCCAGACGTTGCCGGCGCCGGAGTACTCGACACAGGTCTGGCAGGTAATGGTAAAGCCACCGGGAACCGGCAGGCCGATGCGGCTCATCTCGGCAAGGTTTGCGCCCTTGCCGCCAAGCACGAAGTTCATGGACTTGTCGCCCTCAGTGACACAGGTGCCCTGGGCGTCGGTTCCAAAACGGTAAACCCTCTTGCAATCGCTCACGATACTTCCCCTTCCATGCGCTCTCGCGCACGACCGTGGTAACGAATCAACCCGCCTAATGCGGGCCGTGAGGGAACTATACGGCGGGCATTGAGCGGGCTTGCGCAGAGGGCGAGGGGTTTGGTAAACGAGGTAAATGTGGCGGTAAACGGTAGGTAAAGGTGGTTACCTTATGAAGATACCAACGCAAGAAACATGCAGGTCAAATGCAAGTTTCTTGCTAAATCGCTTTACCATTATCGTGCATTATTTTTTGGTAGTCTTATTTAGGGCGGGGCATTTTTAGCTAACCCAATGAGTTAGCTTTGCTGGCTCGGCGGGCGTCGCGACGGGCACGGGCTTCTTGGATTTCCTCCAAGTGACCGATGATCTCGGAGGCGCTCTCCTCGATCGCCTTGCCGTCGGTACGCACCACAAAGCAGCCCAGGCGCTTCATAAGGGCACGGGCTTCCTCAAGCTCGCTGCGCACGCTCTCGGGCTCGGCATAGGAGCCTGCGACGGCGCGGGCGTAATCATCGCCCAGGCGGCTATCGCGAATCCCGGAGATTACATCGACAGTCGAAATCAGACCAAACAACCGCATCGGGTCGACCTCGTAAATCGACTTAGGCGGCTCCATACCATGCGCCAGCGGAACATTGGCGACTTTGTAGCCCTGATAGGCCAAATACATCGAAAGGGGCGTCTTGGACGTGCGGGATACGCCCAGCAGCACGATATCGGCACCCGACAGATCATCGCAACCGCGCCCGTCATCGTGCTCAACAAAATACTCCATGGCCTCGATACGATGGAAATAACGGTCATCGGTCTTATGAATCGTGCCCGCAACGCCTTTGGGCGCCGCACCGATGAGCGACGAAAGCACAGCGAGTGTCGGGCCGATCAGGTCAACCGAACGAATATGCAGCATGCCCAGGTAATCGAGCACGCGGGCGCGAAGCGCCGGATCAACAATGGTGTGGAACACGGCAATATCGCGATGGTCCGCATCAACGCGCGGGCCCACAAACGACTTGACCTGCTCCACCGAGCTCACCTTGGGCAGGCGCAACAAACGAAAAGCCCCTTCATCAAATTGCCCGGACGCCGCAAGCACCACCTCACAAGCGGTATCACCGAGCGAGTCGGAGATAACGATAACGGTGGGACGAGCGGTGACCGGGCAATCCATGCGGGGCTCCTTTTGCGCTTATGCGCAGGCTGGCTTACTTTTTGCGGGCAAGCTCACCGATGTTTGCGATACCGGAGAAAACGACCTCGAAGCGGTTGAGCAGCTTAAGGCGATTATCGCGGAGCTGCTCGTCCTTGTCCATGACCATGACCTCATCGAAGAAACGGTCGATGGGGGCACGCAGGGCGGCAAGGGCGGCAAATGCGGCCGGGTAATCCTCAGTAGCGAGGGCGGCATCGACAGCGGTCTGAGCAGCCTCGGAGGCGTCGGCGAGCGCGAGCTCAACCTCGCCCATCAGGCTGCGGTCGTACTCCGCACCCAGCTCGGGCTTGGAGATGTGCGCGGCGCGGGCATAGGCGGTAGCCAGGTTGTCGAAGGTCTCGGCGTCGTTCTTGCGGGCCTCGTCGAGCGCGGCGCAGCGGGCGAAGAAGACGGACGGGGCGATGATGTGCACTGCGGAGACGGCGGCGACGGTATCGGCCGGAATCTTCTCATCGCGGGCCATGCTCACCAGGCGGCCGTGGAAGAAGTCACGGACCTGCTGGGCGACCTCGGCGGCGTCGAAGTCAATGCCCTGCTCGCTATAGAGCTCAAGGGCAAAGTCGATCAGCGACGTGGGGTCAATCGGCAGACGATCGCGCAGGATGTTGATGATGCCGATGGCGGCGCGACGCAGCGCGTACGGATCGGAAGAGCCGGTCGGGGGCTCACCGATGGCAAAAATACCGGCGATGGTATCGAGCTTGTCGGCACAGGCCACGATGCAGCCAGCGGCGCCCTCGGGCAGCTCATCGCCGGCAAAGCGGGGGCGATAGTGATCGCGGATGGCGTGGGCGACCTCGTCGTTCTCCCCCATCGCGGTCGCGTAATAACCGCCCATCACGCCCTGCTGGCTCGTGAACTCGACGACGGCGTTGGATACCAGGTCGGCCTTGCACAGGTGCGCGGCGCGAGCGGCATCGGCGGCAAGATGGGCACCCAGATGGGCCTCGCGGGCAATGGCGAGCGCGAGCTGCTCAATGCGCTCGGACTTGGCGAGCACGCTACCGAGCTTCTCCTGGAAGGCAACCTTGGCCAAACGCTCGCGGAACTCGTCGAGGGAGATCTTCAGGTCCTCCTCGTAGAAGAACTTGGCATCGTCCAGACGGGCGCGCACGACGCGCTCGTTGCCGTCGATCACGCGCTCGGCATTCTCGGGCTTGCTGTTGGAAACGACCACGAACTCACGCGTCAGCTTGCCCTCGCCGTCATAGATCGGGAAGTAGCGCTGGTTGGTGAGCATGGACTCGCAGATGATCTCGTGCGGGACCTTGAGGAACTCCTCGTCAAAGGTACCGACGAGCACCGTCGGCCACTCGCAGAGGTTGATGACCTCATCGAAGACCTTCTTGGGCGTGTCGACATGGCAGCCGGGGCGCGCAGCCTCGACTTCGGCGATACCGGCAAGGATAGCCTCACGGCGACGCTCGGCAGAGAGCACGCCGGCGTCCTCGAGCACCTGCTCGTAGACGGCAGGGCTGGCGACCACATGGTCACCGGGGCCCAGAACGCGATGTCCGCGCGTGGTGTTGCCACTCGTCACGTCGGCAAACGACACGGGCACAACATCCTCGCCCAAAAGGCAGCAGATCCAACGGACCGGACGCACAAACGTAGCGTGCTCGTGGCCCCAGCGCTGGCTGCGGTAGTTGGGCCACTGCAGGCCGGCGATAGTCTTCTCGCACAGGGCCGTCAGGATCGGGGTAGCCGGTGCGGAGGGAATGTTCTTCTCGGCGAACACATACTCGCGACCGTCAGTGTCCTCGCGACGGACCAGGTCCTCGGCAGCCACACCGCACTTGCGGGCAAAGCCCTGGGCGGCCTTGGTGGCGTTGCCGTCGGCGTCGAAGGCAATGTTGGCCGCGGGACCGCGCTTGACCTCATGGACCTCATCGGTCGCGGTGGCGACGTCGGCCACGAGCGCAGCCAGACGACGCGGGCTCGAGATCACGCGGACCTCGCCGTGGGCCAGGCCGGCCTCGTCGAGACCCTTGGCAATCATGGTGCCAAGCTGCTTGACGGCATTGTTCAGCGGTGCAGAGGGCATTTCCTCCGTACCGATCTCAAACAGGAAATCCTTAGCGTCTGCCATGGCTTACGCCACCTCGCCTTCCTGGTCGGCATTCTCGTTGACTCCAGCGACCTCGGCCATATAGGCCTCGCAGCACGCCTTGGCGACGGCGCGGACGCGCAGGATGTAGTTAGCACGCTCGACCGCGGACAGCGCACCGCGAGCATCGAGCAGGTTGAAGGCATGGCTGCACTTCATGACGCAGTCGTAAGCGGGCAGCGGCAGCTTGCGCTCAAGGCAGGAGTGGCACTCAGCCTCGTAATCGTCAAACTTCTGACGCATCATCTCGACGTTGGCGACCTCAAAGTTGTAGGCGCTAAACTCGCGCTCGTTCTCCAGGAACACGTCGCCATAGGTCATCGGCGTGCCATCGGGCAGATAGCTCCACACCAGGTCGTAGACGGAGTTGACGCCCTGAGCGTACATGGCGATGCGCTCCAGACCATAGGTAATCTCGACGGGCACAGGGTCGACCTCGATGCCGCCCACCTGCTGGAAGTACGTAAACTGCGTGACCTCCATGCCGTTGAGCCAGACCTCCCAGCCAAGGCCCCAGGCGCCCAGGGTCGGGCTCTCCCAGTCATCCTCGACAAAACGGACGTCATGGTCGTTGGGGTCCAGGCCGATAGCGGCAAGAGACCCCAGGTAAAGCTCCTGGGCGTTGACCGGCGACGGCTTGATGAGCACCTGGAACTGATAGTAGTGCTGCATGCGGTTGGGGTTCTCGCCATAGCGGCCGTCGGCAGGACGGCGGCAGGGCTGAGCGTAGCAGGTGCGCCACTCGGCGGGACCGAGCGAGCGCAACGTGGTCGCGGTGTGGAAGGTACCGGCACCGACCTCGGAGTCATAGGGCTGCATAATGACGCAGCCCTGCTCGCCCCAGTACTGCTGGAGGCGCAGGATGATGTCTTGGAAGGAAAGCGATGAAGCGTTCATGCCTCTAATATCCCCTCGTCGAAACGATTACACGGTTAGGTACTGTACTATAGCGGTTTTTAATCGATAGCGCCGATGCGGTTGAGCGGCCAGTAGCGCACAAGCGCCACGGCGATCAAGTCAGAGCGATCGACGGGACCAAAGTAGCGTGAGTCGGCAGAGTTTTCGCGGTTGTCGCCCATCACCCACACACACCCGTCGGGAACGGTGTAGGGATAGCTTACCTGAACGCCGGGAGCCTGGACCGAAAGCGGCCAGCTCATGCCGGTCGTGTAGCCCTCGTCGAGCGCCTGGCCGTCAACGACCACCTTGCCGTCCTGAAGGTCGACCGTCTGGCCGGCCGTGGCAATAACACGCTTGACGAGAACATCGTGCTCGGAGGTGCCATCGGGGTTGTGGAACACCACTATATCGCCTTGGCTGACAGGCTGGCCGAGCTCGAGGCTCACCTTTTGCGCCAAGATCTGGTCGCCAATCTCGATCGTGGACTCCATGGAACCGGTGGGCACCACAAAGGGTTCGACCACAAACGAGCGAATCAGGAAGGTGGCGACAAGTGCGATCGCGACGACCACGATCCACTCAAACGCACCCTTTAGCACGGAATGCTGCGATGGAACCATTCTCACTCCTCGCTCTGCGAATACGACGCGTCCAGGATCTCCTGCGCATACGCGCGCTCCCCGGGCGTAAGCCGCGCCGTCTCGATCAGGTCGGGGCGCCAGCGGCAGGTGCGCTCGATGGCATTCTTACGGCGCCAGGCGTCAACCTTGGCATGGTCGCCGCTCACGAGCACCGGCGGCACACCCTCGCCGTTGAACTCGGCGGGGCGGGTGTACTGCGCGTACTCGAGCAGGCCACCGTCCTCGGCAGTCGAGAACGACTCATCGACGTTGCTCATCTCGTCACCAAGGGCGCCGGGAATCAGACGCACGACGGCATCGGCAACGACCATAGCGGGAAGCTCGCCGCCCGTGAGCACGTAGTCGCCGATCGACAGGCGCTCGTCGGCATACGCATACGCGCGCTCGTCGACGCCCTCGTAGCGGCTGCATACAAACAGCAGACGCTCGCTTTTGAGCAGGCGCTCGGCCACATGCTGCGTAAAGGGCTCGCCGCAGGGTGTAAAGAACACCACGGTGGGCTTGGGACCCTCGGAGCTAATAGCCTCGATGGCCTCGGCGATGGGCTCGACCTTCATGAGCATGCCCTGCCCGCCGCCGTACGGCTCGTCATCGACGGTACGATGGCGGTCGTGCGTCCAGTCACGCAGGTTATAGGCCTTAAAATCAAAAAGGCCGGCCTTGCGGGCGCGGCCCAAGATCGATGTGGACATGACGGGCTCAAACATCTCGGGAAAGACCGAAAGGGTCTCGATCAGCATGTTTTCCTCCCTACTTGTCCATATCGATCAAACCGTCCATAACGTGGACGGAAATTGTCCCCTGATCGGGAAAATCGAGCACAACCTGCTCGATCACGGGAATCAGCACCTCGCCGTACCGATCGCCCTCGACAACCCAAACATCGTTGGCGGGCGTCGACATGATCTCGACAATCGTGCCGAGCAAGCCAAAGCGCTCGTCGACCACCTCGCGACCCATCAGGTCGGTATAGGCGGCGTCGAGCGAATCGAGCTCAAAGTCGTCACGATTTGCCAGCACGTAGCATCCGGTGATGCCCTCGGCGGCCGTCAAGTCGTCAATGCCCTCAAACGAGACCAGATCGCCATCGCCCGTATCGGTGACGGATACGACCGTGCAAAAACGGTCGCGCTTGAGCGCCGGTGGCGTCAAGGCGACGCGCATACCCGGCGTCAATACAGAAGGAAGCCCCCGCAGCGGCTGCGCGAGGACCTCCCCCTTCCTTCCGTGCGGCTTGACCACACGGGCGATGTTTTTGTACTGGGACCTCAAGGTCCTAGCCCAGAACCTCTACCTCGACTGCAGTGTCGAGGCGAGCGGCCAGTGCACGGGCGAGCGTGCGAATGGCCTTGATGGTACGGCCACGACGGCCGATGACCTTAGCGACGTCATCCTCGGCAACAGAAACCTCAATCGTGGAGGCGTCGTCACCATCGATGACCTCGAGGCTCACGGAATCCGGGTCGTCGACGATCTGAACAACGAGATATTCGACGAGATCGGCGATGCGATCTGAGAGCATTGCCTCACCCTCGAGCTGTGCAGCGTCAACCTCAGGCACGATTTACTCCTCGGCGCCCTCAGCGGCCTCAGCGGCAGCCTTAGCGGCCTCGGCCTCTTTGGCGAGCTGCTTCTTGGACTTCTTGACGACGGTCTCGGTCTTCTCACCCTCGTTGGCGGCCTTGACCAGAGCAGCGACAGCGTCGGTGAGCTGAGCGCCCTTGGACTGCCAGTCGGCGATCTTCTCAAGATCGAGGTTGATGGTCTTGGGGGCGGTCATCGGGTTGTAGCGGCCAACCTCCTCGATGATACGACCGTCACGCGGGGCGCGGGAATCGGCGACGACGACACGGTAGTACGGACGCTTCTTAGCGCCGTGACGAGCAAGGCGAATCTTGACTGCCAAAGGAAACTCCTCCAACCAAGCAGCTTTAGGCTGCAACTACAAACAAACAGTTGAACATAATACGCCATCGACGCGGGCAGGTGAAGTCCGTGAGACCAACTTCTTCGGTGTAGTCGAAGGCAAATCCATATCTTAGACAAGAATTCGCGATTTGCAAGCACATCCACGCACCCCACATGAGCTGCGCGGTATACTCATGCCATGAAAAGACGCGAACATACATACGGTTATGAGGATGCTGCGGGCGTCACGCCGCCGCCCTGGACGGGACCGGCGGTGGGCCTCATGGATCTCGATGCGTTTTTTGCGAGCGTGGAGATGCTCGACCATCCCGAGTGGCGCGGCAAGCCGCTCATCGTGGGTGGCGATGCCGATTCCCGCGGCGTTGTGTCCACCTGCTCATACGAGGCGCGTCGCTTTGGCGTGCACTCCGCCATGCCCTCGGCCGAGGCACGGCGCCTCTGTCCGCAGGCCATTTGGACGCATGGGCATTTCGATCGCTACCACGAGGTCAGCGCGCAGGTCATGACGATTCTCGCCGACGAGACCCCGCGCGTTGAGCGCGTATCCATCGACGAAGCCTTTATCGATATCACACCGGGTCGTTTTGCGCCCGAAGACCCGCTGCTGGTTGCGCGGCGCATCAGTGATCGCGTGGCGGCGCTGGGAGTGACCTGCTCCATTGGCGTGGGCTGCAACAAGACGGTTGCAAAGATCGCAAGCGAGCGGGACAAGCCGTTTGGGCTGACCATCGTGCGCCCCGGAACCGAACAGCGCTTTTTGGCCGCGCTGCCGGTATCTGCCATGAGTGGCATCGGGCGCTCGGCCGAGGAACGACTGCGCCGCATGCGCATCTACACGCTCGGCGAGCTGTCACGCGCATCGGAATCCACCTTGGCCTCTATTTTTGGCGTCAACGGCGAACGCATGCGCCAACGTGCACTGGGGCTTGAAATCTCCGAAGTCACGAGTCTCGATGAAGAGCGCGAGGTCAAGTCGGTCAGCAATGAACGCACCTTTGCGAACGATTTAACTGAGCGCGGGGACATCGAAGCGGCGATTGCGCTATTGGGAGAGTCAGTGGGACGCCGCCTACGCCGCCAAGGACTAACGGGCGCCACGGTGACGCTCAAGCTCAAGTATTCGTATGGAAGCGGTCGCTCGGCACAGCGCCGGCTGCCACATCCGACCGACGATGAGAACATCTTCGTGGCAGTGGCGCTCGAACTGCTCGACAACATCTGGCAGGAAGGCATGCATGTGCGCCTGGCGGGCATCGGCATGAGCGACTTCAGCCATCAGGGCGGTATCCAGACCGACCTGTTCTGCGAAATCGACGACCGCGGAGCTCAATCCAGCGATCGTCGCGACCTCTCCGTCGCCATCGACGCCGTCCGAGACAAGTTCGGCGACACCGCCCTATCCTTCGGCCGTCAATCCCGCTTCAACGATTAGTCCCTTAGGCAAAAAGAAAGCCGGGCAGCTGCGAATGGCGCAACTGACCGGCGAACGGTAGAGGGTGGCTAAAAAAGCCCCAGCCCAAATAAGGCCCTAGAGGAGGTCGAGTGGAAGCTGGGGGGCGTCACCCCAGAGCTTTTCGAGGCGGTAGAACTCGCGCGCCTCGGGAGTGAAGACGTGGACGACAACCGAACCGTAGTCCATGAGCATCCAGGTCTTCTGCTCGCGGCCCTCGATGGAGAACGGATGCTCGCCGCAAGCCTCGGCGACCTTCTCCTCGATCTCGTCGACGATGGAATCGACCTGGCGGTTGTTGGTGCCGGTAGCGATGACAAAGTAGTCGCACACATCGGAAAGCTCAGTCAGGTCGAGCACCTGAACGTCCTCGCCCTTCTTGTCGTAGGCGGCCTGCGCGGCGGCGCGGGCGACATCCTCGGCGGCAACACCGCTCGCGGACAGCGAGGCAGCGGTGCGGTCGGACGTGGCAACGAAGCTCTTGTGCTCCACACGTTCAAGAATCTGCTCGTCGGTCATGGTCTCGTCGGCCATGGAATACCTCTTTCTAGACAGCCCGAGCTAGCGCAGCTGGGCGTAATGGTTGTAAATCGTAATAGCCGTGGGATAAAGATAACGCCCGGTCTGGATCACATAGGCCAGACCCTGCGCAAAACAGGAGAAGAACAACTCATCGAGTGAGGACTTCCCCACCATCTTGCGCAGCGCATGGGCATAATCGCCGTGGCGGTTAGGTTCGATGGCATCGGCCACAAAGACCACCATATCGAGCGGCGTCATGTCGCAAGCACCCACGGTGTGACGGTCGACAGCCTGAAAGACCGCCGGCGACAGCTCGGGAAAAAGCTGCGGAAGCTCATAGGCGGCAACCGGGCCATGCAAAAGCGGCGTCGCGGCAGACGGAGAGCCGGCAATCTTAATGCCGTAATGCAGAGCGCGCGTGACCAGCTCGTCGTCGGAGAGCACCTTGTCCCAGTCATGGATCAGGCCGGCGGCAGCGGCATCAAAGCGGTCGACACCGTACACCTCGGCTAGGCGCAACGCAGTCTCGGCAACCCCGAGCGAATGCACGTAGCGCTTACGCTTATCCTTCATGCGCACATCGAGCAACTCGTGGATACGCGTCAAGAGCGCGCGCTCGTCGCCCTCAAACTGATCTTCTACCGACAACGTTCTCCCCCATCAATCAAAATCGTCTTGCCCAAGATCGGCATACAGGCCGCGTTTACGGATATAGCCGAGCACGGACTCGCTCGTAAGATAGCGCACGCTCATGCCGCGAGCAACCCGCTTGCGAATGTTGGTCGAGCTAATCGCTAGCGCCGGAATCTGAATATAGCGAACGTCGAATGGCAGTCCCGATTCCTTAATCCGCGCCCGGGCCGTATCGATGTCAAAGCCGGGACGCGTCGCAGCAATAAAGGTTGCCAGTTCGGCAATCTCATCTGCATTGTGCCAGGTTACAATATCGATAATCGCATCGGCACCCGTAATAAAATAAAGCTTCACCTGTGGCGGGTAAAACTCGCGAAGGGCATGAAGCGTATCGGCCGTATAGGTCACGCCCAGACGGTCGATCTCGAAGCGGCTTGCCAAAAAGGCCGGGTTCGCGGCGGTCGCGAGGACCGTCATGGCATAACGGTCCTCGGCCGGCGTCACCGGTTTGTCGAGTTTAAAGGCAGGCGAGCCCGCCGGCATAAAGAGCACGGCGTCCAAGTCGAGGGACTCACGTGCCTGCTCGGCGGTCACCAGGTGACCGTAATGGATGGGGTCAAAGGTACCGCCCATAATGCCGAGCCTAAACTCCTGCCCGTCCTCTATGGGAAGCTCGGGCAGACCGATTCCACCGCGCAGCGACATGGCTTACTCGCCCTCCGGGGTCTCGACGTCTTCCGCAGCAACAGCGTCATCGGTACCGTCAATGGCATCCACCGCGTCGACAGCCTCCAAGCTATCGTCCGCGACATCCTCGACATCAACGACCTCGACGGCGACGTCCTCGCTACCGTCCTCAAGCTCGTCCTCGAACTCCGAGAAGTCCTCGGCGCCCTCAAAGTCAAAGGCGCGCTGGCAAATGCGAACCTCGTCGCCGGCACGGCAACCGGCCTTTTCGAGCGCATCGTCAACACCCATGCGGGAAAACTTATGCTGCAGATAGATGACGGCCTCCTCATTTTCCCAGTCGGTCTGGATAACCAAGCGCTCGATGGCGCGACCGACCACGCGGAAGGCATGAGGCTCTTCTTGGACAATACGGAACCGCTTCTCGCGCTGCAGGCGGCGACGCTCCCACTCCTCGTCGCGCAAATCGACCGGCTCATCAGAGACCGCCAGCTCAGCGCGGAGCTTGGCCACCTGCTCGCCCACGGCAAGCATCAACGTGTTGAGACCGGCACCCGTCACAGCGGACACGGCAAAGAACATATGCCCGTCGTCGAGCGCCGCACGCTTAAGGTCGGCAATCTTGTCGGCCGTGCCCGGCGCATCGCACTTGTTGGCGACGACGATCTGCGGACGCTCCGAAAGCTCAGCGCCATACTGCTCAAGCTCACGGTTAATAATGCGATAGTCCTCAACCGGATCGCGATCCTCAAACCCGCCCGTCATGTCAACGACATGCATGATCAAGGCCGTGCGCTCAATGTGGCGCAGGAACTGATGGCCCAGGCCACGACCCTCGCTCGCGCCCTCGATGAGACCGGGAACGTCGGCAACGACGTAAGAATATTCGCCGGCACGCACCATGCCCAGATTGGGCACAAGCGTGGTAAACGGGTAGTCGGCAATCTTGGGACGGGCAGCGCTCATACGCGCGATGAGCGAGGACTTGCCGACCGAGGGAAAGCCCACAAGCGCGGCATCGGCCATGAGCTTCATCTCGAGCTCGATCCAGTGCTCCTCAGCCGGCTCGCCGAGCTGGGCAAACGCGGGCGCGCGACGCACCGACGTCACAAAGTGAGTGTTGCCCAGACCGCCAGCACCACCGGGCGCCACGACAACGCGCTCGCCGTCGTGCACCAGGTCGGCAATCTCGAACATCGGGGTCTGCGTCTCGGGATCGAGCTCGCGGACTACGGTGCCCATGGGGACTTTCAAAATCAGGTCCTCACCGCTTTTGCCGTTGCGGCGGGCACCCTGGCCATGCGTTCCGCGCTCGGCACGGAAGTGATGCTTAAAGCGGTAATCGATCAGCGAGGACAGCTGAGCGTCGGCCTGAATGACGACGTTGCCGCCACGACCGCCGTCGCCGCCATCGGGGCCGCCCTTGGGAACAAATGCCTCGCGCCTAAACGACATGCATCCGGCTCCGCCGTCGCCGCCGCAAACGTTAATTCGGCTGATATCGGTGAACTGTGACAACAGAATCGCCTCCTACAAAAAAGAGGGAGACCCTTGAATCCTAAAACTCAAGTGCCTCCCACATATGTGCTCTATGAAGGGTGAATTACGCGTTCGCGAGCGGGCGTACGCTGACCCTGTGCTTGATACCCTTGTGGAACTCAACGGTACCGTCGACCAGCGCGAACAGCGTGTCGTCCTTGCCACGGCCAACGTTCTCACCCGGGTGGATGTGCGTGCCGTGCTGACGGACGAGAATCGTGCCCGTGGTTACCGTCTGGCCGGCATAGCGCTTCGTGCCAAGGCGCTGACCGCGGGAGTCACGGCCATTACGGGAGGAACCGAGTCCTTTTTTGTGTGCCATTGTGTATACCTACTCTTTCGTTACGAGTGTAATCTACTCGGCGACGGGAGCCTCGGCAACAGCCTCAGCCTCTGCCTTGACAGCCTTCTTGGCGCGGGAGGTAGCCTGAACCTTCACGATCTTCAGCTTGGTGAGCTGCTGACGGTGACCCTTCAGACGACGATAGCGCTTGCGCTTGTGGAACTTGAAGACCAGCTGCTTCTCGCCCTTGAACTGCTCAACGATCTGAGCGGTAACCTTGGCCTTGGCCAGCTTGTCGGGATCGGTGACGATCTTCTTACCATCGTTGAGGAAGATAACCGGCAGGGTGATCTTATCGCCCTCATTGCCCTCGATCTTCTCGACGGTGATGACATCGTCGGTGGCGACCTTGTACTGCTTGCCGCCCGTGTTAACGATTGCGTACATGTTTACTTGCCCTTCATGCATCAGTTAGTGCAACAGCCGAATATAGTAGCAGGCGATAATACCCCCGTCAACGAGTATGTGGAGCAAATCCACAAGTTCGCACAGGTATGGGGCTGACGAGTCGGCCCTCGTCGTCCTCGCATGCTTGATTCTGACGCTCGACATCGTAGGAGCAGATGGTCACGAGGTCTTGCATACCGGTGGAAACGATAGGTGCATCGACGCCCGGGGTCAAGCCCTGCAACAAAACATCAGCGGCAGAAAGCAAAATTTCCGGACGCATGGACCCCTCGTTGTCGGCATGGGTGTCGAGCATGAGCACCAGATGGTCCGGGCGCTCCCCTGCCGTGAGCTCATAGCCCACCAGTGTGTGGTCAAGGTCTAGGCGCTTGCCCTTCTTACCGCGTGCGTAGTCGATGCCATGGCCTGCACGCAACGTGTCGATCGCAGCGCGCACCTCATCGGCGCTCACGGGTGCTTCGGCGTCCAAGTGTAGGTCGATACGGTACGACAGACGCGTGAGTTGCGCCGTCAGCGCCGGCGTGCGCACGTCGATGTATGCCGCCTCGATGGGGGCCAGATCGGCCGGAGATGCCGCCGCCAAACGTTCAAACGCCTCATCGAGCGCAACGAACTCAGTCATAAACAAGTCATACCACTCGCAAGTCGACGACGTTCCCACCGGCAGCGCCGACGAAAAGCCCACACGCATATGCGGAGAGAAGCCCTGCGTCACGGCATATGGCAGCCCCGCGCGACGCACGATGCGCTCAATAGTATGAATCACTTCGAGATGGCCCAAGTACTTAAGGCGGTCGCGCTTGCCATAGCGAACGCGAAGCCTAAAGAGCGTGGGGTTGTCGGTCAGGCGCTCACTCATGCGCGATCACCCACCAATACGTTCTTGGCATGAAGCGTGGGGCAGATTCCGCAGCCGGTGCACGAGGTACGGGTACAGTCGGGCGTCGTGACGCCCTCCAACGAGCGGCGGTATTCGCGCTCGAGGAAGCCGCGCGAGCAGCCGGGGCTCACGTGCTCCCAGGGCAGGCGCCAGTCCAGTTCGTAGGGCAGGTGCACGAGCTCGTTGAGATCGATGCCGTTTTTGGCCGCAGCCGACTTCCAGTTGTCGAGCGAAAAATGCTCCACCCAGGCGTCAAAACGCGAACCGGCACGCCAGGCATCGATGATGACAGGCGTCATGTCACGGCCGGCGCGGGACAGCGCGGCCTCGACGAGCGAGGTCTCGGCATCGTGGTAGTGAACGCGGACCGCACGGTTACGAACGCTCGTAATGAGCAGCTTTTGGCGACGCTTGACGTCATCGTAATCGAGCTGCGGGCACCATTGGAACGGCGTGGCGGCCTTGGGGATAAACACCGACACCGAGATGGACACCGAGATGGAGCCGCGACGCGCCTTGGGAACCACGGAGCGGCCGAGCTCGAGCACATGGTCGGCCAGGTTGGCGATGGCCACGATATCCTCGTCGCGCTCGCCGGGAAGGCCCATCATAAAGTAGAGCTTCATGCGGTTCCAACCAGCCTCGAAGGCCGCCTTGGCCGCACGGTCCAAGTCCTCCTCGGTCACGTTCTTGTTGATGATGTCGCGCATGCGCTGACTGCCGGCTTCGGGGGCAAACGTCAGGCCGCCCTTCTTTTCGCCGGCGACCGACTCGGCCATATCCACGCCAAACGAATCCAGGCGCTGCGAGGGAATGGACACGCGAATGCCCGTATCTTCCAGACGGCGGTTAAGGCGACCGAGCACATCGCGGATGCAGGAGTGATCGGTGGTCGAAAGCGAGGTAAGCGACACCTCGTCATAGCCGGTCTTTTCCAGGCCCTGGATCACCGAGGACACAATCTGGTCGGCCGAGCGCTCGCGCACCGGGCGATAGGTCATGCCGGCCTGGCAAAAACGGCAGCCGCGGGCACAGCCGCGCAGAATCTCGATAGACAGGCGATCGTGAACGAGCTGCGCGTAGGGCACGCACAACTGCGACAGCGGATTGGTAGCGCCAAAGTCCTCAACGACGCGCTTATAGACTACCGGCGGGACGTCCTTGCCTTCGCGCGGCACGGTGTAGCCATGCGGCGAACAGGGCTCGTCATGGCGAACCTCGTAGAGCGACGGCACATAGGTGCCACCGACCGTCGCGAGCTGCTCGACAATCTGGGTGCGCGAGACGCCCTCATCGCGCAGGTGACGATGCAGCTGGCAAACCTCGAGCAGCGACTCCTCGCCCTCGCCGATCAGAATGGCATCAAAGAAGGCCGCATACGGCTCGGGGTTATAGACCGAGGGGCCACCGGCGACGATGATGGGATCGTCCTCGGTGCGGTCGGCCGCGAGCAGCGGAATGCCGGCGAGGTCGAGCGCCTCGAGAAAGTTTGTCACGGCCATCTCGTGCGGCACATGCATGCCAACGATATCGAACGAGGCCACGGGCGCCGCGCCCTCGAGCGACAGCAGCGGAATGTTCGCCTCGCGCATGGCGTCGCCCATGTCGGGCCACGGCACATAGCCGCGCTCGCAGGAAATGCCCTCGGCCTGATTAAGGATGTTGTAGAGAATGGCGATGCCCTGGTTGGGCAGACCGACCTCATACACGTCCGGATAGATCATGCAGCAGCGGTAGTCGGCATCGGCCTTTGAGAGCGTGCCCCACTCGTGGTCGATATAGCGACTCGGCTTTTCGACCTTGGCGAGCAACGGCTCGATCAGATGAAAACAGTCTTGGTATGGAACGCGCAAAAGAAACCCCTAAGCAGCGAGATCAGATGCGTCCTCAAAGGGACCCATGGGACGAGTAGCGCCGGCAACCGTGGTCACCAGGTCGCGGACGTGCGAGAACGTGGCGGCAGCCACCTCGTTGGCACGGCTGTAGTCAATATCGCGCTCGTAGAGCGACACGAGCGCACGGCCCATGCCATAGGTTCCCGCGGCGGCGGTCAGCGCCTTGACGGCAAACCCAATATGCGGCGTCTGCTTTACCAGGGCGCGGGTGACGGCGCGGAGCACCAGACCGGCAGCAAGCACGCCCGCGACCTCGTAGCCACGCTCGGGCTTAATGCCGCGCCCAAAGATGGCCGCCAGTTCAAAGAGCATGCCCACCTGCGCCAGCGCCATAACGGGATAATCGGCCCCCGGCAAAAACACCAGCGCGCCCGTCGCCATATTGGTAAGCGCGCACGAGGTGATGATGCGGTTGGCGGCGGCGATGCGCATAAAGGCAAAGTTCGCCGCAAAGGCTGTCTCCTTGTCCGTGCGATCGAGAATCCAGCGGGAAAGCGTCTCGAGCAGATACGTCTTATCGGTGGCCGCCACCGCGCCGAGCATGGGCGTGGACTCCTGGATAAAAGGCACCTCCACAGCAGACTCGGCAAGCACGCACACGGGGGCGCCGGCAATCACGAGTTCCTGCACGGCGCTCTCAAGGCGGTCAGACCCGCACGAAAGCACCAGCACCACATCGGTATCGGTCTTGGGGACGATACGGTCCTCCCCCAGGCGCTCAACGCGCACAATGCCCGACGTCGTCTGTGGCACGAAGGCATCGCGCACCGTCTCGACCAAAAAACGCGAGGCAGACGAATCGAGGTAGACGGACACGCGAACCGGCGTGTCGGAATCCTTCTTGGTGGTCGCGCCCATCTTAAAGACGCGGGTCAGCTTGTCCACGGGAATCTTCATAGCAAACCCCTCCAGCGGTTACGCGGCGCCCGAACGATGCCGCCATATGGATTGTACGATACCCACCGTCAGCAACTGGATCATCATCGAGGACGAACCGAAGCTAATGAACGGCAGCGGAATACCGGTAATCGGCATCATGCCAATGCACATGCCGATGTTCTCGAAGGTCTGGAACGCCCACATGCCGACGATGCCCACGCACGATAGGCGCAAGAACAGAGACTCGCACTTAAAGGCAACGCGGATCGTCGAGAAAATCAGCAGCACGTAGAGGCACAGGAGCAAAAAGGAGCCGCAGAAGCCAAAGGTCTCGGACAAAAAGGCAAAGACGAAGTCGGTATGGAACTCGGGCAGAAAGCCACCGGCAGACTGCGTCGCATGACCCAGCCCTTTACCGAAAAAGCCACCCGATCCAACCGCGATGAGCGATTGCTGCAAGTTGTAAGCATCGTCCGAATCGGCATTATCGGGGTCGATAAAGACGGTCAGTCGGTTCATCTGGTACTGCTTGATCAAAACGTCGTGGCCCAAAAGAGAATCGAGCACCGAATCGAGCGCCAGGATGAGCGCCACCAAACCCACGAGCAGAGCCAAGGTCGACAGCACCCATTCGCGGCGCGCACCGCTCATGCAGATCACAACGGCACCCGACACCAACACGACCAGGCCCGAACCCAGGTCGCCCATGGCGACGACGGCCAAAAACGGAACGGAAAGCATGCCGCAGAGCTTAATGTAGTCGCGGGCGGTATCGATGCGGCCGTTGTACTGCGAACCAAGCGTGGCGATAAAGAAGATCGTGATGAGCTTGGCGAGCTCGACCGGCTGGAAGGTAAGACCGATACCGGGAATCTTGATCCAGCCCGTCATGCCCAGACCGCCCGTATAGGACAGCCCCGGAATCTTGGGCGAGAAAATCACAATGAGGTCGATGACGAGCAGCGCCGTCGAGAAGTTAGAGATGCCGCGCAGATCGGTACGCCAGACGAGCACCGCAAGCACCGCACCGATGCCGATGCCCAACAGGTGGCGCGAAAATGAGGCGTCGGCCTTAAACTGCGATGCCGACCAAATGATGATGGCACCATAGGCAACGAGTGCCAAGGTTGCCAGCAGCACGCCGATGTGCACCTTCTGGCGAAACGTGCCGCGCGAGGCCGAAAGCTGCTTGTTGACACGGTCCAGGCTGCTGCGGGAACCGGTTTTAGTTGAGCGGAACAGGTCCGCCGGCGAAAAATCCATCGCAACCTCCTATCGAACCGAAGAATCGCCCGTGGCAGAAGATGTGTCGGGCTCGTCATAAATGGCACCGAGGACATCGCGCACGACGTGCAGCGCGGTATCGGAGCCACCACCGCCCTGTTCCAAGACAGTGACAATCACGTACTTGGGCTCATCGGCCGGCGCGTAGGCGCAAAACCACGCGTAATCGTCCTCGCCGCTCTTCTCGCCCGTGCCGGACTTGCCGTAGACCGTGGGGGTCAAGGAGTTAAAGTGTGCGGCGGTCGAAGTCGACGCCGAGTAAATCACATCGTGCATGCCGTTGCGGACCAGCGCAAGATCAGCATCGTTGTTAATTTGAGCCTCAAGGCGCTTCTTTTTGCCCTTGCCGTTGTACTTGTAGGCATCGCCGTCACCATCACGCGAGACAGCAGACAAGAACACATGCGGCACATACTGTTTGCCGCCGTTGGCAAGGCCCATGTAGGCACACGACATCTGCAGCGGCGTCACCAAAATGTCGCCCTGGCCGATAGCGATGTTAGTCATATCGCCGGCATTCCACTTGCGGTCCTCGGCCGAGGCGTCGGTAAAGTAGGACTCTTTCCACTTGGCGTCAGGAATGCGACCGGTGCCCTCACTTGGCAGATCGATGCCGCAGGTCTTGCCCAGGCCCCAACGGCGAAAGACCTCTTGCAGACCCTCGGGATGCTGGTCGTTGTAGAAAAACGCCTTACCCATATCGTAAAACACGGGGTCGCACGAGTTGGCGATACCGGATTGCAGCGTCATAGTACCGTGACCGGAATGCAGCCAGCAGTACTTACCCCATGACTTGCCCAGGCCCGTCCAATAGCCCGTGCAGTTCGTGGTCTGGTCTGAGGTATAGGTTCCAAACTCAAGACCGGCCAGAGCCGAGAGCGGCTTGATGGTCGAAGCCGACATATACTGGCCGCTAATGGCGCGGTTGAGCAGCGGATGCGAACCCTTGTCGTCGTTGAGCTCGGTCCACACGTCGTTGGAAACGCCGCCGATGAACACCGACGGATCAAACTTGGGCTCGCTTGCCATACCCAGAATCTCACCATTGTTGGGATCGAGACACACCACGGCGCCGTTGCCGGCATCGCTATGACCCGTGGTCTTGGCAAGCTCAATGGCATTCGCCAGAGCCGTCTCGCAGGCCTGTTGAATCTTAAGATCGAGCGTAAGCTTAATGTCAGAACCGGCCTTGGCGGGAACGGCGCCGGCTTGACCGGTCACGTTACCCGAGGCGTCAACTTTCACGGTCTGCTCACCACGAATGCCCTGCAGCAGATTTTCGTAGTAAATCTCTACGCCCGCCTGGCCCACAATATCGCCCGATTGATACGAGATCTGGCCAGCCGCGCTATCGCTGCCGTCCGACGACTTCTTGTTCTGCGCCTCGAGCTGCTCGGAGGTAATGGTGCCGGTATAGCCCAAGATATGGCAGGCGGTCTCGCCATACGGGTATTGGCGCTCGGTGCGCTCGGCGATCTTCACGCCGGGAAACTCACCGGCGTGCTCCTGAATGTAGGCGACAGTAGAGCGGCGCACGTCAGTCGCGATCGTATGCAGGCTCTGCGCACCTTCAGAATTGTCCTGGATGTTGCGCAGCACCGCGATATACGGCATGCCGAGCACGTTGGCAAGATGGCGCACCAGTACCTTGTCGTCGGCAAGGTCGCGATAGGCGACGACGGCGAGCGAGGGGCGGTTTTGCACCAGCGCGACGCCGTTGCGGTCCAAGATGCGGCCACGAACGGCAGGCGTGGTAACGGTACGGGTCTGATTGCTCTTGGCCTGCTTGTCGTAGTAGTCCGACGAGACCATCTGCATGCCCCACAGCTTAACGGCAAGCGCGGCAAACATCGCACCCACGCCCGCGGTGAGGATGGAAAAGCGGCCCTTGAAGGCCGTAGCGGCCGTATTGCCCTCGCCCTCGGTGGCGCGCGGGGCCGTTCCGTGCTGCGTATCGTAGGTAAAGCGGGAGTCGCCGCGTCGCATGATGACCAGCGCGACCACAATGGCCACGACCAGGACGATGCCAGCGACAACAACCGTCAACTGGGAAGACATCTACAGACCTCCCCTATTTGAGCTTACGGGTCTTGGGCTTAAAGCGCATACCCGTCTGACGCCCACCGCGCGCGGAGAACCCATAGCCAGACTGCGGCGCGACGCCGGACATCAAAAACGGAACGGCGACCAGACCGGTCAGAATCGAGGACGGCAGGGCGTGTCCAAAGATCGCCACGACAAAACTCGATTCCAGTCCCATAAACAGCAAGATAATGCTGTAGATCACGTTAATGGCAAGCGCAAAGGCGCCCACCGTGATGCCGCGAGCGCTCGGGGTGCCGCCCGTCTGACCGGCGGCACTGTGTGTCAGGGCAAAGCTGCCCACTGTCAGCAACAGCGACATCACGCCCACCGGCACGGCTGCCGACAGGTCGTAGAACAGGCCACTGCAAAAACCGCAGATGACGGCCCGCGTGGGATCGACCGAAAACACACTCAGGCACACCAGGATAATCATAAAGTTGACGCGACCGCCCGCGATGGAGATCTGCGGCGCCAAGCCCGCCTGCAGCAGGACGCAGACAATGGCGGCAATCGCAAAAGTGCGGGAGCCAGTCCCCTGTTCGTGTAGATCCATGGACATGCCTCCCTATTCGCTCGAGCCCGAGTCAGTCGTGTCGGACGCATCGGAGTTTTCATCCGAGCTTTCATCTTTGGACTTGGTGGCCGCATCGCGCGAGGTGCCCTGCGGCGTACTGTTGGCGCTGCTCACATCCTCGTCCGAAGCCGACTGCTCATCGGTCAGCGACGTAATGGCCAGCACTTCCTCGTTGTTTTCGGCCGTTGTCTGAGCGCGCACGACGATGGTGTAGTACACATCGTTGGCAGACTTCTCCACCGACGAGACCGTACCGAGCGGCAGGCCCTTGGGGAATACGCCGCCGATGCCCGAGGTCACGATGATATCGCCCACCTTCACGTCGGAGTCGACACTCACGTGCTCCAGGCGCAGGGTACCGTCGGGCTGCCCCTGCAGCATGCCCTGAGCACGCGTATCCTGCACCATGGCGGACACACCCGAGTTCTCATCACTAATCAGGCGGACGGTGGAGGTCTTGGCCGAAACCTCGATAATCTGACCGATGACACCGGCAGAACTCGTCACGGGCATGTTGATGGTAAGACCGTCGGCAGAGCCTTTGTCGATGGTAACGGTCGAGGTCCAGGCATCGCCCGACGCGCCGACAATGCGAGCCGCAGTGGACTTGAGGTTGTAGGTCGACTGAAGACCGACCAGGCTCTCGAGTCGCTCGGCGGTCTTTTGAGCCTCGGAGAGCTCGGCAACCTTTGACGTCAGGACCTCGTTTTGCTTCTTAAGCTCGTCGAGGGTGTCTTGCGAAGCCGTAAGGTTAGAGAACACGTTTCCGATTGCGTTAAAGGGCGCGGCCACAGCCGAGCCCACAAAACGCACCGGCGAGGTAATCGTCGTCACGCCAGAACGCACGGCATGAATCGGTCCCGCCTCACCCTCGCGAATGTAAAACGTAAGCAGCAGCACCGAAATTACGCTGAAAACAATCAACGGGCGCATACCCGTTGATTGTCGCTTGGTATTCAGATTTGAAGAGAAACCCGAAGATCGTGCCAAATGGAATCCACCTTTTGGAAATTAAGCATTGGTCTGGACGAAGCCACCGTCAAACGCGTTGGCCTCGAGCACGCGGGCGCAGCCGTTGACGACGTTGTCGAGCGCCGTAGGGCTGACGTTGACCGAAACGCCGGTCTCGTCGCGCAGACGCACGTCGAGGCCGCGCAGCAGCGCACCGCCGCCGGTCAACAGGATGCCGTAGTACATAAGATCCGAGGCAAGATCGGGCGGCGTGGCGTCGAGGGCGTCCTTGACGGCCTTGGCCATCTCGTCGAGCGGCTTATTGAGCGCGCGACGAATCTCCTCGCTCTCGATGCGCACGGTCTTGGGCAGGCCCGTGATCACGTCGCGGCCGTTGACCTCGACGTCGAGCTCGTCCTTGAGCGGCACGGCAGAACCGACCTTGATCTTGATGTCCTCGGCCGTGCGCTCGCCGATAGCCAGGTTATAGGCATCGCGAACATGGGTAAGGATGGCCTGATCAAACTCGTCACCGGCAATGCGAATGGACTGCGACACGACGATACCGCCCATGGCGATAACGGCGACCTCGGTGGTACCGCCGCCGATATCGATGACCATGGAGCCGGTCGGCTCCTCGACAGGCAAGTCGGCGCCGATGGCAGCGGCCATGGGCTCCTCGATCAGGTATGCCTGGCGGGCACCGGCCTGGATCGTAGCCTCAAAAACGGCGCGCTTCTCGACCGACGTGACACCGGAGGGGACGCAGACGACAACGCGCGGACGCGGGGTCCACGGATAGCGCTTCTCGGACGCCTTGTCGATAAAATAGCGAAGCATGGCCTCGGTAACGTCGAAGTCGGCGATAACGCCGTCCTTAAGGGGACGCACAGCCACAATGTTACCGGGCGTACGGCCGAGCATGCGCTTTGCCTCGATACCGACAGCCAGGATGCGCTCATCGTTCTTGTCGATGGCGACAACGGAGGGCTCGCGAATGACGATGCCCTTGCCGCGCACGGAGACAAGCGTGTTGGCGGTGCCGAGGTCGATGGCAAGATCGCCCGCATAGCTACCGAAGAACATATCCATCAAAGAAAACAACGCAACTCCTGATGTGTTGGATGATTGCTGGAAAACTACTAGCCCATCATACTAGCGCAAGCCCGGCGCCTCACTTGCGGTGAAGCACCGGGCAGCGCCAAATCTCATAAGGTCACTACTGGTTGTCAGCGGCCGAAAGATCGATATCAAGCGAGGAGACGGCCCAACCGATATGGTTGTCGGAGCGCACGAACTTGACGGTGTACTCCTGCTCGCCGCCCTTGGACAGCGACGCCTTGACCTTGGCGGTGGTCTCGGTCATAGACTGATCCATGCCCTCGATGGAGACGGTGGCGCCCTGCGGGATCGAAGAGATGATCATCGCCTTGGCGTCCTCGGACAGGCTGGAAGCAAGACAGGACTCGGCCTTGGCGGTATCGCCGTCACCGGCGGCCTGGAACAGGTCGGTGACAACAGACTCCTGCGAGGGGAAGCCCAGGCCGCGCGTGTAGGCAAAGCCAAGACCGCCTGCGGCAAGGACAATCAGCAGAAGCAGAACCAAGAAGACCTTGAGGCCCGTGTGGCGATGGCGACGACGGACCTTGGCCTCCTTGCGGTCCTGCTGAACCATCTCGGACTCGGACAGGGTGAAGAAGCCGGTGTCCGAGGGGTCGGGCATAAACTGACCGGTAGCACCCGTGGGGTCGAGCGGGTCGACGGCGGGAGCATCCATCGCGGGAGCCGGCGCCGTGGCCATGGCCGTCTGGGCCGAAAGCGCAGCGAGGGAATCGTGCACGCGGGCAAGCTTGTCGGACTGCTCGGGCGTAAGCTGGTAGATGCCGTCGGCAGTGGCGGCGTTAAAGGCATCGAGCGCGTCAGAGGGACGACCGGCGGCGGAAAGCGCCTCGCCCATACCGGCGTTAAGCGCACGCGTGTCGTCGCGCGGACCGGCAAAGTCGATGGCCGTGCGGTAGGTCTCTACGGCGTCTGCCGGACGGCCGAGCTTAATGAAGCAACGACCGAGCTCGCCGAGTGCGGCGGCAGGAGCCGGGTTGGCGCCGTCGATGGCAGCCTGACGGAAGGCAGTACCGGCATTGGCATAGTCGCCCGACTGGAACAGCGCGTTGCCCAGACCCAGGTAGGCCTTAAACGGCGTGGCATAGGATGCATCCTGCGTTGCGGCAGAGAACGCCTGGGCTGCAGTCACATAGTCACCCACGGCAGCAAGCGCCTTGCCGCGGTTGGTAAGCAGCGCGCCGCGCTTGCCATAGGTACCGTCGTTAAGGGCGGCGGCGTAGGCCTCGGCGGCCTCGGCATACATGCCCAGGTGCATCAAGGCGTTGCCGCGCAGATGGTCGGCCTCGCCCATAATCTCACCGGGGGTCTTTGCCGCACCGAGCATCTGGGCGGCAGCGGAATAATCACCCGCGCGATAAGCGGCGCGGCCCTGTTGGATCAGCTGGCTATTCAAGGAAGTCCCCTTTACTCGTGAACGATCTCGACATGGACGATCTCGTCACCGGCACGCAGCTGCGAGATGACGTCGAGGCCCTCGACCGTGGTGCCAAAGACGGTATAGCCGGAGTCGAGGTTGTGCTGGGCACCCAGGCAGAAGTAGAACTGCGAACCTGCGGAATCGGGATCCATGGAACGTGCCATGGCAAGCGCGCCGTCGACGTGGCTGTTACGCGGGTTGGTAGCGAACTCGCCCTTGATGCAGTAGCCGGGGCCACCGGTACCGGGCATGCCGTCGGGGCCCTCAAGGCCGGCGGCGACATCGGCGCCGGACATATCGCGGGTATTGGGGTCGCCGCCCTGGATCACAAAACCGGGCACATAGCGATGGAACTTAAGGCCGTCGTAAAAACCCATCGTGGAAAGCTCGCAGAAGTTCGCCACGTGGATGGGGGCGCCCTCGCCGTCAAACTTGACCTTGATGGTGCCCTTCGACGTCTCGATCACCGCGCACTCATCGCCGGCAAGCTGATACTCGGGCGTGTAGAGCTCTTTCTTAAAACCAAACATGTGGTTCCTTCCTCGTGCGTTTAAAGCATATTTGGTCAAATTGTAGCAATAAGCACGGGCTTCCATCAATTGCGCACGCAGGTTATGCCGCCGGAGGGCAACAAATTACGAACGTTGCTGCGGTCTCCATGCGCTCACGTTGGCGTCGTACTGGTTAAGCGCGCTGTTGCCGCCTTGTGCGATGGGCGCCAGGATCTCGCTCTGACGGGCGCTCAGCGACTCGCCGTCGGGAATGGACAGCGAGATATCCCAGCTCTGGCAGATCACGTCGACACGCTCGTACATCCACTGGGCAAGCTGCTTTAGATGATCGATGTCCTCCGCATAGACGGTGTCGTCCTGAACCTTGAGGTTATTGAGCTCATCCTGGGTCTTTTTAATCTGATCGCGCAGGGCATAAGCGCTCTGCGACAACTCCTGGCGGGTGGAGAGCGGCGTACGCAGATAGCCGTTATTAAACGAATCGATGACCTCGCCGATCTGATCATCGTCGCTGTACGACACGATGGTCTGGTACAGGCCATCGAGCCTGGCGTAGAGCTGGTCGTCGGTTAAGACGGTCTCCTCCTGAACGACCTCGGACGCATCCTCTTGCTTGGACTCTTTCTCGGTGGCCTCGCCCTTTTGGCGCGACGGGAAGGTGGTCTTGGCGGCCCGGCCAAACTGGTCGTAGAAGCCGGGCATGACGCCCATAGGATCGGCAGTCACAAACCAATACGCACCACCGCACACGGCGGCGAGCACCGCGATGACGATAAGCGGTTTGGGGATATGGCGCTTGTGCTTGTGATAGGCATCCTCGTCGGGATGGACCTTGCGCTTGGCCTTTTGCTTTTTGGGCTGGACATCATCGCGCAGGGACACCGGTGTGGGGATATCGACCTTGGGGATGCCAAAGTCCTTATCGAAGGCAGGCAGCACGCAGGTCTCGTTGGGGTCGGCGGCATCCGAGAGCACCGCGGCGGCAGAGG